>JAZJYP010000257.1:0-2351 GCA_040390345.1 Pseudomonadota bacterium | reverse complement strand
GCAGTTCGAACACGGTGCGGCGCGTGACCACTTCGCGGCGGTGCGACAGGAAGCATTGCAGCATCTGCTTCAGGTTCAGCAGCTTGGGCTGGCCGTTGACCAGCGCCACCATGTTCATGCCGAAGGTGTCTTGCAGCTGGGTCTGCTTGTACAGGTTGTTGAGCACCACTTCGGGCACTTCGCCGCGCTTGAGTTCAATGACGACGCGCATGCCGGACTTGTCGGACTCGTCGCGGATGTCGGAAATGCCTTCGAGCTTCTTGTCGCGCACGTTTTCGGCGATGCGCTCGAGCAGGGATTTCTTGTTCACCTGGTAAGGCAGCTCGTCGACGATGATGGCCATGCGTCCGCCATCCTTGCCGTACTCTTCGAAGTGGGTCTTGGCGCGCATGACCACCCGGCCACGGCCGGTGCGGTAGCCGTCGCGCACGCCCGAGACGCCGTAGATGATGCCGGCGGTCGGGAAGTCCGGCGCCGGGATCAGCTCGATCAGCTCGTCGATCGTGCAGTCCGGATTGCGCAGCACGTGCAGCGCGCCGTTGATCGTTTCGGTGATGTTGTGTGGCGGGATGTTCGTCGCCATGCCCACCGCGATACCGGAGGAGCCGTTGATCAAGAGGTTCGGGATGCGCGTTGGCAGCACCGTCGGCTCTTTTTCCTTGCCGTCGTAGTTGGGCGCGAAGTCGACCGTTTCCTTGTCGATGTCGGCCAGCAGTTCGCTGGCGATCTTGTCGAGGCGGCACTCGGTGTAACGCATCGCCGCGGCATTGTCGCCGTCGACCGAGCCGAAGTTGCCCTGGCCATCGACCAGGGTGTAGCGCAGCGAGAAGTCCTGGGCCATGCGCACCAGGGTGTCGTAAATCGAGGCGTCGCCGTGCGGGTGGTATTTGCCCATGACTTCACCGACAACGCGGGCGCACTTGACGTAAGGGCGGTTCCACACATTGTTCAGCTCGTGCATACCGAACAGCACGCGGCGATGGACGGGTTTGAGGCCATCGCGTGCATCCGGCAGTGCGCGGCCCACGATCACGCTCATGGCGTAATCGAGGTAGCTCTTGCGCATCTCTTCTTCGAGGGAAATTGGGATAGTTTCTTTTGCGAATTGATCCATTGGCGGGTCGACTGCTCTCAGGCTGTGTTGTAAGGTGTCGCCGGCCGGACTTGGCACAGCAAACAAGCGTGGGATTTTAGCATGGGGAGTGTGGCATCAGCGCAATTGATGCGATGGCCGCGGCGGCCCGAAAATTCCTGGCATGAAAAACGCTTGTCGGATGCGCACGCCGCGCTTTGCCCTTCGTTGCACGAAAACAACATGCACCCAATATGGATGGCACGTTTGATTTGGCGACGGTCGTGCTATTTCCGCGCCTGTGGCAAAATGGTCGAGATGTTAATTGCCTGTTCCATAAGCCGGAACGGGTATTGCTGGACAACATGTTAAGATTTGCCCATGCACGCCAAGTTGCGCAGTCATAGCTGCGGATATCACCCCCGAAAGGAAGAAAGAATATGAAGAAAATTGTTACGCTGATCCTCGCGGCCACCGCCATCGCCGGTAGCGCGTTCGCGCAGACCTCGCCACCGTATGCTCCGGTGACGACCGACATCATGGCCAAGACGCCATACAGCGCCTACGTGCAGGATGCCCGCGGCGTGATCGCGCGTGACCCGTTCGGCCTGTGCTGGCGTACTGGCTACTGGACCCCGGCCGATGCCGTTCCAGGTTGCGACGCCCCATTGTGCGTGCCGCCAGAGAAGCTGGAAAACGGCAAATGCGTGGCCCCGCCGCCACCTCCGCCGCCACCAGCGCCGGCGCCTGAGCCAGCACCGGTTGCCAAGGCTGCCCCAGTGGTCGTCGCCCCGGCGCCGACGTCGGAAAAAGTGAGCTTCGCCGCTGACGCCCTGTTCGACTTCGACAAGGCGATCCTGAAACCGGAAGGCAAGGCCAAGATCGACGACCTGGCCTCGAAACTGGGCAGCATCAACCTGGAAGTGATCATTGCCGTCGGCCACACCGACTCGATCGGCACCGACGCCTACAACCAGAAGCTGTCGATCCGCCGCGCGGACGCAGTCAAGGCTTACCTGCAGTCGAAGGGCGTGGAAGCGAACCGCATCTACACCGAAGGCAAGGGCGAGAAGCAGCCAGTGGCAGACAACAAGAAAGCCGAAGGCCGCGCCAAGAACCGTCGCGTTGAGATCGAAGTCGTGGGCACCCGCAAAGTGACCACCACCGTCGCTCCGACGAACAAGTAAGCCGCTCCGGCTTGCATCAAGAAACCCCGCTCCGGCGGTAATGCCGTTCAGTTAAGACTGGACGGCATTTTTCATTTTGGGGTTGTAAACGT
>JAZJYP010000256.1:0-3564 GCA_040390345.1 Pseudomonadota bacterium | reverse complement strand
TCACGCCCATGCCGTAGCCTTCATAGAAGTGGCCGCGGCCCTTCATGCACACCACGTCCACCCCGGCCAGGGTGCCCAGCACCAGCGCGCCGGCGTGGCCGTGCACGGTGGAGATGGGGAAGCCGGGCAGCGCATCGAAACCGATTTCGACGGCGTCGGTCATCTGTTCGGCCAGCACGCCGAGGCCGGAGCCGAGGATCATCGCCACGCGCGGCGCAAAGCCAGGTTTTTTCGCGCGGATGATGTCGGCGGCTTCAAAAGGGGTGTTGTTCAACATGGTGTGGTCCTCGTTCAGGCTTTGTTATGGCTGTCACTCCTGCTGCGCGCAGGAAAGGCGGGGTGCGCGGGGCACCGGATACGGCTGGAGGGGATTTGCTAAGTATTATAACTATGCATGATCGGCGATATGTATGGCAAATACCATTTTTCTTGCCAATTTATAGGTTTATGATATAAATTACGTGTCGCGCGCTCTGGCAAGCCGTATTCATGTGTTGACAGCAAAAAGACAACTGTCTACCATCGGAAACAATTGTCCAAAACGGAAGCCATCGTGACCGAACTGTCGAAAAAAGACCAGCTCTACGAGCTCATCCGCGCCAACCCCTTCATCTCGCAACAAGACCTGGCGGTGCAGCTGCGCCTGTCGCGTTCGGCCGTGGCCGGCTATATCGCCGGCCTGATCCGCGACCGCCGCCTGCTCGGGCGCGCCTACGTACTGCCGGACAACCGCCCCATCGTCTGCCTGGGCGCGGCCAACCTGGACCGCAAGCTGCGCTCGATCGCCACGCTCAAGCTGGGCACGTCCAATCCCGCGCGCCAGGACGAATCGTTTGGCGGCGTGGCGCGCAATATTGCCGAGAACCTGGCGCGCCTGGCCGCGCCCGTGGCCTTGATCACGGCCATCGGCGACGACTCCTCCGGGCGCGCCCTGCTCGAACACGCCGAGCGCGCCGGCATCGACACGCGCGGTACCATGCGCCTGACGGGCCTGTGCAGCGGCACCTATACAGCGGTGCTCGACGACCATGGCGAGATGATTCTGGCCCTGGCCGACATGGCCCTGTACGACCAGGTCACGCCCGACTTCCTCGTCTCGCGCTCGCCCCAGCGCGCCAGCGCCGCCCTGACGGTAGCCGACCTGAACCTGCCGCTGGAGAGCCTGCAGCTGCTGTTGGCCGACGCCATGCGCGATTGCGTGCCGCTGGTGATCGTGGCCGTGTCGCAGCCGAAGATGGCGCACCTGCCACCGGTGCTCAAGGGCTTGCGCCTGTTGATCCTCAACCAGGGCGAACTGGAAACGCGCGTGGGCCGCGCGCTGCAGACGGACGCCGATTTCCTCGATGCCTGCCGCGAAGTGCAAGCCCAGGGCGTGCAGGACATCATCGTCACGCGCGGCAGCACCGGCGTCATCCACACCCGCCCCGGCGGCATCGAACACCTCGCTGCGCGCCATGCCAACATCATCGACGTCACCGGCGCGGGCGACGCTTTTTCGGCCGCGGTGATATGGTCGCTGTTCCAGGGCAGCGACGACCTGCACCTGGCCTGCCGGCGCGGCTTGCAGCTCTCGGCCATGACGCTCGAATGCGAAGAGACGGTCTGCCCTTACCTGACCTCGGACAGCCTCGACGAGATCCACAATTTCGACGCCGGCACGCAGCCTTTCAACGCCCTTTACCAGGAATGACCATGCACTCCTTCCTCCTGCTCTCGCCCGAAGTGGCGGCCGCCCGCACCGCCGGCAAGCCCGTCGTCGCGCTCGAATCGACCATCATCTCGCACGGCATGCCCTACCCGCAAAACGTCGAGACGGCGCGCGCGGTCGAGCACATCATCCGCCTGGCCGGCGCCGTGCCGGCCACGATTGCCATCATCGGCGGCAAGATCTGCATCGGCCTGACCGACGAACAGCTCGAACTCTTGGGCAGCGCGCCGGACGCGATGAAGGTGAGCCGGCGCGACCTGGCCTTCGTGCTCTCGACCGGCCGCCTTGGTGCCACCACGGTGGCCGCGACCATGATTTGCGCCCAACTGGCCGGCATCGAAGTGTTCGTCACCGGCGGCATCGGCGGCGTGCACCGCGGCGCCGAAACGAGCTACGACATTTCGGCCGATCTGCAGGAACTGGCCCAGACCAGCGTGGCCGTCGTATGCGCCGGCGTCAAGTCCATCCTCGACATCGGCCTCACGCTCGAATACCTCGAGACCCACGGCGTGCCCGTGGTGGCCGTCGGCCAGCCGGGCTTTCCCGCCTTCTTCACGCGCGAGAGCGGCTACAAGGCCGACTTCCAGCTCGATACGGCCAAAGAGCAAGCCGCCTTCATCCGCACCAAGTGGCAGCTGGGCCTCCAGGGCGGGGTCGTCATCAGCAATCCGGTGCCCGAGACCGACGCCATGGCGAAGGACGAAATCGACAGCATCACCACGGCCGCCCTGCTCGAGGCCTACCACCAGGGCATCAAGGGCAAGGCAGTCACGCCCTTCCTGCTCGGGCGCATCAAGGAATTGACGCAAGGGCGCAGCCTGGCCACGAATATCGCCCTGGTCAAGAACAATGCCCGGGTCGGCGCCCAGCTGGCCCTGGCCCTGATCGAACACGCCGCCTGAAGCCGCCATGTCCATCGACCTGAAACAGCTGAAGTACTTCCTCGCCGTCGCCGAAGAAAAAAGCTTTTCGCGCGCCGCCGAACGCCTGCACATTTCGCAGCCGCCCCTGTCCCAGCAAATCATGAAGCTCGAAAACGAGCTCGGGGTGCGCCTGTTCGCGCGCACCACCCGTACGTTTGAATTGACGGTGGCCGGCAAGGCCCTGATGGGCGAAGCGCAGGACATGCTGGCCAAGATGCGCATGACGATCGACACGATCCGCCAGATCGACCGCGGCGAAGTGGGCCGCCTGCGCGTGGGCATTGTCGGTTCGGCGATGTGGGGGCCCATTCCCAGCCTGCTCGAAGAATTCCAGACGCGCTTTCCGCGCGTGACCTGGACCTTGCACGAGTCGGGGCCGAATGTGCAGTACGAGGCGCTGCGCGCCAAGCAGATCGACGTGGGCTTCTGGCGCGAGCCCAAGCTCGACGAAGACGAACTGAAAAACGACCACCTGCGCCAGGAGCTGTGCTTCCGCGAGAATATCTGCGTGGCCGTCAACGAGCACAATCCCCTGGCGACCAGGCCGTATGTGGAATTGACCGATATCGCCGACCAGCCGATGCTGACCCTGGCGCTGGACAAATCGGCCTTCCCGCGCTACCTGATCCAGTGCTGCGTCAAGGCCGGCTTCCAGCCGACGATTTTCCAGGAAGCGTCCGAGCCGCAGACCTTGCTGGCGATGGTGGGCGCGGGCCTGGGTGTGGCCTTGATGCCGGAGACGACCAGCCGCATCGGCTGGCCCGGCGTGATTTTCGTGCCGATCAAGACCAATCCGCCGTCGGCCAACCTGTACATCACCTACACGACCCAGGACGACGCGCCCGTGGTGCGCGCCTTCCTCAACATCCTCAACCCGCCCGCCAGCACCGACTGAAAAGCCAACCGGGGTCAGACCACGATTCGAAGGCAACT
>JAZJYP010000255.1:0-2837 GCA_040390345.1 Pseudomonadota bacterium | reverse complement strand
CGGGGACAGACCCCGATCTTTCGATCTTGGGGTCTGTCCCCGATTTTCCCAACGGTCAGATGTGACCCCGAAGTTAGAAAGTAGCTTGCCAGCAGGGCCACGCCAATTCGGCCATAATGGACAGCTCACCTTTTCGGATTGTCCCCATGCGCACCGGCGTCCTGTATGCAGCCCTGGCATTCTTATGCTGGGGCCTGTTTCCCCTCTACTTCCACGCCCTGGCCGACGTGCCGCCGACGCAGATCCTGATCCACCGCGTGCTGTGGTCGCTCGCCTTCCTCGCCATCGTCATGACCGTGCGGCGCCAGTGGAAGTGGCTGCCCGAGCTGCTGCAAAAGCCGCGCATCATGGCCAGCTTCGCCGTCAGCTCGCTGCTGTTGTCGGGCAACTGGCTGCTCTACATCTGGGCCGTCAACAACGGCCATGTGATCGAATCCTCGCTCGGCTACTTCATCAATCCCCTGGTCAATGTGATGCTCGGCTATATCGTGCTCAAGGAGCGCCTGCGTCCCGGCCAGTGGGCCGCCATCGGCCTGGCCGCCCTGGGCGTGGTCTGGCTGGCCTGGCAAGCCGGGCACATGCCCTGGATTTCGCTGGTGCTGGCCCTGTCCTTCGGCGGCTACGGCCTGATGCGCAAGACGGCGGCCCTCGGCGCGCTCGAAGGCTTGTCGTTCGAGACCATGGTGCTGGCGCCCTTCGCGCTCGGCTACGTGCTCTGGCTCACCATCTATGGCCAGAACAGCTTCATCACCACCAGCTCGGACACGACGCGCTGGTTGCTGGCCGCGGCCGGCCCGATCACCGCCATTCCCCTGCTGCTGTTTGCCGCCGGCGCGCGCCGCATTCCCCTGTCGGTGCTGGGCTTGCTGCAATATATTGGCCCCAGCATCCAGTTCGCGCTGGGCATCTTCCTGTTCCATGAAGCCTTTACGGCCGACAAGGCGGTCGGTTTCGTGATGATCTGGAGCGCACTGGCCCTGTATGCGGCCGAAGGACTGTGGAAACGCAGCTAGACTCTGCTATCCTGTTGTCCTTCCGTACCAATCACGAGTTATCGCAATGGCCAATTACGTCTATACCATGAACCGCGTGGGCAAAATCGTCCCGCCCAAACGCCAGATCCTCAAGGATATTTCCCTGTCCTTCTTCCCGGGCGCCAAGATCGGCGTGCTGGGCCTGAACGGCTCGGGCAAATCCACGCTGCTCAAGATCATGGCCGGCATCGACACCGACATCCAGGGCGAAGCGCGCCCGATGCCGGGTCTGAACATCGGCTACCTGCCCCAGGAACCCCAGCTCGACCCTGAAAAGAATGTGCGCCAGGAAGTCGAATCGGGCCTCGGTGAAGCATTCGAAGCGCAAGCCAAGCTCGACGCCGTGTACGCCGCCTACGCCGAGGAAGATGCCGACTTCGATGCCCTGGCAGCCGAACAGGCGCGCCTGGAAGCGATCATCTCTTCGGCCGACGGCGGCAACCTGAACCTGCAGCTGGAAATGGCCGCCGATGCGCTGCGCCTGCCGCCATGGGACGCCAGGATCGCCGTGCTGTCGGGCGGCGAGAAGCGCCGCGTGGCCCTGTGCAAGCTGCTGCTGTCCAAGCCGGACATGCTGCTGCTCGACGAACCGACCAACCACCTCGACGCCGAATCGGTCGAATGGCTCGAACAATTCCTGCTGCGCTTCCCCGGCACCGTGGTCGGCATCACCCACGACCGCTACTTCCTCGACAACGCCGCCGAATGGATCCTGGAACTGGACCGCGGCAGCGGCATTCCATGGAAAGGCAATTATTCGTCCTGGCTGGACCAGAAGCAGGCGCGCCTGAAGCAGGAAGAAGCGACCGAATCGGCACGCCAGCGCGCGCTGCAAAAAGAACTGGAATGGTCACGCCAGAATCCGAAGGCGCGCCAGGCCAAGTCCAAGGCCCGCCTGGCCCGCTTCAACGAGATGAGCGAGCACGAATACCAGAAGCGCAATGAGACGCAAGAAATCTTCATCCCCGTGGCCGAGCGCCTGGGCAATGAAGTGATCGAATTCAAGAACGTCTCCAAGGCCTTTGGCGAGCGCCTCTTGATTGATAATTTGTCCTTCACCGTGCCGCCGGGCGCCATCGTCGGCATCATCGGCCCGAACGGCGCCGGTAAATCGACGCTGTTCAAGATGATCGCCGGCATCGACAAGCCCGACAGCGGCGAAGTGGCGATCGGCCAGACCGCGCGCATCTCGCTGGTCGACCAGAGCCGCGACGAGCTGGGCAACAGCAAGACTGTATTCGAAGACGTCTCCGGCGGCGCCGACATCCTCAGCGTGGGCCGCTTCGAGATGCCTTCGCGCGCCTACCTGGGCCGCTTCAACTTCAAGGGTGGCGACCAGCAGAAGATCGTCGGCAACCTCTCCGGTGGTGAGCGCGGCCGCCTGCACCTGGCCAAGACCTTGCTCAAGGGCGGCAATGTGCTGCTGCTCGATGAACCGTCCAACGACCTCGACGTGGAAACCCTGCGCGCGCTCGAAGACGCGCTGCTCGAGTTTGCCGGCAGCGTGATGGTGATCTCCCACGACCGCTGGTTCCTCGACCGCATCGCCACCCACATCCTGGCCTTCGAAGGCGACTCGCAAGTGACCTTCTTCGATGGCAACTACCAGGAATACGAAGCCGACAAGAAGAAGCGCCTGGGCGAAGAAGGCGCCAAGCCCAAGCGCATCCGCTACAAGCCGCTGACGGTCTAAGAAACGCCCAACAACGCCGGGGTCGCATCTGGCTTTGAGGAAAACCGGGGTCAGACCACGATTCCAAGGCAACTAATAGCGCGCAATTAGTTGCCTTGGAATCGTGGTCT
>JAZJYP010000254.1:0-13915 GCA_040390345.1 Pseudomonadota bacterium | reverse complement strand
TGTCCCCGATTTGTCAAGTTGCCGGGTTTGACCCCACGGTTAAGTGAAGAAGTCGAACAGGGAGGATGGACCGCTGTAGCCGGGCAAGGCGCTGTTGCTGCCGCTGTCCTGGCCGGTCGCTTGCGCGTATTGCGACGCCAGGCTTTGCGCCTGCGCCGTCAGCGCTTTTGTCAGGCTCTCTTTCTTGCTGCCCAGCGCCGTGATGTCCTTGCCGATCGAGACGGCTTCCTTGCCGATCGCGCCGTTCGTTCCCAGCAGCTGGCCAATCTTGCTGCCCAACTGGTCGGCCACGCCCTTGCCCTGGTCGGTAAACAGCGCCGCCACCTGCTCGGGATTGGCGGCAATCGCGTCGCCCAGGGCCTTGCTGTCGACCTGGAGCTTGCCGTTCTGAAGCGACAGGCCGGCCTTGCCATTGACCTGGCCCAGGATGCTGGCCAGCTGGCCCTGCACCTGGCCCAGCGCGGCGTCGGACTTGAGGCCGCCCTTGCCCAGCGCGCCCAACTGGTCGGACAGGCTGTTGAAGGCCTTGACGAAGGTGCCGACGTTCTTGGCGATCTGGCCCGGGTCCTGGGCGACGATGACATCGGTCTTGCCCTTGGCCGTCAGCGCGAGCGCCGTGCCGCCAATGGCGCCCGTGACGACATTGCTGGTGCTGGTGACATCCTTGCCATCGACAGTGAGCCTGGCATCCTGGCCGGCGCTGGCTTGCACCAGGCCCTGCTGGCCGCCAGGATTGAAGGTGAGCAGCTTGTTGAGCGTGGCGTCGCCGCCTACGCCGATGCGCAAGGTCGCGGCGGCACCGCTGGGCGCTGTCAGTTGCAGGGAGTAGGCATTGCCTTTCTGGACCACCTTGGCGTCCACGCCGGCATTCTTGAAGGCGGCGGCGATGCCTTGCAGGGTGTTGTTGGCGCTGTCGATGCTGATGGTCTTGCTGCTGCCCGGCGCAAAGCTGCTGCCCGAGGTGGTGCCGAATTCGATCTTGATGGTGGTCGCCGCGCCAGTGCCGATGGCGCCCGTCTGCGAAGACTGGGCCTGGCTGTTCAACACCTGGGCCTGGGCCAGCTGCTTGACGTCGACCGCATGCGTGCCCGTCTTGGCGGTGCCGGTGGTGAAGGCGCTCAGCACGGCCGGCGTGGTGGCGCTGGCCGCCGTTTGCAGGCCGACACCACTGAGCGACTGGGCCACGGCGGCGAAATTGGCCAGGGCACTTTGCAATTGGCCGAGGCCGGACAGGCGCGTCTGGTCGCCCGCCACCTGCTCGGACAGCTTTTTGACGGCGGCGTTCTTGCTGAGCAGGGACTGGTTGACGCGGCTATATAAATCCGTGGCGCTGATGCCATTCGGATTCAAATTTCCCAGATTGTTAATTGTGCTCGTCATACCTGAGTATTATCCACATCGTCCCTGAATGCAAAGCAGGAAACAAATGGGTACAAAGGCGTCAGCGCAGGTATTTGGCGATCGTGCTCACTGCATCGATGCCCAGGTTGACAAAACTGAGGCCGATCTTGAATTCACCGCCGCTGAAGATGCAATAGGCGACCTTGGCGCGGGCGTTGACCACAGTCGCCTTGCCGTCAAAATACAGCTCGAAGCCGACCTGGCCCACCTGCCCCACCTGCAAGGGGCTGTCGACGGTCAGGCAGACACCGCTGGTGCCGATATCGACGGTGCGCGCCGTCATCGGCGCCGCGCCTTCCATGGCCAGCATCGCCTTGACTTTCAAGGGGCGGCGCTGGCTGACTCTTTGTTCACTTGACACTATTGCTTCCTGATCTAGTATGACAGGCGGGAGTTTACTGCAACTCGCGCAGTTTATTGAATGCTTCGTCGATACGCTCAACCCCGATCAAGGTCATGCCTTCGATCTTTTGCTTGGGCATGTTTGTCTTGGGAATCATGGCGATCGAAAAACCCAGCTTGGCCGCTTCGCGCAGGCGTTCCTGGCCGCGCGGCGCGGGCCGGATTTCGCCGGCCAGCCCCACCTCGCCAAACACCACCATCCCGCGCGGCAAAGGCTTGCTGCGCATCGAGGAATTGATCGCCAGCAGCACGGCCAGGTCGGCGGCCGGTTCGGTGATCTTGACGCCGCCCACGGCATTGATGAAGACATCCTGGTCGAAGGCGGCCACGCCGGCGTGCCGGTGCAGCACGGCCAGCAGCATGGCCAGGCGGTTCTGCTCGAGGCCGACCGACAGGCGGCGCGCATTGGGCAAGTGGCTGGCGTCGACCAGGGCCTGGATTTCCACCAGCAGCGGACGGGTGCCCTCTTGCGTGACCATCACGCAGGAGCCGGGCACCTGGGTGTCGTGCTGGGACAGGAACAGGGCCGAGGGATTGGACACGCCCTTGAGGCCTTTCTCCGTCATGGCGAATACGCCCAGTTCATTGACGGCGCCAAAGCGGTTCTTGATGGCGCGCACCAGGCGGAAGCTCGATTGCGTGTCGCCCTCGAAATACAGCACCGTGTCGACGATATGTTCGAGCACGCGCGGGCCGGCCAGCGCGCCTTCCTTGGTCACGTGGCCGACCAGGATGATCGTGATGCCGGTCTGCTTGGCCACGCGGGTGAGCTGGGCGGCGCATTCGCGCACCTGGGCCACGGAACCTGGGGCGGACGTGAGCGCATCGGAGTAGACGGTCTGGATCGAGTCGATCACGGCCACGTCGGGGCGCAGGTCGGCCAGGGTGCCGAGGATTTTTTCAAGCTGGATTTCGGCCTGCAGTTTCAGTTCGGTCGCTTCGACGTTCAGGCGGCGCGCGCGCAGCGCGATCTGGGCGCCCGATTCCTCGCCGCTGACATACAGCACGCTCTTCGCGTGCGAGAGATTGGCCAGGGCCTGCAGCAGCAGGGTCGACTTGCCGATGCCGGGGTCGCCGCCGATCAGCACGACGCCGCCCGCCACCAGGCCGCCGCCGAGCACGCGGTCGAATTCCTCGATGCCGGTGCCAAAGCGCGGCACGTCGATCGCCTCGATATCGGCCAGCGAGAGCACCGGCGCCGTTTGCGCCAGGCTCTTGTGCTGAGGCTGCGACAGGCGGTTCACGCCCTGCGCTTCGACCACCGTCTCGACCATTGTGTTCCATTGCTGGCAGGCGCCGCACTGTCCGGTCCAGCGCGTGCTGATGCCGCCGCACTCCGAGCAGGTGTAATTCGTTTTTGCCTTAGCCATAGTGTCCCAGGTCGCCTTCAACGACACGCACGCGCGGCGCGACCGCGCACATCAATTCGTAGCCGATGGTGGCAGCAAAGGCGGCCACGTCATCGATCGGCAGGCCCTTGCCCCACAGGGTCACGCTGCTGCCCACGCCGGCGTCGGGGAGCAATGAGAGGTCGACCGCCAGCATGTCCATCGACACGCGTCCAACCAGGGTGCTGCGCACGCCGTTCACCAGCACCGGCGTGCCATGCGGCGCATGGCGCGGATAGCCGTCGGCGTAACCGCAGGCGACCACGCCCACGCGCATCGGGCCGCTGGCCTGGAAGCTGCTGCCGTAACCGACCGAGTCACCCGCGCGCAGCTGCTGCACGCCGATGATTTCGCTCGCCAGCGTCATGGTCGGGCGCAGGCCGAATTCCTTGGCCGTCTTGCCGCCCGGGGTGCCGCCATACAGCATGATGCCGGGACGGACCCAGTCATGGGCCAGGCCCTCGGCCTGCTGCAGCACGCCGCCCGAATTGCACACGCTGCGCTGGCCCGGCAGGCCGGCCGCGCCCTCGTTGAAGCGGCGCAGCTGCTCGGCGATGGTCAGGCGCGGATGCTGCAGTTCGTCGGCGTTGGCGAAGTGGGTCATCAGGGTGATCTCGCGCACCTGGGGCAAGGCGCGCAGGCGTGCATGGGCGGCGCCGAACGCTTCGGGGGGGAAGCCGAGGCGGTTCATCCCGGTATTCATTTTTAAATGGACATCGACCTGCTTATGCATTTTTGCATGGCTGAGCCAGTCGATCTGCGCGTCGCAATGGACGGCGCTATTCAATTGATAACGCTCGAGCAGGGCCACGTCGTCCGGGCCGAAAATCCCTTCGAGCAGCAGCACGGGGCCCGTCCAACCCAGTTCGCGCAGGCGCACGGCATTGTCGGTTTCGATCAGGGCCAGGCCGTCGGCGGCGGCCAAGCCACGCATGGCGCGTTCGAGCCCATGGCCATACGCGTTGGCCTTGACCACGCCCCAGACCCTGGCCTGCGGCGCGCAAGCGCGAACCTTGGCAAGATTATGGCGCATGGCATCGAGGTGGATGGTGGCGGTCAGCGGGCGTGGCATGGAGGCGATCGAAAGCTGGTGGAAGGCGCTATTTTACCGGACGCGGGCCCACCTGCAGAGTCCATTTTCTTGGGGAAACGCCCCTTTCATGGTATAAAGCAACCCACACTAGCTATATGACTTCTCGAATGAACCGTGGTTTTTATACCATCATGGCGGCGCAGTTTTTCTCGTCGCTGGCTGACAACGCCCTGTTGTTTGTGGCGATTGATCTGCTGACCACCATGAAGGCACCGGCGTCGCTGACGCCGCTGCTCAAGCTGTCGTTCGTGCTGTTTTATGTGCTGCTGGCCGCTTTTGTGGGCGCCTTCGCCGACTCGCTGCCCAAGGGGCGCGTGATGTTCATCGCGAACCTGATCAAGGTATTCGGCTGCTCCCTGATCTTTTTCAACGTCCACCCGCTGGTCGCCTATGCCGTGGTCGGATTCGGCGCTGCCGTCTATTCGCCCGCCAAATACGGCATCCTGACCGAACTGCTGCCGCCCGAAAAACTGGTCGCGGCCAATGGCTGGATCGAGGGCCTGACCGTCATGTCCATCATCCTGGGCACGGTCATGGGCGGCTTCCTGGTCGCCACCCGCACTTCGAGCTACCTGCTCGGTTTCGACATGCCCTTTGTCGACACCGGCGTCGATACGCCGACCGAGGCGGCGCTATGCGTCGTCGTCGGGATCTATGTACTGGCCTCGATGTTCAACCTGAAGATCCCGGACACGGGCGCCGTCTACGAACACCAGGAACGCAATCCGGCCAAGCTGATCGTCGATTTCGCCAACTGCTCGGCCACGCTATGGCGCGACAAGCTGGGCCAGATTTCGCTGGCCGTCACGACGCTGTTCTGGGGCGCCGGCGCGACCTTGCAACTGATCGTGCTCAAATGGGCCGAGAAATCGCTGAATATGCCCTTCGATAAAGCCACCAGCCTGGTGGGCGTCGTGGCCATCGGCGTGGCGCTCGGTGCGGCCGCTTCGGCACGCCTGATCCCGCTGCGCAAATCGCTCACCGTGATCCCGCTCGGCATCGCGATGGGCATGATCGTCATGGGCATGACGATGGTCCATTCGGTGGTGCTGGCCTATCCGCTCTTGATCCTGATCGGCGTGCTGTCGGGCTTCTTCGTCGTGCCGATGAACGCGCTGCTGCAGCACCGCGGCCACGTCCTCATGAGCGCGGGCCACTCGATCGCGGTCCAGAACTTCAATGAAAACCTGTCCATCCTGACCATGCTGGCGGTGTACGCCGTGATGATCATGCTGAACCTGGACCTGAACGTGATCATCGTGCTGTTTGGCCTGTCGGTGGCCGGCATCATGTACTGGATCATGCGCCGCCATGCAGCCAACCAGCTCGAGCACGATTCGCTCGCCCTCATCGGGGAACACAAGCACTAGCACCCACCGCGTGGGCACTCGTGCCCACCCTACGATCCGAGCCGCGCCGCCGCCCTGGCGCGCCAGTCGTCGGGTACGATGAAGCCCCGCTCCTGTTCCACCAGATAGCCATTTTCCTCGCACACGGCCGCTACCAGGACCGGCATGGGCGCGCCTTCGAGCACGGCCGCCAGCGCAGCCCGGCTTAACAGCCTGTGGGTTTCCGGCGTCTTGACTGGCGCCAGCCACAGCATGCGCGGCAAGATCACGAAGGCATCGCCCGGCAGCGCGGCCACCTCTTGCTGCGCGCACCAGAAGCCGCGGCAGTGGCCAGGGTCGATGCCTTCCATGCCGACAAACGTCCCTTTCGGATAGAACAGCCAGCCCTTGACCAGTGCGCGCGCCCGCACCACGGGGCGCGGCAGCACGGCCTGGGCGGCCGGATGGGAAGCCAGTTCGAGCTGCTTGCCGGTGATCTTGCGCATCTTGGCGCCCAGGCTGTCGGCGAGGTTGGGGCCCAGCAGCGCGTCGAAACGGTCCGGCGCACTGCCTTCGAGCAGGTAGAACTTGGTGGCCAATTCCCAGTGTTCGGCCTGGCCGGCGCCGGCGTCGAGCAGGAAATCGAATTCGCCCACGGTGTCGTTGCGGGCGGCGCGCACCTGCAGGCCGTGCGCGACGAGCATCCGGTGCTGCTCGAAATAGAAGGCCATCAGTTTTTCAGCGTACAGGCCAAGGCGGGTATAGACCTTGCCGCCCAGGGCCGCGTCGAGGGCGCTGCTGTCTTGGTCGAGCGCGTCGAGCCAGGCGCGCGCCGCGGGTGCGAAGCTGGCGATCTTGCCTTCCCAGTGCGGCGAGGCCGCATCGAGCAGGTTGGGCGAATCGAGCAGCCAGGCCAGCGCGCGCGCATGGCCGTTGGCCAGGTGGCCCCAGGCGCGCTCGAAACGCGCCTGGTACGACTCAGTGATCGACAACATCGGGCGCCCGCGCCAGGCACAGGTCGGACCAGGCCAGCGCCTTGTCGGCGCCACGCCGCAGCAGCTCGCCCGGATGCAAGGTGGCCACCAGCGGCACGCCGGCCAGCTGGTGCACCGTGCCGCGCGCACCGGCGAGCGGCTCGACCAGGCCGCGGCCGAGCAAGGTGTTGGCGGCGACCTGGCCGAGCGTGAGCACGGTTTGCGCACCAGTGAGCACCAGTTCGCGCTCAACGAAAGGACGGCAGGCCGCCGCTTCATCGGACGTGGGCGCGCGGTCGCCGCCGCTGGCCGTCACGGGCCGGCATTTCACGAGGTTGGTGACATAAGCGTCGTCATCGCGCGCCAGGCCGGCGGCGAACAGCATATTGGTGAGCAGCTTGCCCGCCTCGCCCGCCAGCGGCGTGCCTGCCTGTTCGTCGGCGGCCGTGGTGGCCCCGGCGACGACCATCCAGCGGGCCGTGTGCGACCCGCTGCCCATGACAGGTTTCTGGCATTGGCCGCAGCGCGTGCAGCTGGCAATGGCCGCGCGCAGGGCCGGCCAGTCCATCGCCGCGACATCCGGTTCCTCGCTCACGCTCTGCACCACGGGCGCCATCGTCGGCTGCTGGGGAAGCGGCGCCCGGCCCGAGACGGCACCGGGTGGCGCCGCCTCGTGTACGGCGCGCGGCGCGGCGATGGCGTCGGGCGCGGCGGCGATGGCGGCGCGCGGCGTCCAGAGCGCGATGCCCATCTCTTCGAGGAAAATCGTCTCGCGGCTCATAGCGTATACCTCATCACGATGGCGTCTTCACGCAAGCCCTGGTGGGCGGGATAGTAGCCCTTGCGCCGGCCGATCATCCGGAAACCATATTGTTCATAGACCCGCAAGGCGCGTGTGTTCGAGGGGCGCACTTCGAGCAGGATCGACGCCATCGACAGGCCGCGCGCCACGGCGGCAACCTTGTCAAGCAGGTAGCGGCCCAGTCCCCTGCCCTGGCGCGCGGGCGCCACCGCCACATTGAGCAAGTGCGCTTCGTCGACCGCGCCCATGAGCAGGAAATAGCCGGCCAGCGCGCCAGCGTCGTCGCGCACCACCCAGGCGTCGTAGCCGCTCGAAAGCGAGTCGGCGAAATTACCGCGCGTCCAGGGGTGTGGGTAGACCGCCAGTTCCAGCGCGCAGACTTCGTCGAGGTCGGCGTCCTGCATCGGCCGGTAGGCCAGCAAATCGTAATCGCACGCCGTCGTCATGCACTGGCCTTGGCCGCGTTGATGACCTGGCGTTCGGCGCTGGTGTAGGCGATCTTGTTGCGCAGGTAAATGGGCTGGGCCTGGGCGGCCGTCACCGTACGGCCGGCGGCAAATTCCAGCGCGGCCAGTTCGGCCACCTGGGCCGCGTGCGGCATCACGTCGGCCAGCCCGCTGCCGGTCAAGCCATTGCCGCAGGCCGTTGGCGTGCCCGCCGCCGCCACGCCGCCTGGCGTGCACAGGGCCGGTTCGGCCACCGTCTGCCAGCCGTCGGCAAAACGGTACTGGGCCCAATAGACTTCACCCATGCGGGCGTCGAGCACGGTCAGGACGTCGGTGGCGCCGGTGCGCTGGCGGCAGGCCAGCGCCATTGCCGCCAGGGTCACGATGGGAATGACGGGCAGGCCGGCGCCGAAAGCGAGGCCCTGGGCGATGCCGCAGGCTGTGCGCACGCCGGTGAACGAGCCAGGGCCGGCACCGAAGGCGATGGCGTCGAGTTCTTTCAGTGCCAGGCCGGCTTCGGCCAGGAGTTCCTGCACCATCGGCAGGATGGATTGGGAATGGGTGCGCACGCCGGTGGACTGGCGCGCCAGCACGGTGTCGCCGTTCAGCAGGGCGCAGGAGGCCTGCTCGGACGAGGTTTCAATTGCCAGGATCTTGGTCATGCCGGTATTTTAACCCGAGGCGAGTTAGAATACCGCCTCATGCAAAGCCTTACACTCCTATCCGATAACCACGACCAGGTCGCCGCCGCCCTCGCCGGCGAGCGCTGGATCGTCGCCTGCCTGTGCGCCGCCTGGTGCGGCACCTGCGGCGGCTACCGCGCGTCGTTCGAAGAGGTGGCGCTGCGCCATCCGGACAAGGTGTTCGTGTGGATCGACATCGAAGACCAGGCTGACGTGGTGGGCGACCTCGATGTGGAAAACTTCCCTACCCTGCTGATCCAGCGCCATGATGTGGTGGCCTTCTTCGGGACCATGCTGCCCGACCCGGGCCTGGCCGACCGCCTGGTGCAGGCCCAGGCTGCCCATACCGACGCCGAACTGGCGGCGCTGGCCAACAGCAGCGAGGAACGGCGCCAGTGGCAGCGCGACTGCAATTTGCGCACGCTGCTGCGCCAGGCATGAGCGCGTGGGCACACGTGCCCACCCTACCGGGCCGGCCACACCGTAGGGTGGGCACGGGTGCCCACGCCTAGAGTTTGAGCGGCAGGCTGCGCAAGCGTTGGCCGGTGAGCTTGAACACCGCGTTGGCCACGGCCGGCGCGATCGGTGGCACCCCGGGTTCGCCCACGCCTTCGGGCATTTCCGCGCTCTTGATGATGACCGTTTCCACTTCCGGCGCCGCATCGATGCGCAGCACCGGATAGTCGTTGAAGTTGGACTGCTCGACGCGCCCGTCCTTGATCGTGATTTCCCCCGCCAGCGCGGCCGACAGGCCAAACACCACGGCCGACTCCATTTGCTGGGCGATGATGTTCGGATTGACGGCGGCGCCGCAGTCGATCGCGCACACCACGCGGTGCACGGTAATGGCCTTGTCCTTGACCGACACCTCGGCCACCTGGGCTACGATGCTGCCAAAGCTCTGGTGCAGAGCCACGCCATGGGCACGCCCTTGCGGCGCGCTGCCGGCCTTGTCCAGCGCGGCGTTCAGCACGGCCAGGTGGCGCGGGTGCTGCACCAGCAGGCTGCGGCGCAAGGCCACCGGGTCCTTGCCGCCGGCGTGCGCCAGTTCATCGACAAAGCTCTCCTTGAAGAAGGCGTTGTAGGAGTGGCCCACCGAACGCCAGTAGCCGACCGGGACCGCGCTGTCGACGATCAGGTGGGCGCTGCGCTGGGCGGGGAATTCGTACTGGATATCGAAGTGGCCTTCGGCCGTGGTCTTGTCCGGCCCCATGCCGGGCAGGCCGATATTGCGCGGGAAGAATTGGTGGCCAATCGCCTCACCCGCCGACTTGACGTCGACGCTGACGACGTTGCCGGCGGCGTCCAGGCCCGCATTGAAGCGCGCCAGTGCTGCCGGGCGATACACGTCGTGGCGCATATCGTCCTCGCGCGACCAGACCAGTTGCACCGGCACGCCGGCGCATTGCATGGCCACAGCCACGGCCTGTTCAACGAGGTCCACTTCGAGGCGGCGGCCAAAGCCCCCGCCCAGCGCCATGATCTCGAGGCTGACCGCGTCTTTCGACACGCCGGCCACGCGCGCCGCAGCGTCCACGGCCAGGCCAGGCACCTGGGTGCCGATCCAGAGCTTGACCTTGCCGTCCTTGACCTGGGCGGTGCAGTTCATCGGCTCCATCGTTGCATGGGCCAGGTACGGCGCACGGTATTCGGCCTGCACGCTCTTCGCGCGCGGTGCGTCCAGCTTGCCATGCTCGTAGTAGACGTGGCCGGACTCGGTGTCGAGGCGGGTGCCGAAGTCCTTGAAAATATCGGCGCTGGAGAGCCTTGCGTTGGCGCCTTCGTCCCACACCACCGGCAAGGCGGCGGCGCCCTGGCGGGCGTTCCAGTAGCTGTTGGCGACGACAGCAACGCCGGCGCCGGCGCCCGTTTTGCCGAGCAGCGCCGCCGAACAGTCGACTGCGCGCACATAGCCCGGCATGTTCAACAGTGGCTTCACGTCAAACGATTTGACCCTGGCGCCAAGCACGGGCGCCATTTTCACGGCCGCATACAGCATGCCCGGCAAACGTGTATCGATGCCGAAAGCGGCCGTGCCATTGACCTTGGCCTGCGTGTCGCGGCGCGCCTGCATGGTGCCGATCAGGCGGAAATCCTTGGGATCCTTCAGCGCTACATGGTCCGGCGCGTCAAGGCCCGGTGTCTTCGCGGCCAGGTGGCCGTAGGAAGCGCGGTGGCCCGCCGTGTGGATGACAAAACCGGCGTCGGTGCTGCAGGCGCTGGCCGGCACATTCCATTCCCTGGCCGCGGCGTGGACCAGCAGCGCGCGCGCCAGTGCGCCCGCTTCACGCATCGGCAGCCACATGTCCTTGACGCTGGACGAGCCGCCCGTCATGTTCAGTCCCAGTTCGCGCGCCACTTTGGCCACCATCCAGCGCGCACCGTCTTTCAGCGTGCCCTGTTCATCGGGATGGAAAGGCAGGCTGTCCTTGAGCATTTCGATGCTGGCAAAGATCTTGTCGAGCGGCGCCTGCACCAGCTTCACGTTCGCCAGCGGCACATCGAGTTCTTCGGCCAGCAGCATCGGCAAGGCCGTGCTGATGCCCTGCCCCATTTCGCTGCGCGCCATCGACACCTGCACGGTGCCGTCGGGCGCGATCGCCACCCAGCCATTCAGGGCGACGGCGCCATTGGCCGCCGCCTGCGGCGTGGACAAATACATGCGCTGGCGCGGTGGCATGACGCCCCAGCCCACGACCAGGGCGCCGGTCACGCCAAGGCCGCCGAGCAGGAAGCGGCGGCGCGAACTGCTCTTTGGTGGCTTCATCAGGTTTTCCATTTGCCCAGCACTTCGTCCGGCAGGACCGGCATGCTGTAGAAGTAACCCTGCGCCAGGTTGCAGCCATGGCGCAGCAGGAAGTTCGCCTGTTCGTCCGTTTCCACCCCTTCGGCGATGACGGACAGGTTCAGGCTCTTGCCAAGCTGGATGATGGCGATCGTGATCGCTTCATCGTTGATGTCGGTGGAGATGTCCTTGATGAAGGAGCGGTCGATCTTGAGCGTCTGCACCGGCAGCTGCTTCAGGTAGGCCAGCGAGGAATAGCCGGTACCGAAATCGTCAATGGCCAGGCCCACGCCGATCGAGTGCAGGTCGTTGATGAAGACCAGCGCGTCGCCGGTGTTCATGATGACGGACTCCGTCACTTCGAGCTGCAGGCGGTCCGGATGCAGGCCCGTCTCTTTCAAGATCTCGGCCACCATCGGCACGATCGAACCGCGTTCGAACTGCTTGACCGACAGGTTGACGGCGATCTTGGGCACATGCAGGCCCGCCTCGTCCCAGCGGATCATCTGGCGGCAGGCTTCGAACAGCACCCACTTGCCCAGTTGGTTGATGAAGCCCGTGTCCTCGGCCAGCGGAATGAAGCGGATCGGCGGCACCACGCCCAATTCCGGATTGTTCCAGCGCACCAGCGCTTCCACGCCAATCAGGCGGCCGGTGTCGATTTCGACCTGCGGCTGGTAGTTCAGGTAGATCTCGTTCTTGTCGATCGAACGGCGCAGCATCGCTTCGAGGCGCAAGCGCTCGACGCCCTCGCCCGTCATCGATGGCGCGTAGAACTGGTAGCCGTTGCGCCCGCGCGCCTTGGCCTGGTACATGGCCACGTCGGCGTTACGGATCAACATGTTCAGGTCGGTGGCGTCGTTCGGATAGACCGAGATGCCGACGCTGCCGGTGACGAACAGCTCGTAGTCGGAGACGATGAAGGGCTGCTCGAACATGGCCATCAGTTTTTCGGCCACATGGCCGGCACCGAAGGCGCCATCGATATCTTCGAGCAGCACGATGAATTCGTCGCCGCCCAGGCGCGCCAGCGTGTCGCCGTCGCGCAACTTGGACGACAGGGCAATGGCCACGTGCTTGAGCAGCTCGTCGCCCACGTGGTGGCCCAGCGTGTCGTTGACGTTCTTGAAGCGGTCCAGGTCGATGAACAGCAGCGCCAGTTGCTGGTGTTCGCGCCCGGCGCGCTGGATCGCGTGGTGCAGGCGGTCGTGGAACAGCAGGCGGTTCGGCAGCGCCGTGAGCGGATCGTGGTGGGCGATGTGGTCGAGCTTTTCCTGCGACTCCTTGACCTTGGTGATGTCCGAGAACACGCCCACGTAGTGCGTGCACATGCCATGGTTGTCACGCACGGCCGACACGGTGAGCCATTCGAGATACAGTTCGCCGTTCTTGCGCAGGTTCCAGATCTCGCCGCGCCAGAAACCGGTGGCCACCAGTTCCTTCCACAGCGACTGGTAGAAGGTCTCGTCGTGGCGCGATGAGCGCGTCAGGCTCGAATCCTGGCCCAGCGCTTCGGCTTCGGTGTAGCCGGTGATCTGGGTGAAGGCCGGGTTGGTGGCGACGATGCGGCCGCTGACGTCGATGACCATCACGCCGTCGGCAATGTGTTCGAGCACGGTCGCCGACAGGCGCAGCTTTTCTTCGGCCTGTTTGCGTTCGGTGATGTCGGCGTAGACCCAGATCGAGCCCATGTTCGGTGCGCCCTGGTCGAGCGCGCAGCCCGAGACCAGGCACCAGAACAGCGAGCCGTCGCGCTTGCGGTACTGGCGCTCTTCGGTGAAGTAGTTGCCTTCGGCGAGCGTCGGGTACTGGCGCGCGCCGGCGGCGTCGTAGTCCTGCTGGTTGGCGAAGACGATCAGGGTCGATTCGCCCGTCATTTCGCCGGGGCCGTAGCCGAACAGCTCTTCGCAGCGGCGGTTGACCGAGACGACGCTGCGCTCGCGCACGAACATCACGCCGAACATCACGTTGTCGAGGATCGCACTCTGCTCGGCCAAGAGGCCTTCGATGCGCATCTCGTTGTGTTTGCGCTCGCTGATGTCGGAAATGATCCCGTCGATCCAGTGCGAAGCGCCATCCGGGTTGACCTGGGGCTGGCCGTTTTCCGACACCCAGCGCTCGGTGCCGGCGGCGTCGGTGATGCGGTATTCGATTTCGTAGGGACGGCCCGTGCGCACCGCTTCGGTGACGGTGCGGTGGTGCATGCGGCGGTCTTCCGGGTAGATGATGTCGGACCAGGCGTTGGTGGTGCTGCGCATGAACAGCGCTGCCGAGAAGCCGGAAATGTCTTCGATCGCGTCGCTGATGAAGTCGATCGGGCCGTCCGGGCGCACGCGGAACACCGCGCCCGGCACCTGGGTGACGATGGTGCGAAAGCGCTCTTCGCGCTGGCCGATATCTTCGAACAGGCGCTTGATGGCCACGCGCATCTGTTCGAGCTGCTGGCCCAGGCGACCGAGTTCGTCGTCGCCTTGCAGGTCGAGCTTGGTTTCGAAGGCCTTGCGGTTGTTCGTTTCGATCGTGATGCGCTGGACTCCAGGGACGTAGAGCCCGGGCAGGTCTTTGATGTCGACGGGGGGCGACTCTGGGGCAGGCGTGGTCTCTAGGCTTGCG
>JAZJYP010000253.1:12652-18330 GCA_040390345.1 Pseudomonadota bacterium | reverse complement strand
AGCAGATGCAATTCTTCTTCCGCGGCTTCCGCCGTGACGCGCACCCGATGTCGGTGCTGGTCGGCACCGTCGGCGCGCTGGCCTCGTTCTACCACGACTCGCTGGACATCAACGATGCCAAGCAGCGCGAGATCTCGGCCATCCGCCTGATCGCCAAGATGCCTACCCTGGTGGCGATGGCTTACAAATACTCGATGGGCCAGCCGTTCATGTATCCGCGCAACGACCTGTCGTACAGCGCCAACTTCATGCGCATGATGTTCGGCAATCCGTGCGAAGAATACAAAGTCAACGACGTGCTGGTGCGCGCGCTGGACCGCATCCTGATCCTGCACGCGGACCACGAGCAGAACGCATCGACCTCGACCGTCCGTCTGGCCGGTTCGTCGGGCGCCAACCCGTTCGCCTGTATCGCTGCCGGTATCGCCTGCCTGTGGGGCCCTGCCCACGGCGGCGCCAACGAAGCGGCACTGAACATGCTGAAGGAAATCGGCACCGTCGAGAACATTCCTGCCTTCATCGCTCAGGTGAAAGACAAGAACTCCGGCGTCAAGCTGATGGGCTTCGGTCACCGCGTCTACAAGAACTTCGACCCGCGCGCCAAGCTGATGCGCGAAACCTGCCACGAAGTGCTGGCCGAACTGGGCCTGCAGGACGACCCGCTGTTCAAGCTGGCGATGGAACTGGAAAAGATCGCGCTCAACGACGAGTACTTCGTCTCGCGCAAACTGTACCCGAACGTCGACTTCTACTCCGGTATCGTGCAGTCGGCGCTCGGTATTCCTGTGTCGCTGTTTACCGGTATCTTCGCCATGGCCCGCACGATCGGCTGGATCGCCCAGTGGAACGAGATGATCTCGGATCCGGAACAGAAGATCGGCCGTCCACGCCAGCTGTTCGTCGGTTCGACCACGCGCGACGTGCCGCCGATGGCCAAGCGTTAAGCGTTAGTCGTCACCATAAAAAAAGCGAGTCTTCGGGCTCGCTTTTTTTTATGGCTGATTGGTGTCGTATTTCTTCAGCAGGACGCGGAAACGCGCGCTGCCATTGGCACCGAACCAGGACCACATCGCGTCAGCCGCTTCCTTGTTGCGTGCTTGCCAGCTGTGGCTGAGCGCCATCCAGACGTGGGCCATGCGCAGCGGCTTGTCGAGCCGTACCAGCTCACCGCCGAAGCGGCTGGCGACGAGGGTGTCCATGTCGGTGGGGCCGGCCAGTGCGATGGCAAAACCATCGACGCGCCCCAGCTTGATCTTGTCGAGGTTGCGCAGGCTGTCGACGGCACCGTCATCGACGATGATGCCCGCGTCGCGGAACTGCTGCGCGTAGGGCGCGCCGTGGGTCAGGCCCAGGCGCTTGCCCTTGAAGTATTGCAGCGGATCGGCGTCGCGCGGGACCTTGTCGGCGGCGCGCACGAACACCACGGTCCACAGGCGCATCGCCTTGTCCTTGTCGGGCAGGCCCTGGTGGTCGAGGGGAAAGGCGAAGGCTTCCAGGTCATGGCCGACCGCATCGATCGGCACGGCGTCGAGCGCGCCGGTTTCGAGCGCCGTGCGCAGGCGCGGCTGCGGCATGCGCACCGTCGTGACGGCACAGCCCGCGCTGGCCGCCGCTTCGCGCAGCAACTCCACACCTGCGCCCGGCGGCTTGGCCTCGACGGCGCCACTGCCCATGTAATAGGGCGGGCGGCTCTGGTCGATAAAGCCGAGTTTGATCGGCTCGCACGCCGCCCTGGCCGGGAGTGCGGCCTGGCATAACAAGACCAACAGTAACGTCGATTTCACTATCATGTATCAATTATAGGTTGCGCCGGAATATCGCCGTCATTTTTGCGGATACGGCTTGACGTACATTGTGGGACACGCAAGCATGAGCTCCTGGTCGTAGCCGGGAGCCGAGATGGACAATCAGAAAATCAGGTGGCTGAGATACACCGTTATGGTCGGCTTGATCCCGCTGGCCATGCGTTTGCTTGTTTGGAGCGTCACGCCTGACGGCATTGTCGATCCGTTCGCGCCGCAAGATTTCATTTCCTTTGGATTGATTCTACACATTTCCATTATCAATGAACTTGAGCATACGGAACGAGTTGCGAGCGCCTGGAGGACGCTACACAATGGTGTCGCGGTGTTCAGCGTGGTTCTGTACAGTGCCCTGTCTGGCGTTGGCTTGCTTCGAAGCGATGCCATCGATTTGACGTTATTGCGAAATGTGGCTGCAGGGCTGGCGCTGGTGTCATTTAGCTTTGCCTACCTGACGTACGGCCGCGTTTTTCAGAATGGATAGAGTCATGAATACCTTGGTATTACTGATTGGTTTCGTCGGCATTCCCATTCTCGTCGCCGCCGCTATTTGGATGTACTTCGACAATCGGCGGGTTGCACGCGAAATGAATACTTCCAAGGACGAGGTGCGGCAATAGTCGAAAAGCGACAGAATGTGGGAAGTGGCGCGTGTACAATATTCACATGAAAAAAATCCTGATCGCCGCCTTGTTTTTCGCCGCCAGCGCAAGCGCCCTCGCGCAGACGCCGGCGGCCGATGCGTCGTTCAAGCTGAAAGTGGCGACCTTCATCGATGAGTGGCATGACGACGCGGCCCACGCCCGCTGGGCTTACTTCGACAAGATGGCCAAAAATGGTGTCTACATCGGCACCGACAAGTCCGAACTGTGGAGCCGCGACGAATTCAAGGCCTGGGCCAAGCGCTTCTTCGACAAGGGCAAGGCCTGGTCCTTCAAGTCCACCAAGCGCAATATCTATTTTTCCCCCGACAAGCATTACGTCTGGTTCGACGAACAGCTGGCCACCCAGATGGGCGTGTGCCAGGCCAGCGGCGTGATCCACAATACGGGCAAGGGCTTCGAGATCGAACACTACCAGCTGTCGATGGCCGTGCCGAACGAAGTGAACGACAAAGTGGTGAGCCTCATCAAGGAAGCCGAAGCCGCCGAGGCGAAGAAGTAAGCACGTGGACCGGCCTTACATCGGGCGTTTCGCCCCGTCGCCCACGGGCTTGCTGCATGCGGGCTCGCTGGTCGCTGCCATGGCCAGTTTCCTCGACGCGCGCGTGCACCAGGGCCAGTGGCTCGTGCGGATCGAAGACGTCGACGAAGAACGCAGCGTGGCCGGCACGGACCGTGCGATCCTCGCGACCCTGCAAAGCCTCGGCATGCAGTGGGACGGCGAGGTCGTGTGGCAAAGCCAGCGCAAGGACCTGTACCAGGCGGCCTTCGAGCGCCTCGCCGGCTACACCTATCCCTGTGGCTGCAACCGGCGCGAGATCGCCGATTCGCGCCTGGGCTTCGCGCCCGACGGTGCGGCCATCTATCCCGGCACCTGCCGCCACGGCCTGGGTCCGGGCAAGAGCACGCGCAGCCTGCGCGTGCGTGTGCCTGAACCGGGCGCGGACCGCATCGCCTTTGTCGACCGCATGGCCGGGCCGGTGGCGCAAACCCTGGCCAACGAGTCAGGCGACTTTGTACTGAAACGCGCCGACGGCTTCTGGGCCTACCAGCTGGCGGTCGTCGTCGACGATGCCGAACAGGGCGTCACCGACATCGTGCGTGGCGCCGACCTGCTCGATTCCACGCCGCGCCAGATCTACCTGCAGCACTTGCTGCGCGTGCCAACGCCGCGCTACTTGCATGTGCCGGTGGTGCGCAATGGGCTCGGTGAAAAGCTGTCGAAGCAAACCGGGGCCACGGCCATCGTCGTCAACAGCGAGGCCGACGCGCTGGCCGTGTTGGCCCAGACGGCGCGCCACCTCGGCATGCCGGTCGATGGCGCGGCCTCACTGAGCCAGTTCTGGCCATTGGCCCAGGCGGCCTGGGCCCTCAAAACCTAGCGCCGTTTGCGCTGGCGATAGCCCAGCGCGGCCAAGCCCACCCCCAGCATGGCCCACGACGCCGGTTCCGGCACCGGCAGCGGTACCAGGAAGCCGCGGATTTCGCCGCCCGGATACAGGTTGGTGTGGATGTTCAGGTAAGCCTCATGCGCAGCGATGCCCCCGAGCAGGAAAGCCTCGGCCGAGGCCGGCGTGCCGCCGTGCGCGCTGATGAAGCTGGGGTTGTAGCTGCCCGCATCGAGCAGGCTGAACGTCATGTCGTAGCTGCCCGCATGGACGCCGGCCGGGAAGCCGGGGAAGGTCGGCGTCGTCGTTGCCACGCCGCCGGTGCCGGTGAAGGGCGTCGCCGTGCAGCAATGGATATGCGAGGCCGTCGTCGTGCCCAGCAAGTCGGTGAAGGGGATGGTCAGGTGCATCGTGTTGGCGACATCGTCGATGACGATGGTGGCCACGCCATAAGCGGGTGAGGCGTTCGGGGTCGCTTCGCTGGGGCCGCTCATGGTGGCGCGGTAAGTCGTTGTCGTGGCCAGTGCAGGTGCAATGCAAATTGACGCCAGCAATGCAAGGCCGAGCAAGTGTTTCTGCATGGTTACCTCCATTATTCTTGGTGTGGGTGCGAGCGGAATCCCAGCATACAAAAACCGTGGCTGTGGCGGCGCGCGCCAGCAGAGTTACTGAGAGGAATTGGCGTCCCGATGGCGCAGCAGCCAGGCTTGCAAGGCCAGTTCGTAACGGGTCAGCGCTTCTTCATAGAGGTCGAACACGCAGGGCATGCAACCGCTGCGGCAGCAGTCTTCCGGCAGCGGCTGCTCGGGCGGCTGGGGGCGCGGGTCCTCGTTCACTTTTCCTGGTCGAGGATGGACTGGATTTCCGCCCGCTCCCTGGCCGTGACGTGGCCGCGCAGGGCGGCAAGGATGAGCTCTTTGCCGGAGCCGGAAAAGGCTTTGTGGATCAATTCCTTGATCAGGCTCGTTTGCAGCGAGTCCTGGGCCTGGGCTGGCGCGTACACGTGGGCGCGGGCACTCTCGTCGCGCGTGAGCAGGCCCTTGGTGTGCATGACCTGCAGCAGGCGCAGCACCGTGGCATAGGCCATGTCGGGCCGGCTGGCCAGCGCACCCTGGTGGACTTGCTTGGCCGTGGCCGGGCCCAGCTGCCACAGCAGGCGCAGCATTTCCAGCTCGGAGGCGGTCGGTTTGGGCGGGGTAGGCATGGATCTAGAATAAATGATCTAGACCGAAATGTCTAGTCCCGCCCGGCGTCCTTCATTGGCTCTTGTGCCAGGATGCGAGCTCGAACACCATCTTGCCTTTCTCGTTGCGGCAGGTGCCGGTGAGGACTTCGTATTTGCCGATCGTGTAGGTAACGACGCTGCGCTCGGCCTTGTCCTTGCACAGGGCGTGGGCGGCGGCCGGCACTGGCGGCAGCGCTGGCGGCGCGGGCGGTTCCGGCGGCAGCGGCGGCACCGGCATCACGGGCGGCACCGGCGGGACCGGGGGCACCGGTGGCGGGCCGTCGTACTGGCCGGCGTGGGCAAACTGGGTGACGCTGCACAGCAGGCCAAGGACGAGGGCGGTGGTCAAACGCATGGTGTTCTCCATTCTGGTTGGGTGAGGACAGCTGCAGTGTCGCGCCCAATTGTGGAGAAATCGTGGGGGCTAGAGGTCGAGCCGGTAACCGAGGCCATAGACCGAGTGGATGGCGTCGAAGTCGGGCACGATGGCGGCCAGCTTGCGGCGCAGGTTCTTGATGTGGCTGTCGATGGCGCGCTCGGTGACGTCGAGGTTGTCGGCGCGCGCCAGGTCGAGCAGCTGGGCGCGCGAGAATACCTGGCC
>JAZJYP010000253.1:8208-12642 GCA_040390345.1 Pseudomonadota bacterium | reverse complement strand
CCGCTGCGCCGCGCCATCGCCGCGAGGATCGCGTATTCGCTCGGTGTCAGGTCCAGCCACTGGCCATGCAGGGCGATGCGCTGGCCGGCCGCGTCGACCAGGAAGGGGCTGGCCTGGCGCTGCACCCGGCGCAGGATGGCCTTCAGGCGCGCCATCAGTTCGCGCGGGCTGAACGGCTTGCACAGGTAGTCGTCGGCGCCGCAGTCGAGGCCCAGCAGGCGGTCCACTTCTTCCACGCGCGCCGTCACCATCACGATGGGCACGTCGGAAAACGCGCGCACGGCGCGGCACAGGGACAGGCCGTCGAGGCCGGGCAGCATCAGGTCGAGCACGATCGCGTCGGGCACGTGCGCGCGGATGGCGGCCAGCGCCGCGGCGCCGTCCCCAAACATCGTCGCTTCATGGCCGGCGGCGCGCACGTAGTCGGCCACGACGCCGGCCAGCGTCGCTTCGTCTTCCACGATAAATACTTGAGTACTCAAGGATGTTCCCGTTTCAGGCGCACGCGCACGCGCAGGCCGCCCAGCGGCGAGGCGGAAAAGTCCAGCGTGGCGCCGTGCGCTTCGGCGATGCGCTGGCACAGCGCCAGGCCCAGGCCGGCGCCGCCCAGGGCGCGGTTGCGCGACTGGTCGACGCGGAAGAAGCGCTCGGCCAGGTGGGGCAGGGCGTCGGCCGGTACGCCAGGGGCGCTGTCGTCGACCAGCACGTCGAGCCAGGGCCCGTCCACCAGCGCATGCAAGGCCACCTTGCCGCCGGCGCGGGTATAGCGCACGCTGTTTTCGAGCAGGTTGGCAAAGAGCTGGGCCAGGCGGTCCGGGTCGGCGCTGACGATGGCGCTGGCCGGCGCGGGGCCGATTTCGAGCCCCAGCCCGGCCCCTTCGAACTTGTCGGCGAAGGCGGCCGCCTGCTGCGTCACCAGGTCCCAGGCGTTGAGGGTATGCAGGTCGAAATCGAGCTGGCCGACGTCGGCGCGCGCCAGCGCATACAGCTCGTCGATCAGCTTGTTGAGGGCCATGACCTGGCGCAGCATCAGGTCCACCGTGTGTTCGTCGGCATCGCGTACGCCGTCCTGGATCGCTTCGAGCTGGGCGCGCAGTACCGACAGCGGCGTGCGCAATTCGTGCGAGGTGTCGGCCACCCACTGGCGGCGCGATTCGTCCACCTTGGCCAGGCGCTGGGCCAGCTGGTTGAAGCTGTGCGCCAGTTCGCCCAGTTCGTCGCTGCGGGCAACCGCGATGCGGGTGTCGTAGCGGCCATCGGCAAGGGCATGGGCGCCGTCGGCCAGGCGCCGGATCGGTTTGCGGAAGTGGCCGGCCAACAGCACTGCGGCCAGCGCGCTGAGGGCAATGCTCACGGCGACAATGGCCAGCACGCCTTGGGAGAGCTGGTCAAGGAAGGCGGCGGCCATCGCGTCGCTGGGACGCAGGGCCTTGGCCACGACCAGGTAGCCGATGGTTTTCCCGCCCACCATGATGGGGCGCTGCGCGCTCGGCTCATTGCCCAGGCGGCGCCCGGCCACGTAATCGCTGCGCGCGTCGAGCAGGGTGAGGCGTTCATGCAGCGGCAGCTGCTCGATGTCGTGGTCGACCGATTGCGGGGCGGCGGGAACGGCCGGCGGTGGCGGTGCGGCCGGCAAAGGCGGCAGGGTCGGTTCTGGCGGCAGGGGCGGGACCGGGATGGCTGGCCCTGCCGGCGCGACCGGCGCGACCGGCGGCACCGGCGCCACGGGTGCCAGTGGCGGTGTCGCTGGTACGGTGGCGGCGCGCGCGCGCAGCGCCTGCAGGCGTGCGAGCTCCGCGCTGATCCAGTGCTTGCGGGCGGTGGCGCCCTCGGGGATGAAGCGCCAGCTGCCTTGCGCCTGGTACTGGCGTGCCAGGTCGCCGGACAATTCGTCGAGGCGGTCGAGCTCGATGCTCACCGCATAATCGGCAAAGCTGCCCATGACGTTGTGGCGCATCAGGGCGATACCGGCCGCTGCCACCGCCAGGATGGCAAGCAGCACGCAGACGAACAAACGGTGGCCTATGGAGAACTTCAGCATAAGCCGGAGTGTAATGCCATTTACAGCTTCAGTTCGAGTTTTACGCTCACCGCAGTGTAGGTGTGGGCCAGTACATCGGCTGTTTGCAGCAGTGGCTCGCTGACGGCGCGGCGCGATGCGTAGTCGCGCGCCAACAGGTTGTTGGCCGAGATGCGCAGCTGCGCGTGGGGGCTGAACTTCCACAGGCCGTAGGCGTCGAACTGGCGCTTGACGGACGCCGCCAGCACTTCGGTGGCGCTGTTCTGGATCAGGGTGGCCGGCGTCCAGTTATAGCTGCCGCCCAGCGTCAGGGGCAATTCCTTGAAGCGGTAGTCGAGGCCGACGTTGGCGCTCTGCTTCGGTTGCTGGGCCAGGCGGTTGTTGGGACCGGGGATGTCGTCCACGTGCGACCAGAAGCGGCTGACATTGCTGCGCAAGTCGATATTCGGCCCGCCCGGATTGAGTTCGGCCAGCTGTACCTTCGCTTCCAGTTCCACGCCGCTCGTCACCGCGTGGCCGATATTGGCCGGCGCCGACACCCAGCGCGTGCCCACCAGCGTGGTCTCGCGCCGGATCAGGTCCTTGATGTCGCGCACGAAGGTGTTGGCCGTCAGGATGCCGCTCTTGCCCAGGTAGTGTTCGTAGGCCAAGTCCATGCCGTGCGAGAGCTCGGGTTTCAGGTTCGGATTGCCCACGCTGTCCGGGCGCGTGGCGCTGTTCAGGCGCGAGAACGAGGGCGCGGCGATCAGGTCATTGAGCGACGGCGCCTTGTAGGCGTGGGTCAGGCTGGCGCGGATCTGGTCTTTCGGGTAGCCGGGAATGCGCCAGACGCCATGCAGCATCGGGCTCCACACACGGCTGTCGTTAGCCACTTCCTTGCCCGCGCTGGTGCTGCGGGTGCGGATGGCTTCCCAGCGCAGGCCGGCGTAGAGGGCGATCTGCGCTGTGAGGTCCCATTCGTCCTGGACGAAGGCGGCCATGCGGCGTGTCGACGCCGTCAGGTTGGCGCCGGACTCGCCGAATTCAGGGTTGTCGTTGTTGTCGAGCGCGATGCGCACCTGGTCGCGCTTGCCCGTTTCGATATCGGCGCCGCTGGTGAACTGGTGGCCCTGGCCAAGGCGCTCGCTGTACTTGGCACCGAGCGTGGCGCTGCGGTCGCGCGTGGCGTTACTATCGAAGAAATCCTGCGCCTGGCCGATAGGGTTGACCTGATGGCGCAGCGATTCGCTGTCGCTGTGGCCGGTGCCGCCGCCGAATTTGATATCGAGCCTGGCGCCGCCCGCGCCGCGGTGCACGTAATTGCCGAAGCCGCGCAAGAAGTTCGAACTGGACGTCGAGTTGCCATCGACGAGCACATAGTCGGGCGGCACCATGCCTGCGTCCTGCTCCAGCGTGCCGTGGTTGCTGCCGCGGCCGCGGTTGCTCATCAGGAAGGGCTGGAAAGTCAGCGTGTCGCCGTCGTCGAAACGCCAGGACAGGCGCGGCGTCAGGTGCAGGCTCTGGCCGTGCCGCGCGCTGCTGTCTGTCAGATGCTGGTCCTTGCTGACCAGGCCTGCAGCGGTGGTGTCGCGGTTGTGGGTGAAGCTGGCGTCCTGCTGCTCGCTCGACGAGACCGTGCCGCTCAAGAGCCAGGTCAGCCTGCCCGTCTTGCCCGGATAGGCCAGGGCGACATTCGGGCGGTGCTTGCCCTGTTCGACCGTGTCGGTCAGTTTGAGCTGGATGTCCTTTTGCTGGTAGCCCTCGCGCAGCACGATGTTGATGGTGCCGGCGATGGCGCGCGCGCTATGTTCGGCCACGGTGCCGCGGATGATTTCGATGCGCTCGACCTGGTCCGGCGCCAGCGCTTCGAGCGAGAAGCCGCCAGGCGGGCGCTCGCCGTTGACCAGCATTTGCGTGTAGCCCCCGGCCATGCCGCGCATGCGCACGTCGCCGCCGCGGCCCGGGCGCCCGCCCACGGTCACGCCGGGCTGGCGCTTCAAGATTTCGCCGACGCTGCTGTCGCCGTTGCGGTCCAGTTCCTCGCGCCCGATGATCATCTTGGCCGCGGTCGACATGCGCCGTTCGTCCATGTCGCTCGCGCGCGTGCCCTGGATGTTCACGGTAGGCAGGCGCGGGTCCGGCGCGGCGGCGGGGCGCAGGTGTTCGTCCTGCTGTTCCGGCTGCGCCATCTCGGGCATGTCCGGTGGCGTCGACTGGGCATGGGCGGCGCCGGTGGCAAGTGCCAGGGCCGACAGGTAAAGCAGTGTGTTCATCAGGTGTCGGCCCAGAGGCGAAGCAGGTTGTGATAGTGGGAGCTGAGGCGTACCGTTTCTTCGCATTCGCCCAGGCGCGTGCGCAGGCTGGTGATCGCCTGGTCCAGCTCAAACAGCATGGCGCGCTTGGTGTCGTCGCGCACCATGCTTTGCACCCAGAAG
>JAZJYP010000253.1:0-8198 GCA_040390345.1 Pseudomonadota bacterium | reverse complement strand
AAAGATTTTGTTCAACGTGCGGGCCGACCAGCGGCCGCGCGTGACCGGCAAGACCTGGTGCACGCTCGACGAGGGATACAGGATCATATCGCCGGCATCGAGCTTGACTTCGTGGACGCCGTAGCTGTCGTGCACAACGAGCTCGCCGCCATCGTAATCCGCCGGGTCGCACAGGAACAGGGTGACTGAAACGTCAGTACGCAGGGCTGGTGCGCCGCGCCGCACGGCACCGTCGACATGCGCGCCATACTGCTCACCACCCGCATAGCAGTTGAACAGCGGCGGCACGATCCGCAGCGGCAGCGCGCTGGCGAAGAAGAGGGCGTTTTCTTCGAGGCGCGCCAGGATGCGTTGGCCCAGCTCGCGCGCCAGCGCTGAATGTTCAGGGAGCTGGCGGTTGCGCTTGACCTGCGCGCCTTGCGCGCCGACAGTGGCGCGGCCGTCGACCCAGCCGGCGCCATCGAGCGCGCTGCGCAGCGCGCCCACTGCGGCGCGCGTCAATACGGATGGAATGTGGTGCATCATGATGGCCGTACCCTACGCGATTGGCGCGCTGAGCTCAAGGCTCAGAATTGTAAAGTTGCGTTAAGACTGAACGAGCGCGGTGCGCCGGGCGTGTAGCGGTAGCCGCTCTTGTTGATCGCCGCGACATACAGTTTGTCGGCGAGGTTGTAGGCATTGAGCTGCAGGCTGAGGTGTTTGCTCAGCGCGTAGCTGGCCATGGCGTCGACCACCCAGTTGGCCTCGGCATAGGAAGGGGTGCCGATGGCGCTGTCAGTACCGCGCTGCAGCTTGCCGACATAACGTGCGCCGCCACCGAGCTTCAGGCCCGAGGCCAGCGTGTACGCGGTCCAGGCGGTGAAGCTGTCCTTCGGCGTGTAGGTCAGGCTGCGGCTGCCGTTCTGCGCGAGGGCCTTGCCGGCATCGACCCGCGTATCCATGTGCGCGTAGCCTGCGCTGACCAGCCAGTTGCGCGCCACTTCCCCGGTTACGCCAATCTCGATGCCATGCACGCTCTTCCTGCCGCTCTGGTAGTACTGCAGGTCGACCGGATCCTGTTCCACTTCGTTCTTGACGACAGTGCGGTAGATGGCGCCGGTGACGCTCAATTTCTGTTTGAGGAAGTCCCATTTTGTGCCCACTTCGGTGGTGCTGGTTTCCTGCGCATCGTACTTGGGGTTGCTGGCGCTGCTGGCCGCCGTCGACAAGGCGAGGTTGGTGCCGGGCGGCGCTTTCGAGGTGGCGAGCAAGGCGTAGACGCTGCTGTCGCTGGTCGGCTTGTACAGGGCCGACAGCTTGCCGTTGACGAGCGTGTCGGACAGGGTCAGCTTGCTTGGAACCAGCGTGCCGACCGGCAGCGTGGGCTGCGCCGCCAGTGTCGACAGGGCGGCGCCGCTATTGGTCGTGCTGAAGTGGTCAAGGCGCAGGCCGCCGTTGAAGATCCAGGCGTCGCCCAGCTTGACCGTGTCGAAGCCATACAGGCTTTGGGTGTTGACGGTGGCGTCATTGAATACGCCGTTGCGCACCAGCGTCAGGCCAGCAACGGGCGAAGACGGATCGGGCGCGTACAGCCTGGCCGGCAGCAGCGTGCCGCTGCCGTTGTAGCCGTAGCTGGTCTGCTTCTCGCTGGTCAGTTCCAGGCCGCCGACGACAGTGTGCATGCCGCTGCTGATGGTGGCGATCGACTGGTTGGTGAGGATGGTGTTTTCCTGGTCCTTGAGCGTGCGCGTGGCGCGCGCCAGGGTCCAGGTGCCGCGCACCGCTTCCACCGGCGTGAGGATGCTCGCGGCATCGGCCTTGAAGGCGGTCAGCAGGTAGTCCTGTTTGGTCCGGCCGAAGCGGGTGATGTTTTGCAGGCGCAGGGCGGGTGTGGCTTCATGCTCGACGCGCGCGGTGAACATGTCGGCCTTGACCTTGTCGTAGTCGCTGTTCGATCCGTAAAAGCCCTGCGGATCGACGCGCTGCGCGCTGGTGAGGAAAGGGCGCTTCGGGTCCGGCGTCGTGTAGCCGGGCAGGCCAATGGTGGGCACGGCACCGTCGGGCACGTTGTCCTGGTCCACATGCAGGTAGTTCAGGTAGATGCGGGTCTTGTCGTTCAGGCCGAAGGCGAGCGAGGGCGCGACTGCCCAACGCTTGTTCCTGATCACGTCGCGCGCCGGATTGCCGCTGTCCTGGGCCAGCACATTGATGCGCAGGGCTGTGCCTCGATCGGCGTCGAGGACCGTGTTGATGTCGGCGCTGGCGCGCTTCTGGCTGGCCGAGCCGAGCGTCAGTGCGGCGCTGGCAGCCGTTTCCAGGTTGGCAACCTTGGAGACCAGGTTGACCGAACCCGTTGGCGAAGCGCGCCCATTGTCGGTGCCGGCCGGGCCCTTGAGCACGTCGATCTGTTCGATATTGAAGATGTCGCGCGCGACTGAACCGACATCGCGGGCGCCATCGACGTAGATGCTGGTCGACGCATCGAAGCCGCGCATGTAGATCGCGTCGCCGGTGTTGGTGCTGCCGTTTTCGCCGACGAAGAAGGTGCCCACGCCGGGCGTATTGCGCAGCGCCTCGGTCAGCGTGGCCGCGCCTTGCTGCTCGATCAGTTCCTTCTTGATGACGGTGATGGTCTGCGCGGTGTCGCGCAGCGCTTCCGTGTATTTGGGCGAGGCGGCCTTGGGCGCATTCCCGGCGCTGCCGCTGACCTTGATTTCGGCCAGGGTTTGCTGGGCGTGGCCGGCTGCGGGCAGCAGGACGGCGGCGAGGAGGGCGTGGGCGTGTTTGCGGCTGGTGATCATGAATTCCCTGCATCGTTGTGAAGTGATGCAAGGATTTTAAAGAAGAATGCCAAAAATGTAAACGAGAATTATTCTCATTCGCATTCTCAATAGACATCCCGCCGGTAGCGCCCATTGGCGGCGAGGGCCTCGACCGTGTCCCCACCGAGCGCCTCGACCAGTGCGTCGTGCACGCCCGAGGCCATGCCTTGCAGGCTGCCGCACACATAAATCGCCGCGCCGCGCGCAACCGACTCGCGCAACGCGTCGGCCTGCGCCGCCAGCACATGCTGCACATAGCGCGGGCCGGCGCCATCGCGCGAGAAGGCCAGGTCGATGCGGGTGCCGGCCGCGCGCCAGGCGGCCATGTCGGCAGCGAAGAAGAGGTCGTGGGCGGCATTGCGTTCACCGAAAACGAGCCAGTTCTCCTGCGCGTGCTGGCGCAGGTGGGCGCGCAGGCCGGCCAGGCCGGTGCCATTGCCGATCAGGATCAAGGGCCGCTGCGCATTGTCGCCGAGGCGAAAGCGCTGGTGGGCGCGCACCCGCAACGCGACCTCGTCGCCACCGAGGCATAGCCAGCCGGAGGCGGCGCCATGGCTGCCGTCGGCATCGATATGCAGGCGCACCAGCAGCACGATGCGGCCTTCGTCCGGCAGCGAAGCGATCGAATATTCGCGCGGATAAGCCGGGTCGTCGGGCGCGCTGATTTGCACCAGGTCGCCCGCTTCCCATTCCGGCAGGGCGCCCGCTTGCGGCACCAGTTCGACGCGGTAGACGGGCGCGCCGGCACTGCCCGGGTTGAGCAGGGTGCGTTCGGCCACGCGCCAGTCCTGGTAGGCTGGCGCGCCCCAGTCCGGCAGGTCGCTGGTGCCGGCCAGGTGGCTCAGGTGGTGCTGCCAGGCGGCGATCGAGGCGGGCGCAAGGCGGTCGACGTCGATGCGCGGGAACAGGGCCTGCGCACCTTGCGCCTGCAGCCAGCCATCGAGCGCGCGCCCAAAGCCGCAGAAATTGGCGTAGCTGGCGTCGCCCAAAGCCAGCAAGCCGTAATGGAGCTGGTCGAGCGGCGTGCTCGAGCCCATGTGCGTGCTGGCGAAGCGCGCCGCCGCGTCGGGCGCGTCGCCTTCGCCGTAGGTGCTGGCGATGAACAGCACGCGCTGGGCCTGGCGCAGGGTGTCGCCATCGAGCGCGTCGAGCGACACGCTGCGCGCGCAAAGGCCGCCCGTGCGTAGCGTGGCCAGCGTTTGCTGCGCCAGTTCTTCGCCGCTGCCGGTCTGGCTGGCGTGCACCACGAGCCAGTCGGCCTGGAAGGTTTCGGCAACGGGCAGGCGACGGCGCTGCGAATAGCACAGGCCGACATACCCGGCCAGCAGGACGAGCGCGCCGGCCCAGCGCAGCGGTTCCGTGGTAATCATTGCAGCATTGCCTGGTAGGCGCTGGAGGTGGTCTCAAGCAGGCCCTGGGCGCTGCGGATCAGGATGCGTACGGCAACGCGGTGCTGTTCGGCGAAGGCCATGCCTTCGGTCGGACCCAGCACGGAAATGGCGGTCGAGAGCGCATCGGCTGCCATGCATTCGGGATGCAGTACCGTCACCGATGCAATGCCGTTGTGGATGGGGTAGCCGCTGCGCGGGTCGAGCGTGTGCGACTGGCGCCGGCCCTCGTAGCGATAGTGTTGGCGATAGTCGCCGGAGGTGGCGATGGACAGGCCGTGCAGGGCCACCACCGCGGGCGTGGCGCCCGGCAGGTCGGGCAGGCCTTCGAGCGCGACCCACCACGGTTGCTGGTCTTGTTTCATTCCTGCGCCGCGCAGCTCGCCGCCCACTTCGACCAGGTAGTGGTGCACGCCGCGCGCTTCGAGCGTGCGCGCCAGCTGGTCGACGGCAAAGCCCTTGGCCACGGACGACAGGTCGATGCGCGCGCCGCCCGGCTGGCGCAGGCGCTGGCATGTGGTGTCGAGTTCGATCTGTGGTCGCTGCGCGAGCAGCTGCGCCACCGCCTGGGCCGGGGGCGCGGAAAAGCCTTCCTGGTGGTAGCGGCGCTGCGCGCCGAAGCCCCAGCAATCGACCAGCGCACCGGCGAAGGGATCATAGGCGCCGCCGCTGGCGTCGCGCACCCAGGTCGCATACTGGATCACGCTGAAAAATTCGTTCGGCAATTCGTGCCAGCTGCCCGCTGGCGCGTCGTTGTAGCGCGACAGGTTCGAGCCTGGCTCCCAATGGCTCATTTGCGCGACTACCTTGTCGAGCTCTGCCTGCAGCGCATCGCCCAGGGCGGCGCCGCCATGGATGACCCGTGCCGACCACGTCGTTCCCATGCTGTGCCCGGTCAGTTCGGCCATGCGGCTGCCGGCCGGCGGTGCGGCACCGGCGATGGACGAGGGCACAAGGACCTGGCGCATGTTACTGAGGCAGGATTTCGAGGGTGGCGCCGTAGCTGTAGCGCCGCTGCACGGCCGGGCCTTCGCCTGGCTTGACCGGTGCGGCCGGATAGCTGGCCACCAGTGCCACCATGCCGGGCGCCGGCAGCGTGAACGTGGCCTGGCCGTTGGCATCGGTCGTCAGGCGCACTTCGCCCAGCACGCCACGGTAGCGCACGCCGCCGGGAATGAGGCTGAACGCGAAATTGGCCAGCGGCTTGCCATCGAGGACAAAGCGCAGCGTCGCCTGCTCGCCGGCGCGCAAATCGTTGGGGTGCGTGACGGGCACCATTTCCAGGCCCGCGCCGCTGGCCTTGAGGGCGCCGCTACTGGCCTTGTTGGCCGTCACAAACGTCTCGAGGCGCGCGTGCTGGAAGAGCGTGCGCAGCTCTTCCGCGCCGGCCGGCACATTGGCAGCGAGCGCTTCTTCTGCGCCGCGCCAGCGCTTGGCTTCGCCGCCTTGCCTGTAGGAGGCCACGACGTTGCGCGTGACCAGCGCGACCTTGTAGGTGCCGTTCTTGGCCAGCTTGAGGTCGAAGCTGCTGCGCATGCGGCCCGTCAGCACGGGCGGCAGTGCCACGCCGGCGCCATCCGGGTCGGTGATGGTGGTGCCGTCCAGCTTCAGGGCCTGGTGGTCGATGTCGAAGTAATTGTCGGTGACGGCGCCATCGATGGTGACCCAGGCGTCTTTCGCTTCGACGATGCCCGAGGTGGGCATGATCCATGGCAGGTGGGCATGGGCGAGGCTGGCGCAGGCGGCGAGGGCCGCTGCCAGTAAGGTGCGTTGGATGGTCATGCGGGCCTCAGGGAGTGATGTGGAGGGAAATGGCGCCCAGTTCTTCCTTGCCCTGGGCGGAGGCCTGCACCTTGCCCTTGAGCGGCAGCGAGAAGGGGATGCGCACCAGTTCGCGCCCGCCCGCCTCGCGCGCCGCTTCGATGACGAGCTTGTAATCGCCGGCGGGCAGCTTGTCGATGCCGGTGCGCGCCGGGCCAAACGTCATGCTTTGCTCGCCCGTGGCGCGCGTGGCGCCCGAGACGCCATCGATGGGCAAGTCCACTTCGCGGCCGGACTTGCGCCACCACTGGCGCAAGTTGGTCAGCCACTTGGTGCCGCCGTTGTCTTTTTTCTTGACGTCGTAGAGCACGGCCAGGTTGGCGGCCACGCCCTGGTCGGCGCGCTCGATCCAGATCGCCATATAGGGCTTGTGGTACTCGGCCACGGCCAACTGGGGAATGTCGAATTTGACGGTGAGCTCGGCCGCCATGGCCCAGCCGGACAAGGCCGGCAAGGTCAGTGCGAGCTGGTGGTGCAGTTTCATGATCGCCTTAATGGATGAAGAGGATGGCCAGCAGCACCGGCAGCACGATGCCGAAACCGATGACGGGCCAGGTGGCAGGGCGGTTGGCCGCATGGTATTTCAAAATCAGGAAGCCGGTCACACAGAACACCAGGCAGGCCGCCCCGAACAGGTCGATGAACCAGGTCCAGGCGCTGCCCGTGTTGCGGCCCTTGTGCAGGTCGTTGAGCCAGGAGATCCAGCCACGGTCGGTTTTTTCGTATTCGGCCGCGCCGTCAACGCCGATGCGCAGCCAGGCGTCGCCGCCCGGCCGCGGCAGGGGAATGTAGGCGTCGTCGGGCGACCATTCGGCCAGCGCTTCACGCAGGTCGACCGGGAAGGTGCTGGCGGCCCAGCTGGCCACGGCGCCCGGCAAGGGCGCCTTGGCGTCGGCATGGCCATCGGCAAAGCGCGCCATCTCGGCCGCCAGCGGCGCCGGCAGGCGCGCTTTCAGGCGTGTGACCTGGGGCTTGGCTTCAATCTGCGCGGCATGGTTGAGGGTGATGCCGGTGGCGGCGAACAGCAGCATGCCCAGCAGGCACAGGGCCGAACTGATCCAGTGCCATTGGTGCAGGTTCTTCAGCCACAGGGCGCGCGCGGGGGAATTCTTGGGGAGGGTCATTTGGTAAATGATAACCATTATCATTTGCTCCGTCAAATGCCTTGATAATATGCAGAACTCTTTTTCGGATGACGGAATGTTGAGATACAATACCGCGTGCTATTCTGAAGAACTTTGAAAGAATTTTGGCAGAAGTAAAGTCCTTCCCCACAACTTGATGTGCAATCCGCTAACCGGTCAGGCCGTGTCGCGGAAGGTTAGATTAACCCGCTAATCTCGCGAAGCGCGAAGAAAGGTGAGCAAGATGATGCAACAACAGAACGCCAACTCCTATTTGTTTGGCGGCAATGCCCCGTATGTCGAGGAGCTCTATGAGGCTTATCTCGACAATCCTGGTTCCGTGCCCGACAACTGGCGCGCCTACTTCGACTCGATGCAGAACGTGCCGGCAGTAGACGGCTCGAACAAGCCCGACGTCGCCCACGCCTCCGTCATCGCCTCGTTCGCCGAACGTGCCAAGCAAGGCCCGATCCGCACCGTGACCGCCTCGGCCGACGCCGAAATGGGCCGCAAGCGCGTCGCCGTGACCCAGCTCATCGCCGCCTACCGCTACCTCGGTTCGCACTGGGCCAACCTGGACCCGCTGCAGCGCCAGGAGCGTCCCAACATCCCTGAACTCGAAGCGTCGTTCTACGGCTTCACCGATGCCGACATGGACATCGTGTTCAACATCAGCAATACCTATTTCGGTCCCGAGACCACCACCTTGCGCGACCTGATCAACCTGCTGCGCGACACTTACTGCCGTTCGATCGGCGCCGAGTTCATGTACATCAGCGATCCGGCCGAGAAGCGCTGGCTGCAGGAGAAACTCGAGTCGATCCGCTCGACGCCGAGCTTCACGCCAGAGAAAAAAATCCACATCCTCGACCGCCTGACGGCCGCCGAAGGGCTGGAGCGCTACCTGCACACCAAGTACGTCGGCGCCAAGCGCTTCTCGCTGGAAGGCTCCGAGTCCTTCATCGCCTCGATGGACGAAACGATCCAGCGCGCCGGCGAAAAAGGCGTGCAGGAGATCGTCATCGGCATGGCCCACCGCGGCCGCCTGAACGTGCTGGTCAACA
>JAZJYP010000252.1:0-1963 GCA_040390345.1 Pseudomonadota bacterium | reverse complement strand
CAGATGTGACCCCGAAGTTGCCGGTCCGAATGACAGACTTGACCCCGGTGTTCTCTTCTCCCCCCACCAAAAGAGGAAAGAACGATGTCGCGTACGTCATTGAAGGTTCGTAGTTTGTTGGGGGCGCTGGCCCTCGCCGCCGTATCGCTGCAGGCCGCCGCGGCCGAACAGCCCTGGGTCACCAAGAGCAATGCCAACGCCAAGCTGCTGCTGACGGTGTTCGCCAAGTACGGCCCCGAAGGCGCCGGCCAGTTGGGCGTCGATGGCCTGGATGAGCAAATCACCGACATGTCGCGCGACCAGTACGAGCCGGCCAACAAGGACACGCGCGCCGCCATCGCGGAGCTGCAAAAACGCTTCAAGAGCGAAACCGACGCCAAGGTCAGGCAGGACATCGAGATCCTGGTCGATAGCGCGCAAAAGCGCATGGTCAGCAATGCGCTCGAGCGCAAATACTTCATGCCCTTCACTGACCTGACGCAGATGATCTTCGGCGTCGTGCGTTCCAGCCTCGACCCGCGCATCCCGAAAGCGCGCCAGCAGGCGCTGGCCGTGCGCCTGGAAAAATACGCCGGCTTGGCCAAGGGCTTCCGCCCGATCGCCGAACTGGCGCGCGAGCGCACGGAAGAGCGCCTGAAGGCCGACAAGAAGCTGATCGGCCCCTTCAAGGGCGAAGTCGAACAGACCCTCAACGACGGCCCCACCATGATCGCCGGGATGAAGGACCTGCTCTCCAAGAGCGAAGTCAAGGGCTGGGAAAAGAGCTTCGCCGCGCTGGAAAAGCAGCTGACGGCCTATAACGCCTACATCAAGTCCGACATCCTGCCCAAAGCGCGCACCGACCACCGCCTGCCGGCCGAAGTCTATGCCGACAACCTGCACCAGTTCGGGGTCGACATCTCGCCGCAGGAATTGATCGCCAAGGCGCTGACCTCGTTCGCCGAGATCCGCAACCAGATGAACATCACCGCCGGCCTGATCGCGAAAGAAAAAGGCCTGGCGAGCGCCGACTACCGCGCCGTGATGAAGGAATTGAAGAAGCAGCAGATTCCCAACGACCAGGTGATGCCGCTGTACGGCGAGCGCCTGGCCCAGATCGAAGCGGCCGTGCGCGAGCAGCATATCGTCAGCCTGCCGACCCGCAAAGCCGTGATCCGCCTGGCCAGCCCGGCCGAAAATGCGCAGCAGCCGGCGCCGCACATGAACCCACCGCGCCTGATCGGCAACACCGGCGAATACGGCGAATTCGTGCTCACCACCGGCATGGCGCCGGACGCTACCGGCAAGGCCCTTGTATTCGATGACTTCACCCACCAGGCAGGCAGCTGGTCGCTGACGGCGCACGAGGCGCGCCCCGGCCACGAACTGCAGTTCGCCAAGATGATCGAAGCCGGTGTCTCGACCGCGCGCGCCGTGTTCGCCTTCAACAGCGTCAACGTCGAAGGCTGGGCCCTGTATGCCGAAGCCGAAATGCAGCCGTATGAGCCGCTCGATGGCCAGCTGTTCGCCCTGCAGGCGCGCATGCAGCGCGCCGCCCGCGCCTTCCTCGACCCGATGGTCAACCTGGGCGAGATTTCGCCCGAAGGCGTGAAGAGCTTCCTGATGGATGAAGTGGGCCTGTCCGAAGGCATGGCCACGCAGGAGATGCAGCGCTACACCTTCCGCGCGCCGGGCCAGGCCACGTCCTACTTCTATGGCTACCAGCGCCTGATGGAAACGCGCCAGGCCGCCGAAGTGGCCCTGCGCAAGAAGTTCGACCGCCAGGCTTTCAACGACTTCGTGCTGGCCCAGGGCCTGGTGCCGCCGATGGTGCTGCGCAAGGCCGTGATGCAGGAGTTCGTTCCCGCCCACTCGAAATAAACAACACCGGGGTCAGACCACGATTCCAAAGCAACTTCGGGGTCACATCTGACATTCGGACACGGGCCCAGCCGTAGAGCAAGCTACGGCTGGGCCCGTGTCC
>JAZJYP010000251.1:0-7973 GCA_040390345.1 Pseudomonadota bacterium | reverse complement strand
TGCACGCTGCACGTCCTTTCTTCAAGGACCTGGTTGACTTCATGATCTCCGGCCCGGTGATGGTGCAAGCCCTGGAAGGCGAAAACGCGATCATCACCAACCGCGACCTGATGGGCGCGACCGATCCGAAGAAAGCAGAAAAAGGCACGATCCGCGCCGATTTCGCTGACTCGATCGATGCGAACGCCGTGCACGGTTCCGACGCTGCTGAAACCGCTGCTGTCGAAATCGCTTACTTCTTCCCGGCACTGAACGTCTACTCGCGTTAATTGGTACCTGCCGCCCGTCGTGCACGGGCGGCAATCGAAACACTGAAACTGAAACAAAGAATTCTTATGACGACTCTCACCAACCTGCTGGACCTCGATCCCGCGCAACTCGTCGCCTACTGCGCCGACTTGGGTGAGAAGCCGTTCCGCGCCAAGCAATTGCAACGCTGGATCCACCAGTTCGGCGCCAGCGACTTCGACGCCATGACCGACCTGGCCAAGTCGCTGCGCGAAAAACTGGCCACGCGCGCCGAAGTGCGCGCCCCGGCCGTGATCAGCGACCACACCTCGACGGACGGCACGCGCAAGTGGCTCGTCGACGTGGGCAATGGCAATGCCGTCGAAACCGTGTTCATCCCGGAAGAAAACCGCGGCACCCTGTGCATCTCCACGCAAGCCGGCTGCGCCGTCAACTGCCGCTTCTGCTCGACGGGCAAGCAGGGCTTCAACCGCAACCTGTCGGTGTCGGAAATCATCGGCCAGCTGTGGATGGCCGAATTCGAGCTGCGCAAGACCCGTGGCATCGAAGCCGGCCCGAAAGGCGAGCGCCAGATCACCAACGTGGTCATGATGGGCATGGGCGAGCCGCTGCTCAACTTCGAGCCGACCACCACGGCGCTCAAGCTGATGCTGGACGATAACGCCTACGGCCTGTCGCGCCGCCGCGTGACCCTGTCGACCTCCGGCGTGGTGCCGATGATGGACAAGCTGAGCCAGGAAGTGCCGGTGGCGCTGGCTGTGTCGCTGCACGCGTCGAACGATCCGCTGCGCGATGGCCTGGTGCCGCTGAATAAAAAATACCCGCTGCGCGAGCTGATGGCCGCCTGCAAGCGCTACCTGGAGTTCGCGCCGCGCGACTTCATCACCTTCGAATACTGCATGCTCGACGGCGTCAACGACACCGACGAGCATGCGCGCGAGCTGGTGGCGCTGGTCAACGACCCTGTGGTTGGCGTGTCGTGCAAATTCAACCTGATCCCCTTCAATCCCTTCCCGGAGTCGGGCCTGCTGCGCTCGAAGAACCCGCGCATCAAGGCCTTCGCCCAGGTGCTCATGGATGCGGGGATCGTGACGACGATTCGTAAAACGCGCGGCGACGATATCGACGCCGCTTGTGGCCAATTGGCCGGTGAAGTGCAGGACCGTACCCGGGTACAGGAGCGCATGGAAAAAATGGACGAATACAAGAAGAAGTTCGGTGCCGATTTTGGACGCATCGTGGAGATCCCTTCTTGAAGGCCGGCCTGGCCACACTGCTGGTGCTGTCTGCGCTTGCAGGGTGCGCGGGAGCGCCTTCGGCTGGCAGCAACAAGGAACTCAAGACTGCCTCCGACGAAACGGCGATCCAGAAGCGCGCCAGCATCCGCCTGCAGCTGGCGATCGGCTATTACGAAGACGGCAAATACGAAGTGGCCCTCGACGAAGTCAAGCTGGCGCTGGCGGCCGACCCGAGCTTTGCCGATGCCTACGGCGTGCGCGCCCTGATCTACACCAAGATGGGGCAGATCGCGCTGGCCGAAGACAACTACCAGCGCGCCATGCGCCTGGCGCCGGGCAATCCGGATTTGGCCAATAATTACGGCTCCTTCCTGTGCCAGGTCGGCAAGGGAGAAGAGGGCATGAAGTATTTCGAGACGGCGCTCAAGGATCGCAGCTACAAGTCGCCCGTGCGCGCGCTGCTCAACGCCGGTTCGTGCAGCATCAAGCTCAAACACTTCCTGGCGGCCGAGCGCTACCTGCTCGACGCGCTGCGCATCGAGCCTGACCTGCCAACGACGAACGCCAACCTGGCGCGCGTCTATTACGAGCGGCGCGATTACACGCGCGCGCAATTTTATTTGAACCGCCTGACGGCCGTGGCCAAGCTCGATACGCTGGACGCGGAAGTGTTGTGGCTCGGCGCCCGCATCGAACACAAGATGGGCGACAAGACCAAAGAATCGGCGATGGTGGTGCTGCTGCGCCGCCACCACCCGGCGTCCCCGGAATTTGCGGCATACCAGCGCGGTGCTTTTGATGAGTGAGACAGGAACGACGATGAGTGGAGAGTGGGCAGAAGAACCGCATGTTCCCGATAGTGGCGGCGTGCCCGGCAAGCTGCTGGCGAGCCAGCGCGAAGCGATGGGCTGGACTGTGGAGCAGGTGGCGGAGCAGCTGAAGCTGGCGGTGCGCCAGGTCAAGGCACTGGAGGCAGGCGACTACGACGCGCTGCCCGGGCCGGCCGTGGTGCGCGGCTTCGTGCGCGCCTACGCCAAGGTCGTCAAGCTCGACGCCGCGCCCCTGGTGGCCATGATCCCGCAGGAAGAGCCGGCACCGAGCGATGCCACCGGCACCACGGTGCGCCGCGAAAAACCGGCCTCGTTCTCTGAAGTGCGTTTCCCGACCAATGGCAAGCGCAAGCTGCCGCTGCTGCCGATCGGCCTGGCCGTGCTGGTCGTGGCCGCCGCCGGCGCCGCCTGGCAGTTCGACCTGATTCCGCCACAGTTGCTTGGCCACGCCGAAGCGCCCGCCGCCGATAAAGCCGAGAGCAAGATCGAAACCCAGCTGGTCAAGCCGGATACGGAACTCAAGCCCGTGCAGACGGTGCCCCTCATTTCGGTGCCGCCGCAAACGACGAGTGGTAGCGCCACGCCAGGCGTCGGATCGCCCGCCGGCGTGGCCCCTGCTGCGCCAGAAGTGGTGGCGCCAGCCGTGCCGCCTGCCGCACCAGCGGCCGCACCTGCCGCCGCACCGGCGCCGGGCAATGCCCTGGTGATCACGGTGCGCGAAGATTCCTGGGTCGAAGTCAAGCGCGCCAAGGGCGGCTCCGCCTTGATTTCGCGCCTGGTCAAAGGCGGCAGCACCGAGACGATCGACGTGACCGAGCCGGTCACCCTCGTCGTTGGCAAGCCAAGCGGCGTGTCGGCCACGCTGCGCGGCGCCGCCGTGGAATTGCCGCCCATCCCGGGCAGCACCGTGTCACGCGTGAACTTGAAATAAACATGTCTTCTTCGAATATCGCAATTCCATCGGGCCCGCTGGCCCGGCGCGCAAGCCGCCGCGTGCTGGTCGCGCACGGCGCGCGCCAGGTCTGGGTGGGTGGCGACGCCCCCGTCGTGGTGCAGTCGATGACCAACACCGATACCGCCGATGCGGTCGGCACGGCCATCCAGGTCAAGGAACTGGCGCGTGCCGGCTCCGAGATGGTGCGCATCACCGTGAACAATCCGGAAGCGGCTGCGGCCGTGCCTTACATCCGCGAGCAGCTCGACAAGATGGACATCGACGTGCCGCTGGTGGGCGACTTCCATTACAACGGCCACACGCTGCTGCGCGACTATCCCGAGTGCGCGAAAGCGCTGTCGAAGTACCGCATCAATCCCGGCAACGTGGGGCAGGGCGCCAAACGCGACACGCAGTTCGCGCAAATGATCGAGATCGCCGCGCAGTATGACAAGCCGGTGCGCATCGGCGTGAACTGGGGCTCGCTCGACCAGGCCCTGCTGGCGCGCATCATGGACGAAAACGCTTCGCGCGCCGAACCGTGGAGCGCGCAAGCCGTGATGTACGAGGCCCTGATCACGTCGGCCATCGAAAACGCCGTGCGCGCCGAAGAACTCGGTCTGGGCCGCGACAAGATCATCCTGTCCTGCAAAGTCTCGGGCGTGCAGGATCTGATCGCCGTCTACCGCGAACTGGCGCGCCGCTGCGATTATCCGCTGCACCTGGGCCTGACCGAAGCGGGCATGGGCAGCAAGGGTATTGTCGCTTCGACGGCCGCGCTGTCGGTGCTGCTGCAAGAAGGCATTGGCGACACGATCCGCATTTCGCTCACGCCTGAACCGGGTGGCGACCGCACGAAAGAAGTCATCGTCGCGCAAGAGATCCTGCAGACGATGGGCCTGCGCAAATTTGCGCCGATGGTCATTGCCTGCCCCGGTTGCGGACGCACGACCTCGACGACCTTCCAGGAGCTGGCCGACAACATCCAGACCTACCTGCGCGAGCAGATGCCGGAATGGAAAAAGAGCTATCCCGGCGTGGAAGCGATGAACGTGGCCGTGATGGGCTGCATCGTCAATGGCCCGGGCGAATCGAAGCACGCCAATATCGGCATCAGCCTGCCAGGCACGGGCGAATCGCCTGCCGCGCCGGTGTTTGTCGATGGCCAGAAAAAAGTGACGCTGCGCGGCGAGCGCATCGTCGAAGAATTCCAGGCCATCGTGCTGGATTATGTAAAAACGAATTACGGAAGAGCGAATGTCGAAGCCTGAAAAAATCGTCGGCGTCAAAGGGATGAACGACATCCTGCCGGCCGAAGCCCCGCTGTGGGAATTGTTTGAAAACACCGTGCAGTCGGTCCTGCAAAGCTACGGCTTCCAGAAGATCGTCACGCCGATCGTCGAAGACACGGCCCTGTTCTCGCGCGCCATCGGCGCCGTCACCGACATCGTCGAGAAGGAAATGTACTCCTTCACCGATTCGATGAACGGCGACGCGCTCACGCTGCGTCCTGAAGGTACGGCCAGCGTTGTGCGCGCCGTCCTCGAACACAACCTCGTCTACGATGGCCCGAAACGCATGTGGTACAAGGGCCCGATGTTCCGCCACGAGCGTCCGCAGCGCGGCCGCTACCGCCAGTTCTTCCAGATCGGCGCCGAAGCGATCGGCTTCACCGGCCCGGACATCGACGCCGAAATGATCATGCTGTGCCGTCGCCTGTGGGATGACCTGGGCCTGGAAAACATCCGCCTCGAGATCAACTCGATCGGCGACGCGGCCGAACGCGCGCGCCACCGCGCCGACCTGATTACCTATTTCGAAGCGAACAGCGAACTGCTCGACGCCGAAGCCAAGCGCCGCCTGCACAGCAACCCGCTGCGTATTTTGGACACCAAGAATCCGGCCATGCAGGAACTGGTGAACGCCGCGCCGAAGCTGCTCGACTACCTCGAAGGCGAGTCCGTCGCCCACTTCGAAGGCGTCAAGAAAATCCTCGACTTCAACAACATCCAGTACACAATCAACCCGCGCCTGGTGCGCGGCCTCGATTACTACAACCGCACCGTGTTCGAATGGGTCACCGACGAACTGGGCGCGCAAGGCACCGTCTGCGCGGGCGGCCGCTACGATCCGCTGATCGAGTCCTTCGGCGGCAAACCGACGCCGGCGGTCGGTTTCGCGATGGGCATCGAGCGCCTGATCGAGCTGATGAAACTGGCCGGCGAGCCCGCCGCACCGGCACAATGCGACGTCTACATGGTGCACCAGGGCGAGGAAGCGCAGATGCAGGCTTTCGTGCTGGCCGAACGAATTCGCGATGCCGGACTCGATGTTGTGCTACATTGCGCGGCTTTGAGTGGTGCTGGCAGTTTCAAGAGCCAGATGAAGAAAGCCGATGGCAGCGGCGCAGCATTTGCCGTGATCCTTGGCGACGATGAAGTAGCGAACAAGACGGCGACGGTCAAAGCCATGCGGGCGGAAGGCGAGCAGCAGCAAGCGAGCGTGCCGTTCGATGAAGTGGTTGACTATGTGGTTGACCAGATCATCGGCGACGATCACGACCACGACCACGTGCATTACCACCACTGATTTCAACCTTAGATACCGAATACGACATGGCATACGATCTCGAAGAACAAGAACAACTGGCGTCCCTGAAGGCTTTCTGGGCCCAGTACGGCAACCTGCTTTCGTGGGTGCTCACCATCGCACTGGCGTCCTACGCCGGCTACAACTTCTGGAACTACCACCAGCGTACCCAGGCCGCCGAAGCATCGGGCCTGTACGAAGAGATGCAGAAGTCCGTCACCGCCAAGGACAACGCCAAGGTGCAGCGCATCGCCGGCGACATCGAATCGAAATTCGGCAGTACGGCCTACGGCGCTATGGGCGCCCTGGTCGCTGCCAAGAGCGCCTTCGACGCGAACGACCTGAAAGCGGCCAAGGCCCAGTTGCAGTGGGCGGTCGAGCATGGCAACGACGAATACAAGTCGATCGCCAAGCTGCGCATGTCGGCCGTGCTGCTCGACGAAAAAGCCTACGATGAAGGCCTGAAACTGCTGGCCACCGACTTCGTGCCGGCCTTCGCCGCCGAAGTGATGGACCGCAAGGGCGATATCCTGGTCGCACAGAACAAGATCGCCGAAGCGCGCGCCGCCTACCAGGCAGCGCTCGACGGCATGGACAAGAAGAACCCGGGCCGCCAGCTGGTGCAGCTCAAGCTCGATGCCATCGGCGGCCCAGTGGCGGCACCGGCAGCAAAAGCCGCGGCGTAATTGGCAACCCAGATGTGGCCCGCCTGCGCATCCGATGCACAGGCGGGCTTTATGCTCTCTACAAGACAGAACGAAGGTCGATGAATATGCAAATTAGCAAGAAGCTCTTAGGTGCAGGCGTGCTGGCATTGGTGACGGGTTGTTCGAGCCTGAACAGCCTCAATCCCTTCGCTTCCAAACCGAAGGGCAACCTGCCCGCGGCGCTGGTGGAACTGAAAGGTTCGATGGCCGTGCGCACCGCCTGGAAGCTCGATATCGGCAAGTCGCAGGACGCACTGTTCTCGCCGGCCGTGATCGACAACAGCCTGATCGTCGCCGGTGGCGAGGGCGCCATCGCACGCGTGGAATCGGCCTCGGGCCGCCAGCTCTGGCGCATCAACGCCGGCGCTCCGCTGACGGCGGGCGTGGGCACGGACGGCAATATCATCGTCGTCGCCGCCGCCAAGGGCGTGGTCATGGCCTTCGACATGGAGGGCAAGGCCCTGTGGAAGAGCCAGGCTTCGTCGGAAGTGCTCTCTTCGCCGGTGGTGGGGCAGGGCGTGGTGGTCGTGCGTTCGCTCGACAACCGCATCGTCGGCCTCGACGCCAAGACGGGCGAGAAAAAATGGACCGTGCAGCGCGTGGCGCCTCCGCTGACGCTGCGTAACGCTCCTGGCATGGTCGTCGTCGGCAAGGACGTCGTCATCGCCCAGCCGGGCGGCAAGCTGGCCGCCATCGTGCTGTCGACCGGTGCCCCGAAATGGGAAGTGACCGTCGGCGAAGCGCGCGGCGCCACCGAACTTGAACGCGTGACCGACATCGGCGGCGCGCCGGTGCTGTTCGACAAAGACGTCTGCGCCGTGTCCTACCAGGGCCGCGTGGGCTGCTACGATATTGCCACCGGCACCGCACGCTGGAGCAAGGAGCTGTCGTCCGAAAACGGCGTGGCCGTGGACCAGCGCTTTGTCTTCGTCGCCGACGAGAAGGGCGCCGTGACGGCCTTCGCACGCGATGGCGGCACCAGCGCCTGGAAAAACGACAAGCTGGCCTACCGCACGCTCTCGACCCCGGTATCCTATGGCCGCACCGTCGCCGTGGGCGACTACCAGGGCATCATCCACTTCCTGTCGCGGGAAGATGGCGCATTCTTGGCCCGTGCCGCAACCGATGGGAGCGCGATTCGTTCGGCTCCCGTGGTCGCGGGCACGAACCTGATTTTTCAAACTCAAAACGGAACAGTGACCGCGATCGCTGTCGAATAAAAAAATGAAGCCGGTAATTGCACTCGTAGGTCGTCCCAACGTCGGTAAGTCGACGCTCTTCAATCGTCTGACCCGCTCGCGCGATGCGCTGGTGGCGGACTTGCCTGGCCTGACGCGCGATCGTCACTATGGCGAGGGCCGGATTGGCGAGCGTCCCTTCCTCGTCATCGACACGGGCGGCTTCGAGCCGGTCGCCAAGGAAGGCA
>JAZJYP010000250.1:0-15576 GCA_040390345.1 Pseudomonadota bacterium | reverse complement strand
AGCGGATCTTGCGGTCGGCCGTGTAGCGGTTGACCATCGAGTCCATATTGCCGGCCGTCACGCCCCAGTACAGGCGTGGCTTGCCCAGCACGCGGAACGGTTCGGCCGAATGCCAGTCCGGCTGGCTGATGATGCCAACGCGAAAGCCCTGTGCTTCGAGCAGGCGTCCCACCAGGGCCATGCCGAAGCTGGGATGGTCGATATAGGCGTCGCCGGTGACGAGGATGACGTCGCACTGGTCCCAGCCCAGGGCGTCCATTTCGGCGCGGGACATGGGCAGGAAAGGCGCAGCGGCAGCGCGGCTAGACCGCTTGGGGACGGTCGCAAAAAGATTGGCTGGGGAGTTCATTGGACGGCATTGTACCGGAAAACGCCCCTCCGAAGGATTTTGCCGGCGTTTTCAAAAGAAAATTAGTCTTATATTTCAATAACTTGTGCAGTTTGTGCCACATTAATAGGCAGGAAAAGCGAGACTTACCCAATATCATCTTTGAACATTACTTAACGGTTTGCTATAACGAAAGTGTAGATAACCCACAGGAGGCTGTTATGCGTCGCAGAATCTATTTCATGTTGCCCGATGTCCCCAGCGCCCGTTCCATGCTCGATGAGCTGCTCCTCAAACGCATCGAAGAGCGCTACATGCACTTCTGGGCCAAGGAAGGCACGCTGCCGTCGGATATGCCGGACGCCAGCTTCCTGCAGAAAACCGACCTCGTGCATGGCGCCCAGATGGGGATGATGATCGGTGGCGGCGCCGGGCTCCTGGCTGGCGTGCTGCTGGTGATGTTCCCGCCGGAAGGGCTGTCGCTGCAAACCTTCGCCATCCTGATCGCCGGCCTGGGCGGTGCGGTATTCGGCGCCTGGGCCTCGGGCATGAATGCGGCGGCCGTGCCGAACTCGCGCCTGAAGCAATTCGCCGAGCGGATCGAGCAAGGCCAGGTGCTGTTGATCATCGACCTGCCCCTGTCGCGGGTGCAGGAAATTGAAGACCTGATCGAAGCGCGCCACCCCGAAATCACCTTCGGCGGCCAGGAGGCGAGCGTACCGGCCTTCCCCTGATCAGATCCCCATACTGGCCAGGATATTGCCCAGCTCGCGCAAAGCCGGTTCCAGGCGCGGATGCTGGGCAGCGAATTTGGCGGTGATTTCCTGGCTGCGTTCGGCCAGGCCATAGGTCGCGCTGGCCTGGGCCAGTTCGAACTGTTCTTGCTCGCGCTTGTCGAGCAAGCTGCGGATGTCGCCATCGAGCTGCACCAGCAACGTGCGCAATTCCTCATCCACTTCGTCCGTCGTCGCCAGGTTGGCGTGCAGGCTTTTCAGGTGGGCTTTCAGGTTCGATGGGGTGTTGTTCAACATGGCGTCCCTCGTTAAGTGCCGAACTGCGTTTCCAGGTACAACTCTTCGACTTTCCTGCGCGCCCACGGCGTCTTGCGCAGGAATTTCAGGCTCGACTTGATGCTCGGATCGGCGATGAAACAGTTTATCGCGATCAGTTCCGCCAGGCGTTTCCAGCCATAATATTCGACCAGCCGCGACAGGACTGCTTCAAGGGTAATGCCGTGTAATTCCTGGACGCTCATGGTGCCTATTTACGAGAAAGTATATACCCAACTTATACACTGAAATCACGCGCCCAGCTACGGATGCGCAGCACTTCAGCGTCACTGACACCGAGCGAAATGAGGAAGTGCTGATGTGCGTCAGGTGACTGCTGTTCGAACAGCGCGTGCCAGCGCTGCATGGCCGCGTCGTCCAGGCCGGCCGCGCGCAACAGGGCCGTCCAGCCGTCCTTGCCGAGGGTATGCACCTTGCCCTGGCCAAGCAGGCGCAACAGTACGGCCTGCTGCTCGCGCAGCTGCGCCATCTCGCGGCTGATTTCTTGCAAGCGTTGCTCAATGATGGAAGTGGAATCGCCCTCGTCAAGCAAGGTCTTGATGGCGCCCAGCGCCATGCCGGTGGCGCGGTAGTCGCGAATGCGCATGACGCGCTCGATGGCATCTTCGGCATACTGGCGATAGCCGGCGGCGCTGCGTGCAGACGGCGCCAGCAAGCCCACGCCCTCGTAGTACAGCAAGGTCGTGCGCGACACGCCACTGCGTTTGGCCAGGGCGCCGACGGTGATCATAGCGGCGCCAGGTCCGGCGCCACAAAGCGCGTGCGCGCCGCGTCACTGGCCAGCAGCGCATCCGAATAGTGGCGTGCCACGCGCCCGCGTGCATCAGTGAGCAATGCCTCATTCGCGGCGATGAATTCCATCCAGGACGTGCCGCGCTCGGCAGCGCCGCCAGCGCGCAGCAGGTGCATCAGCGCCTCGGTAATCGTCCAATGGAACTTGCCGGCGGCACCGAGATGCGCGGCGTAGCTACGAATGCCATCGCAAGTACGCCACACGGCCTCATCAAAATCATGGCGCTGCAAATGCAGCCAGGCCAGGCGCACATGGCCCGCATGGTTGAACAGCGCCGGCGGCAGCGTGCATGCCGCAAACTGCGCCAGGAATTCTTCGTCCGACATAGTGCTTCCTCCTCAAGCCAACAGCATAAACCCGAGGGCCGTAGACAGGTCAAGCAGCGCATACGGTACGAATGGCGCAATGACTAAATCGATTTAGGCTTTACGCTCAATAGACTCCCTCAAACAATTCCAATTATGGGCACACCTTGGCATCGCCACATCTTGAGAATTGCCCTGCACAGTCTCACGGGGGCTGGCATTTTCATTGCTGTGGCAATTCCAGCGGCTGTACTCGACGGTTTTATCCGATTTCTCGACCATCTCGGTATTTCTTTTTTCACGAGCACGACGTTGGCCATTCTTGAACATGCCATCCTCCTGATTGACGCGATAGGCGTCGTGGTCTACATTTTAGTAAGCACCTTACGAGACATCAGGGAGCTACTCGATGAATAATCTCTGGCGAAATATCGTTCTAATTGTCAAGGATGACATCCGTTCGTTTTGCGCGCCGTGGATTGCCTTTTACGACGCGCTCAAGAAGGAATTGAACCGTCCACCGCCTCCTTGGCTCGACGATTAAAAAAAATGCCACCGGACGAATCCGGCAGCATTTTCTCAGGAAGGCAATTCGAATTAATTGGCGCTCAGGCCACGCCGCTCGAGCAGCGGCTCGATCTTCGCGTCGCGGCCGCGGAAGGCGCGGAACATGTCCATCGCATCCATCGTGCCGCCTTTCGACAGCAGCATCTTGCGGAAGTAGTCGCCGTTCTTGCGCAGCAGGCCGCCATTCTCCTTGAACCATTCCACGGTGTCGGCGTCGAGTTTTTCACTCCACAGGTAGCCATAGTAGCCAGCCGAATATCCACCCGAGAACACATGCGAGAAGTAGGCGCTGCGGTAACGCGTGGGCACCGGCGCATAGTCGACGCCAGCGTCTTTCAGGGCCGTCGCCTCAAATGCCAGCACGTCCGCCGGGATTTGCGTGGCGCCCAGCTGGTGCCAGCGCTGGTCGAGGATCGACGCGGCCAGGTACTCGGTGGTGCGGAAGCCTTCGTTGAACTTCTTCGAGGCGATCACCTTGTCGAGCAGTTCCTGCGGCATTGGCGCGCCGGTCTGGTAGTGCTTGGCATAGTTGGCCAGCACTTCCGGCCACACGGCCCACATCTCGTTGACCTGCGATGGGAACTCGACGAAGTCACGCGGCACGCGCGTGCCGGCGAAGCGCGGATACTTCACGTTCGAGAACATGCCGTGCAGGGCGTGGCCGAATTCGTGGAAGGCAGTACGCACTTCGTCATACGTGAGCAGCGTCGGTTCGCCGGCGGCCGGCTTCGGGATGTTGAGGTGATTGGCCACCACCGGGTGCGTACCCATCAGCGACGACTGGCCCACATAGGCGTTCATCCATGCCCCACCGCGCTTGTTCGAACGCGCATACATGTCGGCGATGAAGACGGCCAGCTGCTTGCCGTCGGCATCGAACACATCGAACACGCGCACGTCGGCGTTATACACGGGCAGGTCGCGGCGCTCCTTGAAGCTCAGGCCGTAGACCTTGTTGGCCGCGAAGAAGACGCCGTTGGTCAGCACGCTATTCAATTCGAAGTAGGGCTTCAGCTGTCCCGCATCGAAATTGAAGCGCGCCGCGCGCACCTTGTCGCTGTACATCGACCAGTCGGCCGCGCCGAGCTGGAAGCCGCCTTTTTCGGCGTCGATCACCTGCTGGATCTCGGCGCCTTCGCGGCGCGCGTTGGCCACGGCAGGCTTGGCGAATTCGGCCAGCAGCTTGTTGACCGCTTCCGGATTCTTGGCCGTCTGGTCTTCCAGCGAGTAGGCCGCGTGACTGGCATAACCGAGCAGCGCAGCGCGGTCGGAACGCAGCTTGGTGATCTTGAGGATCACGGCGCGGTTGTCGAACTCGCCGCCATGGCTGCCGCGGGCCAGCGATGCGGCCATCAGGCGTTCGCGCACGGCGCGGTTGGTGAGCACGGCCAGCGGTGCCTGGCCGGTGGTGTTGGCCACGGGGATGAGGAACTTGCCCTCCTTGCCCTTGGCCTTGGCGGCTGCGGCCGCGGCATCGATGGCGGCAGCCGACATGCCGGCCAGTTCTTCACGCGTATCGACGATCATGGCCGAGGCGTTGGCTTCCTTGAGCACGTTCTGGCTGAAGGTCGTTTGCAGCGTCGCCAGTTCGGCATTGTAGGCCTTGAGCTTTTCCTTGTCCGCGTCGGACAGCCTGGCGCCGGCACGCACGAAGTCGGTGTGATAGCGCTCGAGCAGGAACTTCGATTCCGCGTCGAGGCTCAGCTTGTCGCGCTTGTCGAACAGGGTCTTGATGCGCTGGTACAGCTTGGCGTTCAGGCGGATCGAGTCGCTGTGCGCGGCCAGCTTGGGCGACAGTTCGCGGTCCAGCTTTTCCATCGCGTCGTTGGTGTTGGCGCCGGACAGGTTGCCAAACACGCTGCTGACGCGATTGAGCAGCTGGCCCGATTTCTCCATCGCGACGATGGTGTTTTCAAACGTCGGCGCCGCCTTGTTGTTGGCGATCGCGTTGATCTGCGCCGTCTGCTGGCGCATGCCTTCGTCGTAGGCTGGCGCATAGTCTTCGTTGTGGATCTTGTCGAAGGCCGGATAGTGGAAGGTCAGCGCGCTTGGCTGGGCAAAGGGATTGTCCGCCGCCATCGGTGCGGCGACCGCGTTGGCCAGCGCCAGGCTGGCCGCGATGATGAGCATCGTTGGTTTATTCATGTCGTTGTTCCTTGAGTGGATTGACGCGTGGGCACATGTGCCCACGCATACCGAGTTTAGTTGCCGGTCAAGCCGCGGCGTTCCAGCAGAGGCTCGATGATCGGCTGGCGGCCACGGAAGTTCTGGAACAGGTTCATCGCATCGTCGGTGCCGCCGCGCGAGAGCAGGGTCTTGCGGAAGTGGTCGCCGTTCTTGCGCAGCAGGCCGCCGTTTTCCTTGAACCATTCGACGGTGTCGGCATCGAGCTTCTCGGACCACAGGTAGGCGTAGTAGCCGGCCGAGTAGCCGCCGCTGAAGGCGTGCGAAAAGTAAGTGGTGCGGTAGCGTGGCGGCACCGGCGCGAAGTCGACACCGGCAGTCTTGAGCGCGTTCGCTTCAAAGGCCAGCACGTCGGTCGGGATTTGCGCAGGCGTCAACTGGTGCCAGCTCTGGTCCAGCAGAGAAGCCGACAGGTATTCGGTGGTCAGGAAGCCCTGGTTGAACTTCTTGGCGGCGATCACCTTGTCCAGCAATTCCTTCGGCATGGCAGCGCCGGTCTTGTAATGGTGCGCGTAGTTGGCCAGCACTTCCGGCCACACAGCCCACATCTCGTTCACTTGCGACGGATACTCGACGAAGTCGCGCGGGACATTGGTGCCCGAGAAGCGTGGGTACTTCACGTTCGAGAACATGCCATGCAGGGCGTGGCCGAATTCGTGGAAGGCGGTGCGCACTTCATCGAAGGTGAGCAGGGTCGGTTCGCCAGCGGGCGGTTTCGGAATGTTCAAATGGTTGGCCACGACCGGGTGGGTGCCCATCAGCGACGCCTGCGACACATACTCGTTCATCCACGCACCGCCCTGCTTGTTCGAGCGGGCATACATGTCGGCGATGAAGATGGCCAGTTGCTTGCCGTTGGCATCGAAGACGTCGAACACGCGCACGTCCGGATTGTAGACCGGCAGATCCTTGCGCTCCTTGAACGACAGGCCATACAGCTTGCCGGCAGCGTAGAACACGCCCTTGGTCAGCACATTATCGAGTTCGAAGTAAGGCTTGAGCTGGTTCTGGTCAAAGGCGTAGCGCGCAGCGCGCACCTTGTCGGTATAGAAGGCCCAGTCCTGCGCGCCAACCTGGAAGCCGCCTTTTTCGGCGTCGATGATCTTCTGGATCTCGCCCGCTTCCTTGCGCGCGTTGTTCACGGCCGGCTTGGCCAGTTCCGACAACAGCTTGTTGACCGCTGCCGTGTTCTTGGCGGTCTGGTCTTCCAGCGAATAGGCCGCGTAGTTGGCGTAGCCGAGCAGCGCGGCGCGTTCGGCGCGCAGCTTGGCCAGCTTCAGCACGACGGCGCTGTTATCGAATTCGCCGCCATGGCTGCCGCGCGCCATCGACAAGTTCATCAGGCGTTCGCGCACGGCGCGGTTGGTCAGCACGGCCAGCGGCGCCTGGCCGGTGGTGTTGGTGACGGCGACGACGAACTTGCCGTCCTTGCCGCGCTTCTTCGCTTCGGCGGCGGCCGCGTCGATGGCGGCGTCGGACATGCCGGCCAGCTCTTCGCGCGTGTCCACCACCAGGGCCGACGCATTGGTTTCTTTCAGCACGTTCTGGGTGAAGTTGGTTTGCTGGGTCGCGATTTCCGCGTTCAGCGCTTTCAGTTTTTCCTTGTCGGCGTCGGACAGCTTGGCGCCGGCGCGCACGAAATCGGTGTGGTAGCGCTCGAGCACGTGCTTCGATTCGGCGTCGAGCTTGAGCTTGTCGCGCTGGTCGTACAGCGACTTGACGCGCGCATACAGCTTCGCGTTCAGGACGATGGCGTCGTTGTGGGCGGCCAGCTTGGGCGACATTTCACGGTCGATGTCGTCGAGCTTGTCGTTGGTGTTGGCCCCTTGCAGGTTCGAGAAGGTCGTGCCCACGCGGTTCAGCAGCTGGCCCGATTTTTCCATCGCCACGATGGTGTTCTCGAAGGTCGCCGGTTTTTTGTTATTGGCGATCGCCTCGATTTCCTTGAGCTGCTCGGCCATGCCGGCCGCATAGGCGGGCAGGAAGTGCTCGTCCTTGATCTTGTCGAAAGCCGGGTACTGGAAAGGCAGGGTGCTCGGCTTGGCGAAAGGATTTGATGCGTCCACGGCAGGAGCGGCGAAAGCGGTGTGAATGAGCGCCAGGCTGGCGGCAAGGATGAGCATCTGAGGACGGTTCATGGCATCTTTCATGAGCGCTGGGAAAACGCTGCCTGCGGATAGCGGCAGCACGTGAGCGCATGATGATAGCAGGGACCGCCAGCACTGAGAACATATGCATGCCTGGCCGTATTGACCGTCAGGACAGGTGTTGTTCGATGCGCCGGTCCGGCACCAGCCACAGGATGGCCACGCCGATATACACGGCGCAGCCAAGCCAGGAGTGGATAAAGGACAGGCCAAAACCGGCCAGGTAGAGGGCCAGCGAGGCCCAGCCTTTGCGATCCTTGCCCAGCGCCGCCGCCAGCACGGTGTTTTCCGTGTGGTGCTGCGTGAGGCAGCGCGCCAACATCGTATAGGCCAGGCCGCACATGAACAGCACCAGGCCGTACAGGGCGACGGGCAGGGCCGCAAAATGGTTCTCGCCCATCCAGCCGGTGACGAAGGGAATGAGTGAGAGCCAGAACAGCAAGTGCAAATTGGCCCACAGCACGCCGCCACCGATGCGCTGGACTGCGTGCAACATGTGGTGGTGGTTATTCCAGTAGATACCGACGTAGATGAAGCTGAGCACATAAGAGCCCAGCACCGGCAGCACCGGCGCCAGCGCCTCCCAGTCGGCGCCGTGCGGCACCTTCAGCTCCAGCACCATGATGGTGATGATGATCGCGATGACGCCGTCGCTGAACGCTTCCAGTCTGCCTTTGCCCATTTTTCTTCCTTCAATTTCGGTCTGGCAAGCTTAACGTAAAGCGTCGCCATGGATGCGGCTTCCCTCGTCCAGATCTGCCTCAATCGTGCGCGCTATGCGACCACGGCAAGTCGGCATATAGTGATAGCAGCGCCTTGGGAGCCCACCATGAACGGCGAAAATCAGCCACAACTGGAACAACACAGCATCGCAGAGCGTGTCGCGCGTCTCGAGACCGCGATCGACTATCAAGGCCGGATGGTGTCAGAGCTACGCACGGAAATGCGGGATCGGTTCGACCGTGTTGACGCCCAGTTCGCTCGCGTGGACACCCAGTTCACTCGCGTGGACACCCAGTTTGCTCGCGTGGACGCCGAGTTCATTCGCGTCCACGAACAATTGACGAAGATTCGCACCACCGACTTCCGCATCCTGCTGAGCATTTCCCTGACAACGGCCCTGGGCACGATGGGATTGGTCATCAAAGTTTTTGGCTTGCTGTAGCAGCGGCCTAGCCTCGCAGGAAGTCCTGCTGCGACTTCTTCACTTTATTTGGTGGTATTGAGCAAACGGATGACGATTTCCTTGGCCGGGCCGTTGTTCGCATCCCAATGGAAGGCGGCCCTGTCGTCGACCACGCGCTGGACGAACACCGCCTCGGTGATGGCTTTGCCGCCGGCGTCGAGGTAGCGCACCTTCTTGTACTGCGAGAGGAAGTCCTTCTTCCATGCCATCATGTCTTCGATGCTGGTGGGCGCTGCGTGGGTGCTGCCGAAGGCGAGGATGCAGAGCAACATCAGGGCAAGTTTCTTCATGGCCGATCAATTCCTGTATAGAAGGGTGAACACAAATTTGACTTCGCTGGTCCAGGCGGGGTCAATGCCGGCCGGCTGGGCGTAGCGCTTGAGGGCGCGCGCGCCGATCTGGTTGATGGCCTTGGCGAAACTGCCCGTGACGGATTTGGACTGGCGGTCGCGCACAGCGTTGCCATCGACCCATCCGCTCATCGTCAATTCTTCGGTTTCGGCGCTCACGATCTCGAACTTCGCCGCAGCCGGCGTGAAGCGCACGACGACCGTGCCGTTGAGGGCGTGCGACTGGGCGCGGCCGGGATATTCGATATCGCCCGTCAGCGTGGCCATCACACCGGCCACATAATTGCAGGCGTCAAGGCGAGCCTTGGGCCACTTGGCCAGCACGGCGACGAAGCGGTCGGGGTCGTCATGGTCGGCGGCGCCAACCTGGCAGGCGCCGATCACTTCGCCGGGACGGCGGCTGGCCCACCACAGGGCGGCGGCCACGTCCTTGCCGCCGACCGGGGCGGCATAGCCGGAAACGAGGCGGTAGCGCGCGGCGCGGTTGCCCTGTTCGTTGGCCAGCACGTAGAAATCAACGGCACGCTGCCAGTTGGCCTTGAGGCAGATGCCGTCCTCATACATGCCGCCAGCCATGAAGACGACTTCCGGCAAGTTTTTCGCCAGGCCGTCCTTGAGGGCGCCGACGGCGGCGGGGCAGTCTTCGCGCTCGATGGCATTGACGACGCTGCGCACAACATCTTCGCCGGCCGTGCTGGCGCACGCCGGCACCGTGCCGGTCAGCAGCGCCAGCGACGTCAAGACTGACAGTCCAATTCGCTTCATCACAAGCCCCGATGCCGGAACAAACAGGCATGCTGCCATAGAGGCATTGCCAAAGCAATCAGATTTACTTTTTGCTCAGATCGCGATAGGCGGCCGGCACATTCAAGCCGGGGTGGACCCAGCCGAACAGCACATAGCCCTGGTAGGCCGGCAGGCTGACCTGGGCCACGGTCTGTTCCAGCGTCTTGCCCTGGTCGATCGCGGCCTGGACCTGGTCGCGCACCGCCGCCAGGTAATCGATATGCCACTTCAGCCCTTCGCGCTGCATCGGCACGCCGTGGCCGGGCACGATGCGCGCGTCGGCGGGCAGGAAGGCGTAGACGGGCTTCAAGGTCTCGAGCGTGGCCACCAGGTGGCCGTCGAGCAGCCACGGCAGCGCGGGCTTGGCGGCGATCACCGGGTTGCCCGCCCACAACACCTTCGCTTGCGGCTCCCACACCCACAGGTCGCCGCCGGTCTGGGCAAAGCCGAAGTCGATGATGTCGACCGTCTTGCCGCCCAGGTCGAGCGTGACGGTGGCGCCGGGCGCGATCAGGATGTCGCCGGTGCGCGCCTTGATCGGCTCGATGCCGCGGCCGCTGCCGAAGTTCTTGATCATGAAGGCCTTGTCGTCGGCCAGGTGGGCGTCGACGTAGGCGCGCGTGTTGGCGTGCTGGATGATGCGCGTGGCCGCCGGCAGGTACATATTGCCGTAGGAATGGTCGCCGTGCGAGCTGGTGTTGACCGCGTACAGGATGGGCTTGCCGCCGAGTTTCTGGCTCAGGCTTTGCAGCTGCCTGTTCATGCGCTCGTTGAGCATGGTGTCGACCAGCAAGGCACCCTTGCTGCCGACGATCAGGCCGGCGCTGGTGGCGGCGGCCCCGCCGGAGGCGTTCAGTGCGGCCGCGTTGTCGGCATAGAAGGCGTAGACGCCGTCGGCCAGCTTGTCGCTGACCATGTTGATCTTGTTGCCGTCCCAGATAGGTTCGGCAGCGTGGACGGTGCCGCCCAGGGCCAGGGCGATGGACAGGGCGAGAAGTGCGCGTTGCATGGTGGTTTCCTCATTGATTAAATAATGGACACAGCTTAGTCTGTGCATCATCGCAATGAAATTCCAAAAAACGGCAAACAAAAATTGCACCAACGCACATGAATGAAGACTTGAACGACCTGCGCTACGTCGCCGCCATCACCACCGGCGGCTCGCTGTCGGCCGCGGCGCGCTCGCTCGGCGTGAACCATGCCACGGTGTTTCGCCGCATCACCCACCTGGAGGCGCACCTGGGTGTGCGCCTGTTCGAGCGCCATGGCGGGCGCTATGTGGCCACCGCGGCGGGCGAAGAACTGGCGCGCGCCGGCAGCCAGATCGAGGAGACGGCGGCGGCCAGCCTGTTGAAAGTGGCGGGGCGCGACTTGCGGCCCAGCGGCATGGTGCGCATCAGTACAACCGACAGCGTGGCCAGCACCCTGCTCAATCCCATCATGGTCCTGTGCCGCGCGCGCTTTCCGCAAATCACGCTGCAGGTGTCGCTGGAAAACGACTTGATCGACCTGGCCCGGCACGACGCCGACATCGCCGTGCGCCCGGCGATGGCGCCGCCCGACTACCTGATCGGCAAGCGCATCGGCGCGCTGGCCCTGGCCGTGTATGGCAGCATGGATTACCTGGCCAAGCATCCGGGCCAGGACTGGGCCGCCCATGCATGGATCGCCCTGAACGACCCGCGCCACCGCACCGTGCGCTGGCTGGGCAAGATCAAGCCGCTCGACCAGGTGGGCTACCGCATCAACAGCTTCCTGCAGGTGCGCCAAGCCTGCAGTGACGGCCTGGGGCTGGCGCTGATGCCGTGTTTTCTCGGTGATGGCGTGCCGGGCCTGCAGCGGGTGCTGGGCCCGGTCGAGGCGCTGGCCTCGGAAATGTGGCTGCTGACCCACCCGGACCAGCGCGACACGGTGCGCGTGAAGGCCGTGTTCCAGCTGCTCTACGAACAATTGCTGAAACAGGCAGGGCGCATCGCCGGTCAGTAGTGCGGTGGCGCTTCGTTGAGCGGCGCCTGGCCGCCGCTGCCCTGGTTGCGCAGGCGCTCGGCCAGCGCGGCGACGATGTCCTCGAGCTGGTCGATGCGCCGGGCCTGGTCGATCACGACCTGGTTGAGCGACTCCACCAGGTGCTCCTGGTGGACCAGCTTGAGTTCAATGTCGACAAATCGGTCTTCGTTTGGCACGGTGCATCCCTGGCAGGCAAAGACGCATTATGCCAGCCGCCTCAACCGAAAGGCGTGTAGGCGAAGCCGTTCTGGATGGTGCCGATCACCTGGGCCTGGTTTTCCGCGCTCTCGCTGAAGGACGCCAGCACTTCGGCGCGCGCGACATGGGCGACGTCGATGGCATTGATCCAGAAGGCGATGCCGGCCGCCTCGCCGGGGCGGTGCAGCACGTTCTGGTAGAGCTGGTTGACCAGGGCCGAGGTCGACAGGTTCGCGCCATACAGGGCCGTGAATTCGGCGCTGGCCATGAAGCCGCCCGCCACATCGTTGAGCGTCACGCCGGCATCCATGCGCGAGATCCAGAAACCGACACCGCCCAGGTCGGGCACGCGGTCGAAGGCGGCCTGGTAGACCCGGTAAGCCTTGCCGCCGATGCCGTCGATATCGAGGGCGATGTTGGCATCGCTGAAATGCACGCGCTCCACATTGACCAGGCTGTCCGTATCGCCGCTGCCGGCCACGGTGAAGCCGATGCCCGACTTGGTGACCGTGTAGCTGGCGCGCACGTTGGCAAACAGGGCCGTATCAGTGCCGGCCCCGCCGTCGATGGCATGGTTGCCGCTCGCCACAGTCAGGGTATCGCCATTGGCCGTGCCCGCCTGGTTCAAGGCGCTGTTGACGGTGAAGCTGAGCGTATTGGGCGCCATCGTTTCATTGTCGGCGGCATCGGTCGAACTGATCTTGATGTTGTAGCTGCCATTGGGCAGCGGCACCGGGGTGAGCGACCAGGTCGGGCCAGTGGTGGTGAGCGTGCCGATGACGGCCGCGCCATTCATCAGTTCGACCACGGAACCGGCATCGGCCGTGCCCGAGAGCACAGGCTGGTTGCCGCTGACCAGGCCATTCGCATCCTTGCTCACGGTGATCGTCGGCGTCGCTGGTGGATGGGCGTCGACCTGGAAGGACACGGCATTGCTGGCCGCCGACACATTGCCGGCCGCGTCCGTCGCCTTGGCGGTAATGCTGTAGCTATTGTCGGCCAGGGCGGTGGTGGCGATATCGAAAAAGCCCTTGCTGTCGGCCGTGCCGGTGCCGACGACGCTCGTGCCGCTGTACAGGGTCACCGTGGCCGATGCCTCGGCCAGGCCGACGATATGCGGTGTATTGCCGGTGACATAGCCTGCGGCATTTTTCGACACATTGGCCGTCGGCGCTGCCGGCGGCGTGGTATCGGCGTTTTGCAGTTGCGACAGCGTGAAGGTGCCGTCGGCAAAGCGGAAGCGCTCGACATTGGTGACGGTGTCCGTGCCTTCGTTGGCGCTGACGATCTGGGTCGTGCCGACGACCGGCGTGGTGATGGTGTAGCTGGCGCGGTTGCCGTTGTAGACCGCCGTATCGTTGCCCGTGCCGCCATTGAGGACATCGTTGCCTGCGTCGCCTTCGAGCGTATCGTCGCCCGTCGTGCCGGTCAGGGTGTCGGTGCCATTGGTGCCCATGATGTAGCGCGCGGCGCTGGTGTTGCCCAGCGCGCCGCCCAGGCCGTCGCCGCCGTAGATCCAGGCCAGGGCCGCCAGGTCGAACTGGCGATAGGTCGAATACGGTCCACCTGAACTGGTGTAGGACATCAGCGTATTGGATGTATTGTCCTGGCCGGCAGGCAGGTTGATCGAATCGTCGAAGGGGTGCTTCAGGCCGAGCATGTGGCCCAGCTCGTGCAGCAGGGTTTCATAGCCGTCGCCGCCCGGCGTCAAGTTGCTGTTCTGCGCATTCCACTCGGCATTGTCGAGGTAGACATAGGCATTGGCGCTGTAGTTGGTGATGTTGTTGCTGCCATCAAAGGAGTACGAGGTATGCCAGCTGCACAGGCCCGTCGTATTGGCCGACGCGATATCGACGTCGGCCAGGTGCACCTTGGCCGTGGCGCCGCTGGTCGTCTCGGTGAAGGTGATGCCGGTCAGCGCGGAGAGATACGCAAAAGCGGCGCGCGCCTGGATTTGCTGGGCCGCGCTGAAGGCCGATACGGCCGTGCGCAAATCGCTGTTGCCCGTTTCGTTATTGCTGGTGACGTTGAAGGTATAAAGAATCGTGTTGCCGGCCGGGGTGAGCAGATTCCAGTCGGGCCCGGAATCGAGCAGGGAATCGATGTGGTTCAGGCCGGATAAGACGGTGTTGTCGATGTCGGAGACGGTTGCCATGGCGGACTCGCAAAGTAAGTAGGACTTAAGGGCAGAGTATTGTGGGCCACGGCAGAGCTGTCAAACAAAAATTTCAATCGAATCGTGGCACCTACTTCAGGTAGACACCGCCACAGACGATCAGTTCATCGACGGGTTGGCAATACATCGCCTTCGGTTCGATTTTTCCGCTCACGGGATTGGTAAATTTATATTCCTGCCAGAAGGAGGGGTTCTTTTTGGCCAACTCCACGCGTTCCTTGACGAAGGCCTTGCCGTCGACATCGTGCATGTCCATCAGGTTCTTGCCGATCATCTTGGGATTGGCGCCGTGGGCGCGCACCACGCCATCGAAGCCATACACGGTGATGTAGAGGTCGCGGTCGACAAACTGGCCGGCCTTGTTATTGATCTCGGCATAGGCCTTGTCCTTGCCGCTGGCCTTGATGAAGGCAACGGCCTTCCTGACCATGGCTTCGGCTTCGGGCTTGGTGGCGAATTCGCCGGCGTGGCTGCTGGCACAAAGCAGTACAAGGGCTGCGGCTACAACGATGGTCCTGGCGCTCATGATCCCTCCGGAAGGTGGCAATCTTGCCAGCCTATGCTATCACGATGGCTTCGGCGTCGATAGCAGTGCTTTGAGGCTGGCCAGGCGGTCCTTGGGCGAGATGATTTCGGACGCCATCGGCGCGGCGTCGCCCACGTCGAGGGCCATCTCCTTGATGAAGCGCGAGACGTCGCAATGGACCTGTTCCCCGCCACGCTTGCGCTTCTTGCACCAGGTCAGTTGCAGGCTGCGCTGGGCGCGCGTGATGCCCACATACATCAGGCGCCGCTCTTCCTCGATGCGCGCGGCAATCAATTCGACGGGCGCATCCGGGTCGCCCTTGTGCGGCAAGATGCCTTCCTCGACACCGACGAGGAACACGTGCGGGAATTCGAGGCCCTTGGACGCGTGCAGGGTCGACATGCGGATCGCGTCCGGTTCTTCGTCCTTGCCTTCCAGCATGGACATCAGGGCCACCATCTGGGTCAGCTCGAGCAAATTCTTTTCTTCACCGGACTTGTCCTTGCCGCCGCAGCCGCGCTCCTTGAGCCAGTTGGTAAATTCGAGCACGTTCTGCCACTTGCTCTGGGCGGCACGGTCGTCGAAGCTGTCGTAGAGATAGCCTTCGTAATTGATCTCTTTCATCATGTCGTCGAGCACGGCGGCGGCGTTCTCGCCGCTGCCCGAGGGCCCCGGGCGGCTGGCGCGCGACTCGAGGTCATTGATGAAATTGCAGAAGCCGCGTAGCGGCAGCAGCTGGCGGTCGGCCAGCTTGGCTTCGATGCCGCCCTTGAAGGTGGCCTCGAACAGGGAACAGTTCCACTGCTTGGAAAATTCGCCCAGCACTTCCAGCGTGGCCATGCCGACACCGCGCTTCGGTGTCGTCACCGCACGGATGAAGGCCGGGTCGTCGCCGTCGTTGGCGATCAGGCGCAGGTAACTGATGATGTCCTTGATTTCGGCCTTGTCGAAAA
>JAZJYP010000249.1:0-2796 GCA_040390345.1 Pseudomonadota bacterium | reverse complement strand
CCAGTGCACCACAGGACAGGTTATCGATATACCACGGTGGATCAGTCGGCAGCATGTAGTCGATCTGGTCGGCCGCGCTGTGGGTAGCGCCCTTGGCCGGCGCCACTTGCCAGCCGAGGCGGGCGGTGCGCCCTTCGTCGCGCCAGACCAGGTTCGCTTCCCGAACCGGGCCGGCAATGAGCGGGTAGATCAGGCCACTGGCCATGTCGGACCAGGAATTGGCCCACAACAGCTTGTCCTGCTGGAGCAGCATCTCGAGCAGGATCGCGCCGACCTTGCCCTTGGGCTCGGTGGCGCTGCCGCCTTGCGAGCTGGCGCCGCTGCGCATGGCAATGAAAAAGCGCACCAAATCTTCGTCGTCGCCTTCCAGATACGCCGGCGGGGCCGACAGCAGGGAAAACACTTCCGACACCGGGCTGGCCGCCGCCACTTCGCCGTTCGGGCGCAGGCGCGCCTTGCACAGGCACAGGGCGACATGCCGTCCGCCGCTGGTGGGCGCGAGCACGTAGACAAATTTGTACTGGGCGAGCTTGGGATCCTTCAGCTCGGCGTCCAGCTTGGGCTGGGGATGGGCAGCAGCTTCGACCCGCTGCAGCCAGCTGGCAATCGGCGCCGGCAAAGTATGGGCAGGCGAAGGCGCTGCGGGAGCGGTTCTTGGCAATTCGGAAGCATCGTCAGGCATAAGATCCATGGGCTCTGTTTATTCTTGAATACTGTATCAGAATCGACAACACCCGATATTATCCGTCATACCGGCCTTTCTGTATCGTCCGTTCGAACATTCCTGTGCCTAATATCATGGTGAAAATCGACTGGGAGAGCAAAAAAAACGCCCAAGAGGGCGGCAAATACCCAAATTCAATTTTTTGGAGGGGATGCTCCTCCTGCATGGTTGGCGCTGGCGCGCCGATTGCGTATCATTCCGCCCTTGACTCACAGGATTGACCTTCATGCTGCCTACTATCGAACAACGTCTCGCCATCGAACTGGCCGCCAAACCGGTCCAGGTGGCTGCCGCCATCGCCCTGCTCGACGAAGGCGCGACCGTGCCCTTCATCGCCCGCTACCGCAAGGAAGCGACCGGCGGTCTGGACGACATCCAGCTGCGCCTGCTCGAAGAGCGCCTGCGCTACCTGCGCGAACTGGAAGAGCGCCGCGCCGCCATCGTGTCCTCGATCACGGAACAGAACAAGATGACCCCAGCCCTGCTGGAAGCGGTCATGCACGCCGAAGACAAAACCCGTCTCGAAGACCTCTACCTGCCGTACAAGCAAAAGCGCCGCACCAAAGCCCAGATTGCAATCGAAGCGGGCCTGGCGCCGCTGGCCGACGGCTTGCTGGCCGACCCGACCCAGAACCCGGAACTGGTGGCCGCGGCCTATCTGCGCGAAGCCTTCACCACCAGCGACGGCAACAATCCGGGCGTACCGGACACCAAGGCCGCGCTCGACGGCGCCCGCCAGATCCTGATGGAGCGCTTCGCCGAAGACGCAGCCCTGCTGCAAACGCTGCGTGTCTACGTGCAGGAACACGGCGTGGTCGACTCGAAAGTGGTGGCCGGCAAAGAAGACGAAGGCGAGAAGTTCGCCGACTATTTCGACTACTCGGAAACGATTTCCACCGTGCCCTCGCACCGCGCGCTGGCGCTGCTGCGCGGGCGCCGCGAAGGCATGCTGGACGTGACGCTGCGCCTCGACACCGAAGCGGAAAAGCCGAAGTGGGACGCGCCGCACAACCCTTGCGAAGGGCGCATTGCAGCGGCCTTTGGCATCAAGAACCTGAATCGCCCGGCCGACAAATGGCTGGCCGATACGGCGCGCTGGACCTGGCGCGTGAAAAGCTTCATGCACCTTGAAACTGAATTGATGGGCAAACTGCGCGAGCAGGCCGAACTCGATGCGATCAACGTGTTTGCGCTGAACCTCAAAGCGCTGCTGCTGGCCGCGCCGGCCGGTCCGCGCGCCACCATGGGCCTCGATCCTGGCCTGCGCACCGGCGTCAAAGTGGCGGTGGTCGACGCCACTGGCAAGGTGGTCGACACGGCGGTGATCTATCCGCACCAGCCGAGGAATGACTGGGACGGCTCACTGCACATCCTGGGCGCGCTGGCGGCCAAGCACAATGTGTCCCTGATCTCGATCGGCAACGGCACCGCCTCGCGTGAAACCGACAAGCTCGCGCAGGACCTGATCAAGCAACGCGCGGAACTCAAGCTCACCAAGATCGTGGTGTCGGAAGCGGGAGCGTCGGTGTATTCGGCCTCCGAATTCGCTTCGCGCGAATTGCCCGACATGGACGTGTCGCTGCGCGGCGCGGTGTCGATTGCGCGGCGCTTGCAAGACCCGCTGGCCGAGCTGGTGAAGATCGATCCGAAGTCAATCGGCGTCGGCCAGTACCAGCATGACGTGAGCCAGACCCAACTCGCCCGCTCGCTCGACGCAGTGGTGGAAGACTGCGTGAACGCGGTTGGCGTGGACGTGAATACGGCGTCGGCACCTCTGCTGGCGCGCGTGTCCGGCTTGTCGAGCAGCGTGGCGCAGTCTATCGTCAGCTACCGTGACATGAAGGGCGCCTTCCGTTCGCGCGCTGACTTGAAGTCGGTGCCGCGTTTGGGCGACAAGACGTTCGAACAGGCGGCTGGCTTCCTGCGCGTGATGGGCGGCGAAAACCCGCTCGACGCGTCGGCGGTGCACCCGGAATCGTATCCGCTGGTGGAAAAAATCCTGGCCGATATCAAGCGCGATATCAAAGGCGTCATTGGCGAAGCGGCGCTATTGAAAACGCTCAATCCGGCGC
>JAZJYP010000248.1:0-3537 GCA_040390345.1 Pseudomonadota bacterium | reverse complement strand
TGAAGAAGCGCTGCTCGGGCGTGAAGCCGTCGCGTGTTTCGGCCTTGGCCGGCATGGCCGCCATCTCGGTCTTCCACGCCATCCAGCCCAGGATCAGGCCACCCAGGTCGGCCACATCTTCACCGAGCGTGAGCTTGCTGTTGATCTTGATGTCGTCGACCACCGTGTACCTGGCATACTGGTCGACGATGCACTGGGCACGGTCATTGAACTCCTTGGCGTCGGCCTTGGTCCACCAGTCTTTCAGGTTGCCCTTGGCGTCGAACTGGCGGCCTTCGTCGTCGAAACCGTGGGTCAGCTCGTGGCCGATGGTGCCGCCCGTGTTGCCATAATTAGGCGCATCGTCCATCTTCGGATCGAACAGCGGCGGCTGCAGCACGCCGGCCGGGAAATTAATGTCGTTCATCTGCGGGTTGTAGTAGGCATTGACCGTCGGCGGCGTCATGCCCCACTCCTTGCGGTCGAGCGGCTTGCCAATCTTGGCCAGCTGGCGCAGCGACTCGAACATATTGCCCCGTTCGATATTGCCGGCGAAATCATCGGGCTTGACGGCATAAGCGCTGTAGTCGCGCCACTGGTCGGGATAGCCAATCTTGTTGACCATGCCGTGCAGCTTTTCCTTGGCGCGCTTCTTGGTCGCGTCGCTCATCCAGGTCAGCGCGTTGATGTCCTTCTCCATCGCGTCTTCCACCTGCTTGGTCATGTGCAGCGACTTCTCTTTGAGCTCAGGGCTGAAGGCGCGGCTGACGAATTCCTGGCCCAGCGCTTCGCCAAGCTGGTTGTCCACCAGCGTCACGCAGCGCTTCCAGCGCGGCTTTTGCTGCTCGACGCCGCGCAAGGTCTTGCTGTAGAAGGCGAAGTGCTCGTTGTCGAAGCTTGATGCCAGCTCGTTCGACTTCGAACGCGCCACGTGCCAACGCAGGTAGGTCTGCAAGGTCGCCAGGTCGTTGCTGGACCACTGCCTGGCCAGTTCCTTGTACAGCACCGGCTCGGTGACATTGAAGGTGTTCAGCTTGGGCTGGCCCAGGCCGGCCAGGTAGGTCTTCCAGTCGAAGCCGGGCGTGAGTGCCTGCAGGTGCTTGAGGTCCATCTTGTGGAACAGCTTGTACGGGTCGCGCTTGTCCACGCGCGTGAGCGAGGCCTTGGCCAGCGCGGTTTCGAGCGCCATCACCTTGTCGGCGTCGCGCCTGGCGTTCTCGGGCGATTCGCCCAGCAGCTCGAAGGTCCTGGCGATGTGGGCGACATATTTGACGCGAATCTCTTTCGACTTGTCGTCGGCCTTGAAGTAGTAGTCGCGGTCCGGCAGGCCCAGGCCGCCGTCGGAAGCGAAGGCGATCACGCGCGAGGAGTCGCCAAAGTCCTGGCTCGAGCCGAAGCCGAAGAACAGGCCCGGATCGGCCACCTGCAAATGCAGCTTGGCCAGCACGCCCGGCAAGTCGCGCTTCGAGCGCATGCCGTCGATCATGTCGAAGTAAGGCTTGAGCGGCGTGGCGCCACGCGCTTCAATCGCCGCCACGTCCATGCAGGCGCCAAAATAGTCGCCCGTCTTCTGCTGCGCCACCGTGCGCCCGGCCGTCTGCTTCGACAGCGTTTCGAGGATGCCCCACAGGTAGCGCTGGTTATCCTGCGCCAGCTTGCCGTAGACCGACCAGCGGGCCTGGTCGGCCGGGATCGGATTGTTCTTCTTCCAGCCGCCGCAGGTGTACTGGTAAAAGTCCACGCACGGGTCGGCCGTCTTGTCCATGCCGTTCACGTCCAGGCCCGGCGTGTAGGGGAAGGAGGTGACGGGTTGGTCGGCGCTGGCCTGGGCGCCGGCCAGCGCGGACGCGCCGGCCAGGCCCAGGGTGAGCAGCAAGGTTGAAAGCGGGCGCATATGCATCTCTCCGTTGTGGCAAATAGGCGGCCAGTCTATGCCGAATTGACAACGAAGACAACGCCCGCGCCGCTTAACCGCGCGGCGCCGGCGCGGCCAGGCCGCGGCTTTGCGCTTCCTTGATCAAGGCGCGCAACTGCTGCTCCGCCTGTTTGGCCAGCACGTCCATCTGCTTGCCCAGCACGTCCATCTGTTTGCCCAGTGCGTCCATCGGCTTGCTGGCCTCGTCCATCTGGCGGCTCAACGCTTCCATCGGGCCGTTGGACTGGTCCATCTTCTCGAACTTGGCGTCGAAGGCATGCTGGGCCGCTTCCATCTTGCGCTCCAGCGCTTCCATAGTGCGCTCGAGCTTTTCGACTTCCGCTTGCGGCTTCTGCTCGCGCACCATGCGCTGCATTTCGCGGCCCAACTCGCCCTGCTGGCGGCCCAGGTCGCGCATCTCGCGATTGAACTTCTGGCTTTCGGCGCGCGCCGGCACCTTGTCCCTGGCTGCCGTTTCCATCTGGTGGCCCAGTTCTTCCATCACTTTGCCGTGCTTTTCCATCTCCTTGCCGTGCACGTCCATCTCGGCGCCAAGCTTGTCGACGGGCGCCCACAGCTCCAGGGCCTTGGACAGCACGCCCGGGTCCTGCACCAGGTAGGCCTGGCCGCCATCGCGGAACCACAGGAAGTCGCCGTTGATGCTGCGCTTGGCGCGCTCGATCTCATTGATGTCGGCGCTGCTGCCGTTCATATTGATGCTGCGCTCGGCGCCGTGCACGATGGCGTAGGCGTCGGCGCGGCTCTTGCGGTCCAGCGTGATGTTGCTGTGCGTGCTCTTGGACGGCGCCGCTGCGGGGTTGACCGTCGCCGTTGCAGCGCGCTTGGCAGGCGCCGGTGCCGTGGTGGGCGCCGGTGCCGGTTCGGCCTGGGCGTAGAACACGGCGCAGGCGGCCGACAGGCCGAGGATTGGCAAGGCCATCTTCCAGTTCAGGGGTTCCGTGCCGGGACGGATCAGGCGTTTGATGCGTAACATGAGATTTCCTCCGTGGGCCGCTTGGGCAAGCGGCAAGTGGGTGAGCTGGAACAGGTCCAGCTCGGACAAGGCAAGGGCCAGGCGCCGCGGTTCGCCCAGTGACCTTACCGCTAAATCGTCGGCAATCTGTTCGCGCTCGATGCGGATCCGGTTCGACAACCACCACACCGTCGGGTGGTAGAACAGCAGGATCTCGATCGCGCCCTGGACCAGGTTGACGAGGTAATCGAAGCGCTTGATATGCGCCATTTCATGGGCCAGCAAGGCCTCGAGCAAATCCGGGGGCATGCCCGCGACGAGGGCGGCGGGCACCAGCACGATGGGACGCCACCAGCCGGCCGTGACGGGGCTGGCCAGGTCGGCGACGATGCCGAGGGTGACGCGGCGCGCCACGCCAAGGCGCTCGGCAAGGTGGTCGAGGCGGCGCTGCCAGGCCGGGTCTTCCAGGTATTGGCCGGGGCGGCTGCGCTGGCGCACCCACCACAATCCCAGCACCATGCGCAGCGCCAGCGCGCCCACGCCAGCCGCCCACAGCACGATCACCAGCGGCAGGCGCGCTTGCAGGGCCGCCTTCGGGGTCAGTTCCGGCAACTGGACAAACCAGGGGGTCAGTTCCGGCAACTGGACAAGTGGCCCGCCGCTTGTCCAG
>JAZJYP010000247.1:0-13724 GCA_040390345.1 Pseudomonadota bacterium | reverse complement strand
GCCTGCGCTTCGCAATCCGCGAAGGCGGCCGTACCGTCGGCGCCGGCGTGGTTGCAAAAATCATCGCCTAATTAAGTGATGACTGGGCAGGGGGAACGGGTTATACTGTGCCCCCTGCTGTTTCACCGCAGTACGTAGCACCTTATTCATATTGCCGCGCATACAAGCCGGTTCGCTCTTTTTAAGGAATGACCATGTCCGCACCAAACCAGAAAATCCGTATTCGCCTGAAGGCATTCGACTACAAGCTGATCGACCAGTCCGCACTGGAAATCGTCGACACGGCCAAGCGCACCGGCGCTGTCGTCAAGGGCCCAGTACCACTGCCAACCCGCATTCAGCGTTTTGACGTCCTGCGTTCGCCGCACGTGAACAAGACCTCGCGCGACCAGTTCGAAATCCGCACCCACCAGCGCCTGATGGACATCGTCGACCCAACGGACAAGACCGTTGACGCACTGATGAAGCTGGACCTGCCAGCTGGCGTTGACGTCGAAATCAAGCTGCAGTAATCGTTTCACGCCGGTGGGGGGCAACCCCGCCAGCCGAAGAGGCCGGGCCGTTCGCATGCGAACCGCCCGGCCTTTTTGCTATCATGCCCGTCCGGACAGCTTGAAAGGCCAGTCCCACCGATTGACTTTGGGCGTCAAAGCACGAATACAGCGCTGCTGTTTCGACAATATTCCAATGCCCGCGCCCTGCACACAATCTACCGGCCTCGCATAAGCGTGCGGCCAAGCTGGGCAATGTGGCCGGGGTACTGCGCGGCAGCGACCCGGTGCTCAAGGACAGCTATGTGATGGTCACCGCGCACTACGACCACCTGGGCATGCGCCGCACCGCCAAATACGCCGCCGCGCGCAAGGCGCAGGAGAAGTAAGGTGAGGGCGCTTTACCAGCGCGCCCACACTATCGATAGCCCTGCTGTCCTGCAATCGGCACTGTCCCGGCGATTTGATCGCGCTCAATCGTGTTCCATTGGCATGTCTTATTTGATATATCCATAATATGGCATGTGGCGAATAGAAGAACACAGGCGCGTCGATCGCCAACTAAAAGGTGCGGTGCCGATCGAGATACTCAAACGCTTTGAAAAATGGAAGGATGTCGCGCGCATTTCTGGTCCACTTGGCCTGCACGCGATCAAGGGCGTTCATGATGAGGCGCTCTCTGGCCAGTGGGAAGGCCATCGTTCTTCGCGCCTCGGTTTGCAGTGGCGGGTAATCTATCGCGTCGTTGGCGTTGTGTTTCTGATTCAAGTGGTCCACGTCACCGCACACGATGACAGGAGGAACCAAGATGAACCAATTTCGAAGCGCCAAGGCACGTGTTGAAGTGACAGTGGGCGAGTCCGTGCGCATCATGCGTGAGCTTCAGGAACTGAGCCAAGCGCAGTTGTCTGCGCGGACCGGGATCTCGCAGGCGACGATTTCGGCCATCGAAAATGGCCGCATCAACCTGGGCGTGGAGCGTGCGAAGGTTCTTGCCAGGGCGTTGCTGTGCCATCCTGCCGTCCTTGTCTTCCCGGGCTGGGAAGTGCCTGCCGAGAATGCCGCTTGACGTCAATACCTGTCTCGATGCTGCACTGGCAGTGCTTGCGCAGTGCAGCTACAATGCCTGCGACTGCCGCGTGGCAGTTGCGCCCCGGCCTGCGGCGGCGCACCGGTCTTCATCACTTCGTGAGGCTGTATGGTGCAAACGGTATTGGCGATGTTGCTGTCCACCTGTGTGGCCTGCGCGGGCGCGGCGCAATTCACGGTCCAGATCCACGGCGTCGCCAACGGCAAGCAAAGCGTCAGCACCGGCGCCGACCGTCTCACTCATGTCGATTACAGCTATGCCGACCGCGGCCGCGGCGACCATGTCGTCGCCAGCTGGAAGCTCGATGCCCAGGGCATCCTGGTCGACTACGACGGCAAGGGCCACGACTACTGGAACGCGCCCTTTACCGAACAATTCCATCTCAAGGATGGCCGCGCCAGCTGGTCCAATCGCGCGGAGCAGGGCGACAAGGTGCTCGTCGCCCCGGCCTTCTACATTCCCGCCAATGCACCACCTGAACTGACCGCCGTGCTGGCGCGCGCGCTGCTCAAGGCGCCGGGCCACAAGCTGGCGCTGCTGCCGGAAGGCCTGGCCCAGCTGGAAGTGGGCGCTACGATGGAAGTGCCAGGCGCGCACGGCAAGGTGAAGCTGACCCAGTACCGCATCAGCGGCCTCGGTTTCCTGCCGGTGCCAGTGTGGCTCGACGCCGCCGGCAATACCGCCGGCGTGCTGTCGGACTGGCTGTGCACCCTGCTGCCTGAATACGGCAGCGCCGCCGACAAACTGGTCGCCGCGCAGAACGAGGCCAACCGCAGCTGGCATGTGCGCCTGGCGCGCGAGCTGACCCACCAGCCCAAGGGCGCGCTGGTGATTCGCCATGCGCGTTTGTTTGACCCGCGCGACCTGTCGGTCACGTCCAACATGAGCGTGCTGGTTGAGGGCGAACGCATCACCAGCGTTACCGCCGACGACAAGCTGGCGGCACCGGCAGGCGCTGAAGTGATCGACGCGGCGGGCCGCTTCCTGATGCCGGGCATGTGGGACGCGCACCAGCACTTTGGCGACACCGACGGCATCTTCGACCTGATCGCCGGCGTGACCAGCGCGCGCGACATGGCCAACGATAACCTGCCGCTGTTGGAGCGCATCAAGCGCTTCAATGCGGGCACTGAACTGGGGCCGCGCGTCTCGCCGGCCGGCATCATCGAAGGCGTGGGCCCGCTGGCAGGCCCCACTGATGTGCGCGTCGATACGCCGGAAAAGGCCATCGCCGCCGTCGACTGGTATGCCGATCATGCTTACCCCCAGGTGAAGATCTATTCTTCGGTCGATCCAAAACTGGTGCCGGTGATCGCCGCACGCGCCCATGCCCGCGGCCTGCGTGTGTCGGGCCATGTGCCGGCCTTCACCTACGCGCGCAAATTCGTCGAAGACGGCGCCGACGAGATCCAGCACCTGAACTTCCTGGTGCTCAACTTCCTCTACCCGCAAGTGCAGGAAACGCGCAACAAGGACCGCTATGTCGTCGTGGCCGATCAGGCCCGCAACTTCGGCCCGGCCGAGCCGCGCATGGCCGAATTCATCACCTTCCTGCGCGACCACCATACCGTGCTCGACCCGACCATGAGCGTGCTGGAAGAACTGTATGCGAGCGAAGCGGGCAAGGTCGGCCCGGGCCTGGCGCCGGTGGCTGCGCGCTTCCCCGCCTCGGTGCGGCGTGGCTTGCATTCGGGCGCGCTGACGGCGCCACCCGGCCGCGAAGAGGCGTATGGCGCCGCCTTCCCCACGCTGCTCAAACTGATCAAGGCCCTGCACGATGCGGGCGTACCCATCCTGCCCGGCACCGACGCCTTCGCCGGCTACACGCTGCAGCACGAGCTGGAACTGTATGCCCGTGCCGGCATCGCTCCGGCCGAAGTGCTGCGCATCGCCACCCTGACGCCGGCGCGCGTGATGGGCCTCGACAAGGAGCGCGGCGCCATCGCGCCGGGCATGCTGGCCGATATGCTGCTCGTCGACGGCGACCCAAGCCGCAATATCAGCGACATCCGCCAGGTCCACCGCACCATCAAGGGCGGCAAGCTGTATGACCCGGCCGCGCTGGAGCAGGCACTGGGCATGGCGCCGCGCGCCACGGCCACGCCGGTGCGCACCTTCAATTCCGGCCAGGTGCTGCCGCCGCGCGTGCCGTTCCCGGAAGGCGCGCGCGTGGGCCAGTTCCTGTTCCTGTCCGGCGCGCTGGGCAATGTGCCGGGCCAGCTGAAACTGGTCGACGGCGGCATGCGCGCCGAAGCCCTGCAAACGATGAAAAACATCCAGGCCGCACTGCGCGGCCAGGGTCTCGACCTGCAGCACTTGGTGCGCTGCACGATCATGTTGGCCGATATGGGCGAATGGTCGCAGTTCAACGAGGTCTATCGCGACTTCTTCGGCGCCACGCCGCTGCCGGCCCGCAGCGCGCTGGGCGTCAATGGCCTGGCCCTTGGCGCGCGCGTTGAAATCGAATGTACAGCCGCCGCCCCAACCAATTGACATTCTCATGACCGCATTTGACCGCCGCCATTTCCTGCAAGCCGGAGCCAGCGCGTTGCTGCTGGCCGGCGCACCCGCCCTCGCCGCCGGCGCTTCGGACGTGCGCATGCGCCGCCCCATCATCATCGACACGCTGGGCGGCCTGTCCAACCCGAATATTGGCGATGGCCCGGATCAAAACATCGACGCCCGCGCCCTGGCCGATGGTCACGCATCCGGCCTGACCGCCTTCAACCAGACCATTGGCTATGTCTTTGGCGACGCCGATCCCTTCGAGCGTACGGTTCGGGAAGTGGCCGAATGGGATGCGCTGATCCGGCGCAAAGCGAAGGACCTGCTCAAGGTGCACACGGCTGACGACATCCGCCTGGCGCAGGCGAGCGGGCGCATGGGCGTGATCCTTGGCTTCCAGAACGCCGCCATGATGGGCAAGGACGCCAAGCGCGTCGAGGTGTTCGCCAACCTGGGCGTCAAGATCATCCAGCTCACCTACAATGGCCGCAACCAGCTGGGCGACGGCGCCATCGTCAAGGACAACCGGGGTCTGACCCCGTTTGGCCGCGAAGTCGTCGCCGAGCTCAATCGCAACCATGTGATGGTGGACCTGTCGCACAGCGGCGAGCAGACCTGCCTGGACGCGATTGCCGCATCGAGCGCGCCGATCGCCATTTCGCACACCGGCTGCCGCGGCGTGACCAACCTGCCGCGCAACAAGAGTGACCGCGAACTGCGCCTGCTGGCCGACAAGGGCGGCGTGGCCGGCATTTATTTCATGCCTTTCCTGGCCATCGACCGCCAGCCGACGGCGCAGGACCTGATCGCCCACATCGAGCACGCGCTGCAAGTCTGCGGCGAAGAGCACGTCTCGATCGGTACTGACGGCTCCGTGCCGAAGATCGACGACATGAAAGCCTTTTATACTGAACTGAAAAAGGACGTCATCGCACGGCGCGCCGCCGGCATCGCAGCCCCGGGCGAACGGGACGACATCGTTACCTTCCTGCCCGACCTGCAAGGCGTTGACAAGTTCTGGCGCCTGGCCGACATGCTGGCCGCGCGCGGCCACAAGGCGTCGGTGATCGACAAGGTATTGGGTGGGAATTTCCTGCGCCTGGCCGACACGGTCTGGGCCAGGGCCACATGAAGACCATCCTTATCGCTGAAGACGAGTCGGCCATTGCCGACAGCATCGCCTACGCCTTGCGCACCGACGGCCTGGCGCCGCAGCACGTGCTGCTCGGCGCCGACGCACTGGCGGCCGTGCGCGCCGGGCCGGTGGACCTGGTCGTGCTCGACGTGGGCCTGCCCGACATGAACGGCTTCGAAGTGTGCCGCCAGCTGCGCCAGTTCTCGAACGTGCCGGTGATCTTCCTGACGGCCCGCAGCGACGAGGTGGACCGCATCGTCGGCCTGGAGATCGGCGCCGACGACTATGTGACCAAGCCGTTTTCACCGCGTGAGCTGGTCGCGCGCATCCGCGTGGTCCTGCGCCGTGCCGCACCATTGGCCAGTGCCACGCGTTTCGAGCTGCGCGCACACGAGGCCAAGGTGCGCTACTGCGGGCGCGCGCTGGACCTGACACGCTACGAATACTTGCTGCTCAAGACCCTCGTCGAGCATCCCGGCCATGTGCTCTCGCGCGCCCAGTTGATGGACCGCGTCTGGACCGACGCGCCCGATACGCTCGAGCGCACGGTCGATGCCCACATCAAGTCGCTGCGCGCCAAGCTGCGCGAGATCGATCCCGCAGCCGATCCGATCCAGACCCATCGCAGCATGGGCTACAGCCTCTCGCTGGCATGAAGATCGGCCTGCGCATCCTGCTGGGCTACTTCCTGATCGTCGGGCTGGCGGCCTGGTTCCTGCTGAACGTGTTCGTCGACCAGGTGCGCCCCGGCGTGCGCGCCACGCTCGAAGACACCCTGGTCGACACGGCCAACCTGCTCGCCGCCATGGTGGCCGACGATGTGAAGCAGGGGCGCATCGAGCAGCCCGGCGCCATTGCCCGCATGCGCGATTTCAGCCAGCGCGGCGTGACGGCCAAGATCAATGGCGTCACCAAGGGCTCGCTCGACTACCGGGTCTACATCACTGATGCGCGCGGCGTGGTGCTGTTTGATTCGAGCGGGCGCGACGTCGGCAAGGACTACTCGCAGTGGAATGATGTCTACGCCACGCTGCACGGCAAATACGGCGCACGCAGCACGCGCACCATTCCCGACGACGATGCATCGACCGTCATGCATGTGGCGGCGCCGGTCAAGGACGGCGACAAGCTCATTGGCGTGCTCACCGTGGCCAAGCCGATTGCCACGGTGCAGCCTTTCGTCGAGCGTAGCCAGCAAAAGATCCTGCGCCGCGGCGCCGTGCTGCTCGGTGTCTCGCTGGCGATCGGCATGGGCTTCGCCTTCTGGCTTTCGCGCTCCCTGCGGGCGCTGATGCACTACATCGGCCAGGTGGAAGCGGGCGCCAAAGCGACGCTGCCGGCGCTGGGCAACAATGAAATCGGCACCCTGGGCCGGGCGCTTGAAACGATGCGCCACAAGCTGGAGGGCAAGGAATATGTCGAAGAGCTGATGCACACCTTGGCCCACGAACTGAAAAGCCCCATCGCCGCCATCCAGGCCTCGGCCGAACTGCTGGGCGAAGATATGCCCGCGGGCGAACGCGATCGCTTCCTGGCCACGATCCTGGAGCAGAACGCGCGCCAGCGCGCCCTCATCGACAAGCTGCTGGCGCTGGTCCGCGTGGAAAAGCAGCAGCGCCTGCAGGCGCCGGAACCGGTCGCCATGCCGGCCTTGCTGGCCCAGGTGGCAGCGGACTTTGCACATTGTGCCCACATCACGGTCGATTGCGACGAGGTCAGCGTGCGCGGCGACGCGCTGTTGCTACGCCAGGCCATAGGCAACCTGGTCGACAACGCTGCCGCCTTTGCGCCTGCTGGCGCCATCGCCCTGGCGTGCCGGCGCGAGGGTGCACGGTTGCATATCACGGTGCGCGACCAGGGACCCGGCATTCCGGACTTTGCCAGGGAGCGCCTGTTCGAGCGCTTCTACTCCCTGCCTCGGCCCGACGGCGGACGCAGTTCCGGCCTCGGCTTGCCTTTCGTGCGCGAAGTGGCGGTGCTGCACGGCGGCTCGGCTACGGTGCGCAGCGACAGCGCCGGCGGTGCCTGTGCCGAATTGCTGCTGCCGGTCGGCGACGACTTCACACAGAACGCATAAACAACGCACACAGGTTTTCTACAGTGGCGGCACCATCACAAGGAGCCACCATGCAAAAAGCCCTTCTGTTCAAAGTCCTGGCCATCCTCGGCCTGGTTTTCGCCCTGTGCATTCCCCTCTCGCTGATCCAGTCGACCATCAGCGAACGCATGGCCTTCCGCACGGAGGCCATCAACAGCATCGCCAGCGATTCCGTGCGCGAGCAAACCCTGGTCGGTCCCATCCTCGTCGTGCACTACGCCGAGGACTACGACGAACTGGTCGCCAACGACAAGGACCCGGCCAAGAAAGAGCTCGTGCACCGTACCGAGCGGCATAGCCATTTCGTCTTTCCGAACGACTTGCAGGTGGGTGGCCAGATTGATACCGACCGGCGCTACCGCGGCATCCACCAGGTGCTGGTCTACACAGGCCAGTACAACTTCACCGGCGACTTCGACCTGCCGGCCAGGGCCGACCTGCCGCGCACCATGGCCAACTCGCGCATCACGGTTGGCAGTACCTACATCGCGCTGTCGGTGGACGACGTGCGCGGCATCCGCAATATCCCCAAGTTGAACTGGGACGGCAAGTTGTCCGAATTCGCGCAAGGCAGCGGCCTGGCCTCCTTCAAGACCGGCCTGCATGCCCCGGTTGATGCCGGCGACATGGGCACGGCCAGCCGCGTCAAATTCGCCTTCGCCCTTGGTCTCGATGGCATCGAACGGCAGCATTTCGCGCCGGTCGGCAAGAACAACAAGGTGACGCTGAAGTCGAACTGGCCGCACCCGCAGTTTGGCGGACGTTTCCTGCCGTCGGCGCACGACCGCACGATCGACCAGAACGGCTTCGCCGCCACCTGGAACATCTCCTCGCTGGCGACCGGTGCGCAGCAGCAGATCCTGCAGCTCGAAGCCCATGCCGACGACAAGGGCCAGGGCGGCGTGGACCGCTTCAATGTCGGCTTCATCGAGCCGATCAACGTGTATTCACTGGCCGACCGGGCCACCAAATACGGCCTGCTGTTCGTGGCGCTGACTTTCGCCGCCTTCTTCGTGTTCGAGATCCTCAAGCGCCTGACGATCCACCCGGTCCAGTACCTGTTGGTGGGGCTGGCGCTGGCCCTGTTTTTTCTGCTGTTGCTGGGACTGTCCGAGCACATCGCGTTCTGGCTGGCCTACCTGCTCGCCAGCGTCGCTTGCATCGTATTGATCGGCTACTACCTGGCCAATGTCTTGCACGACTGGCGCCGCGGCTTCGGCTTTGGCGCCGCGCTGACGGCCCTGTACGGCACGCTGTATGGCTTGCTGATTTCCGAGAACAACGCCCTTGTGCTGGGCAGCCTGCTGCTGTTCGCGGTACTGGCCGCCATCATGGTCGCCACCCGCAAAGTCAACTGGTACCAGCTCGGCAACCCGGCCTAATTGGCTGGCGGCGCGCAAGGCGAGCTAAGGTTTTTTCACATTGAGGAAGACATTGGCCGCGAAAGCGAGGACGCCGGCGGCCAGCAGGATTTCCGACGCGGCCAGCAAGGGGATCACGTCCTGCTTGCCCATCAAGACCATCGCCAGCGCGACCATCATCGTCGGCAGCGCCAGGTTGTAGAGCCAGAAGTGCACGCGCGCCAGCGGGCTGGCGCCGGCCTTGGGGAACACTGTGTAGATGACGCCGGCCAGGGCCATCGTGGCCCAGCCGATCAGGTTGATGTGGGCGTGCACTGGGCGCAGCGTGAAGTTTTCGGTCGCGCCCATCGTGATGCCAAGGACGATGCCCAGCATCAGGTAAGCCATGGCCATCTTGATCCAGACGATGCCGTCGGCGGAGGCGGCGTGTAGCGTTGAGTTCATTGTTTGCTTTCCTAATAAGTGAAGGGAATCAGGCGGCAGCCAGCGCGGGCCGCCCCATCAGTTGCAGTGTCTGCTCGATGATCGCGCCGGCGTGCGGCACGAAGGCATGTTCGAGCACGTAGCTCGATGGCGCCGGCGCATCGGGGCCGGTCAGGCGCCGCACCGGCGCCTTGAGGGCGTCGAAGGCCTTGTCGGCGACCAGGGCCGCAATCTCGGCGCCCACGCCGCACATGGCGCTCGCTTCATGCACCACCAGCAGGCGCCCGGTCTTGCGCACCGAGGCAAGGATGGCTTGTTCGTCGAGCGGCTTGATCGAACGCAGGTCGATCACTTCGGCGTCCACGCCAAAGCCGGCCAGTGTATTGGCCGCGCTCAGGCAGTGGTGCACCGTCTTGGCGTAGGAGACGAGGGTGATGTCGCTGCCCGCGCGGCGCACCGCCGCCTTGCCGATCGGGATCACGGGGTCGGCGTCGCCGACCTCGCCGCTGGTATGGGCCAGCGCCAGGTCGACGAAGAACATCACCGGATTGTTGTCGCGGATGGCGGCCTTCATCAGGCCTTTGCAGTCGGCCGCGGTCGAAGGCATCACCACTTTCAGTCCCGGGCTGTGGGCGAACCATGCCTCGAGGTTGTGGTTATGCTGGCCGCCGACCGACCAGCCCGAGCCCGTCATGGCCAGCACCACCATCGGAAACTCGAACTGCCCGCCCGACAGGTAGCGCAGCTTGCCGGCGCTGTTGACGATCTGGTCCATCGCCAGGCACAGGAAGGGCGCGAACAGCAGGTCGACCACGGGGCGCAAGCCGCTGGCGGCGGCACCGGCGGCGGTGCCGGCGATGATGCCTTCGGCCAGCGGCGTATTGCGGATGCGGGCGGCGCCGAATTCTTCGCGCAGGGCGCTGCGCTTGGTGGCCACGCCTTCGCCGAACATCAGCACGGTCTCATCGCGGCGCATTTCCTCGGCCACGGCCTGGTTCAGGGCTTCCAGAACAATCATTTGGGTCATGCTGTACTCCTCAAGCGTAGACATCGGTCGTCAGTTCCGCCAGCGCCGGCAGCGGCGAAGCGCAAGCGAAGGCGGCGGCGGTGGCGATGCGCCCTTCAACCCGGGCGCGCAGGTCGGCATCGCAGGCCGCGTCGAGCATGCCGCGTGCGGCCAGGCGCTGGGCATACAGCGCGATCGGATCGCGCGTGCACCAGTGCGCCAGTTCTTCCGGATCCACATAGGACTGGTCGTCCGGCTCGTAGTGGCCGCGCAAACGGTAAGTCATCGTTTCGAGCAGGAAGGGGCGCTGGGTGTCGCGCACCTGGGCGGCGGCGGCCGAAGCGGCCACGAACACGGCTTCGACATCGTTGCCATCGATGCTCGCGCTGGCGATGCCATAGCCGCCGGCGCGCGCGCTGATGTGCTCGCCGACCATCGTCTCCTTGCGGTGCACGAAGCAACGGCGGCCGCTTCCTGGCCGACCGAGGTACAGGTGCCGGGCGCGCCGTCGCCCTGGTGGGCCGCCAGGTATTCTTCATAAGCGCGGATCAGCATCGTGTCGTGCAACATGGCCCGTTCGCGGATTGCATCAATCGTCGTTTGCATCATTGCCTCACTATGTGGAAGGCTCGATTCTAGGATGCGAAACGGTGTGAAAATACGCCAAAACTTGCATTTAAGAATCTTTTAGGATTTGTTGAGGGAACTCTTAAGAAGCGGCCTGGCGCCGCGCCGCTACTCTGGCTGCTCACCCATCTTTTGGAGCGATCACCATGCTAGTGCCGGCCCCGCGCGTGCAGCGCTTTGACATCTACAGCAAGATCCACAAGGCCCTGCGTGCCTGCATGTGCAATACCCTGACCCTGGTCGGACGGCTCGACGGCGACGATGCAGCCGAAATGAGCCGGGTGCTGGGACAGGTGCGCGCCCTGGCCAGCATGTGCGGCAACCACCTGGCCAAGGAAGACGCCTTCATCCATCCAGCGATGGAAGAGCGCCAGCCCGGCTCGTCGAGCCGCATCGAAGGCGAACACGTGCGCCATGAGCAGGCTTGCCTGGAGCTGGTGTCGGCCGCCGACGGCGTGGCCAGCGCGCTCCCGCGCGCCCGGCGCCAGCGTATCGCCCACCTGTATCGCCACTTGGCCCTGTTCATCGCCGAAAACCTGCTGCACATGGATTTCGAGGAAACCATGCACAACACCGTCCTCTGGGATACCCATGGCGACGCTGAACTGGCAGCACTCGAAGGCGCCATCGTCGCCTCGCTGTCGCCGGAAATGAAAAGCGCGAGCCTGCGCTGGATGGTGGCCGCCCTCAGCCCTCAGGAGCGGGCGCTGTTATTCGAGGGAATGCGCGAGACCATGCCGGCCCAGGCCTTCGACGCGCTGCTGGCCCAGGTGCGCCAGCAACTGTCGCCGGCCGATTGGGGCAAGCTGGGCGTGGCGCTGGGTCTTGATGAATTGCTGTGTGCGTAAGCTGCGCCGCGTGGGCGCTCGCGCCCACCCTACCGGGTCTGGAACAGCAGCGGACGCTGGACGAGCAGGCGGAAGCGTCCGCGCCCGGTGCGTTCGATGCGCAGGCAGGCTTCGCGCTCCTGCAGGCGGCGCGTCAGCAGCAGCAGGCGCGCTTCCAGGTTGTCGGACACGCCCGGCAGGCCCACGCGCGGGTCGAGCCGCAGCGCGCGGTTGGTCGATTCGCTGCGTCCGTGTTCAATGAAATCCTGCACCAGCACGGCCAGGATGGCCCCGGCCACGCCCTTGATCAGATAGGCTTCGTCGATGAACAGGCTGCCGTCTGCGGGGAAATAGCGCACCACGGCCGGTTCGCCCGCCGGGGCCGGTGCGGCGGCGGCGGCCACTTCCGGCTCGCCCGGCTGCTCGGCCATCAGCTGCAGCGCCTGCATGGCCGTGCCGAGCTGGGCGCACAGGGTCACCAGCGCATCTTCATGGTCATGGCCAAACTGGCGCGGCGCGCGGCTCTCCACATATAAGACACCGAGCAGGCGCATCGCGCCGCTGATGGGAACGGCCAGCTGGCTGCGCGCGTCCATCAGGCCGGGCAGGGGAATGGCCGCTTCGAGCGCCTGGCCCTGGGCGCAAGCGCTGTCGAGGTGGCCGATGCGGATCGGCGTGCAGGCCTGGGCCGCCATGCCGATGACGCCGTTGCCCATGGCGATCTCGGAGCCGACCCCCGATTCCTCATAGCCGCGGCTGGCCACGGTGTAGAGGCGGCCGCCGCTCTCGTCGAGCAGCAGCACCATCGCATGGCCGATGCCGAAGTCGCGTTCGAGGCAATCGAGCACTTCGGCCAACAGCTGTGGCAGCTCGCATACGGGGCGGATCCGGTCCGAGGCCACGCGCAGTGCGCCCAGCAAGTTCGGGCGGGGCGGCGCCGGCAGCAGCGGCGCGGCCAGTTCCTCGACTTGCTCGACGTGGAATACGTCCACGCCCGCCAGTGCGAAGTCCGCCGCCGTGCCCGCATGGGCGGCGAGGGCAGCCAGGCGGGCGTGCAGATTGTCGAACAGGGGCCCGAAGGGTTCGCGCCGGTCGGCGGCCAGCGCGAGCCGGTACTGGGCGCTCGTGGCCGGATCGTGCACGGTCAGCGTGCCGCGCACCGGATTGCCGTCCTGGCAAGGCATGGCCAGGTGGCCGGCGTCGACATACTGGACATGGGCGAGGGTGGCGACATGGGGCAGGCCATCGACCCCGGTCGTGACCAGGGTGGCAGGCAGGCCGCTGTCGAAACAGTCGCGCAAGTCGGTGAGGGTGGGCGTCATGGTGCGCGTGAGTCTACCGGATGTTGTCACTGTAGTAAAATAGCGCCTCCGCCTGTCCGATTCCCCGCTTTTGCCACCGCCACCCGGTTTGCAACAGGCCGACATACCTCACATTTTCTTGTTGCGTCAAGCCCCTGATCGCGTTATACTTGCCGGCTTCGGTATGGATTCGTCTTTTTTGAATCTGTCCTTTACTTGGTAGTTAAACATCAGCCCCGCCCAATCGCAGGTGGGAATGGAGAAAAAATGAGCCTAGGCCTTCTCGGTCGCAAGGTTGGTATGATGCGCATCTTCACGGATGACGGGGACTCGATCCCAGTTACCGTGTTGGACGTATCGAACAACCGTGTTGCGCAAATCAAAACTCCTGAAGTGGATGGTTATTCCGCTGTTCAGGTCGCATTCGGTCAACGTCGCGCATCCCGCGTGACCAAGGCAGTTGCGGGTCATCACGCCAAAGCTGGCGTGGAAGCCGGTACGATGCTGAAAGAATTCCGCGTCGAAGCCGCACAAGCTGCAGCACTGAAAGCAGGCGACGTTGTCGCAGCTGGTTCCGTGTTCGAGGCTGGTCAACTGATTGACGTGCAGGGTGTCACGATCGGTAAGGGTTACGCTGGTACCATCAAGCGTCACCACTTCTCGTCGGGCCGCGCTACCCACGGTAACTCGCGTTCGCACAATGTCCCAGGTTCGATCGGTATGGCGCAAGATCCAGGCCGCGTATTCCCTGGTAAGCGCATGACGGGTCACCTCGGTGATGCAACCCGTACTATCCAGAATCTCCAAATCGCCCGTATCGATGCCGACCGTCAGCTGCTGCTGGTCAAAGGCGCGATCCC
>JAZJYP010000246.1:26374-29546 GCA_040390345.1 Pseudomonadota bacterium | reverse complement strand
AGGCAACTTTTTGCGCGCAAAAAGTTGCCTTCGAATCGTGGTCTGACCCCGGTTGGCTTTTCAGTCGGTGCGGCCACCGGCCTCGCGCACATCCACATTGACGGCCAGCGCCGTACGTATTGCAATCTTCAAGCCTTCCACCATATCGCCCAGCGCCATGCAGGGCGTTCCCGGATGCGCGGCCGCCTGCTGCGGCAAATACGGAATATGGATGAAGCCGCCGCGCACGCTGGTCCCCGCCGTCGCATGCATCAATCCATAGAACAGGTGATTGCACACAAAGGTGCCGGCCGTCTGCGACACCGAGGCCGGCAAGCCCGCCGCGCGCAACGCATGCACGATGGCCTTGATCGGCAAAGTCGAAAAATACGCCGCCGGTCCATCGGCCTGCACCGGCGTATCGACCAGTTGCTGCCCGCGGTTGTCGAGGATCGGCGCGTCGTCGACATTGATGGCGACGCGCTCGATCGATAAATCGCAGCGCCCACCCGCCTGCCCCACCGCAATCACCAGCGCGGGCTTGACATCGTCAATGGCCGCACGCAGCGCCGCGATACTGTCGCCAAACACGCACGGCATCTGGCGCGCCACGACGGCAAAGCCGCCCTCGCCCCAGCCTTCGAGCGCACGCACGGCCTCCCACGCGGGATTGATGGTTTCCTTGTTAAACGGCTCGAAGCCGGTGAGCAGGACAGTCTTCATTGGTACATGAGGTAGTAGAGCAAAACGATATTCACGCCGAGCAGCGGCAAGGCCGTCGGCAACTGGGCGCGGATCACCGCGTTCTTGTCGGGCAGCTCGAGCAGCGCCACGGGCAGGATATTGAAGTTGGCCGCCATCGGCGTCATCAAGGTACCGCAATAGGCACTGAACATGCCGATGGCTGCCATCACAGCCGGATTGGCATGGTACACATTGATCAGGATCGGAATGCCCACCCCGCCCGCCATCACCGGGAAGGCAGCAAAGCCATTCCCCATGATGATGGTAAACAGCGCCATCCCCACGCAGAACACGGCCACCGCCACGAAGCGCGAATCCATATTGATGTAGGAGGTGACCAGTTGCGCCACCGCCTTGCCCACGCCGGCCTGTGCAAACAGCAGGCCAAGCACGGCCAGCATATGCGGCAGCACCACCACCCAGCCCATCGCATCGATCAGGCGGCGCGCCTCCTGCAGCGCGCGCACCGGCGTGGCACGCGTGAGCGCGCAGGCGGCAGCGACGGCCAGCACGGCTGCCACGCCCAGGCTGGCCAAGGTCAGGTTCTTCGGGTCGAGGACGAACAGGCCATCGAGTTTCACGTCCTTGAACAAGGTCGAACCGATGATCGTCACGATCGGGATCATCAAGGCCGGGAGGAACAGCTTGTGCCCCAGGCGCGCGGCGCTGCTGCGGCGCTCGTCGTCGCTCAAGGCTTCGCCCTTGCCGTGGCCCACCCCGCCAAAGCCGGCGATCAGGGCCATCACCACCATGACCACGCCGGCCACGATCGGCGCCAGCCAGTCCCCCACGATGTAAATGAGTGCGTACAGCCCCCAGAACAGGGCCGTCGAATAGCGCTTCGGATTGTCGGCGTCGCGCAGGTTCAGCCACGCCACGATGGCGAAAATCGCGCCCAGCACGACATAGAAATACTCCATCTTGATGATCATGCGCACTCCCGCGCGATGTACGCGTCAAGCCGATGCAAGCGCCAGGCATGGATCAGGAAGGCCGCAATGGCGGTCGGTATACCCCACATGGCCATGCGCAGCGGATCGACTTCAATGCCCTCGGCGCGCAGGATGGTCTGCATCAGCACGATGGCGCCGAATGCGACGAACACGTCTTCGCCAAAGAACAGGCCCACATTGTCGCTCGCTGCCGCCATCGCACGGATGCGGTGGCGTACTTCTTCCGGCACGTTCGCGTGGCGCGTTTCGGCTGCCGCTTCGGCCATCGGCGCAATCAGCGGGCGCACCATTGAAGCATGGCCGCCAAGGCTGGTCAGGCCAAAGGCGGCCGACAATTCGCGGATGGCCAGGTAGGCGATCAGCAGGCGCCCCGCCGTCGCCGAGCGGATTTTCGCGATCGTCGTTTGCGCATGCTGCTTGAGTCCATAGCGCTCAAGCAGGCCGATCGCCGCAATTGGCAGCAGCAGGATCATCGGCAGGTTGCGCGTCTTGAGGAAGGCGGTGCCGAGGCTGGCGAGGATGACATCGGCCGGCATGGACGCCGCAATGCCCGTCACGGCGCACGCCGCGATCACGACCAGCACCGGATTGGCGCGCAAGACGAAGCCGGCGATGATGACGAGCACGCCGGCCAGCGGCCACAGATTGACAGCAGATTGCATACATTCCCCAAGTCTTGAGACCCGGGCAATCTTACCTTTTAATCGGGGTCAGACCACGATTAAAAAGGAAGATTTCTTTTTAATCGGGGTCTGACCCCGATTAAAAAAACCCGCGCACCTTGCGGTGGGCGGGTCTTCGTTACGCCGTGGCCGGCTTAGAAGTTGGCCTTGAACTGCACACCGAGGGTGCGCGGATCGTTGACGATGCCGGTCAGGTTGTTGAAGTCGATCGCGGCGACAACCTGGACCTTGTTGGTGATGTTGCGGCCGAAGATGGCAGCTTCGTATTTGCCATCAGCCCACTTGTAGCCGATCCGCAGGCCGCCTTCGACCAGCGACTTGGCCTTGTACTCCTTGGCTTCATACAGGAACATATTGTAGGTGTCCTTGTACGACCAGTCGGTGAAGGCATACAGCTCGCCGTCGCCCACCGGCTTGGACCAACGCAGCGTGAAGTTGCCCACCCACTTCGGTGCGCGTGGCAGCGGATTGCCGTTGATGACGGCCACCGTCGCACCACCGACCGTCTTGGTCGGATTGGTCACCGTGCACGGCGCGCCGCACGGCGCGATGAACAGGTTCGGGTCCTTGATCTCGGTGTCGTTGTAGCTGCCGCCGAGGGTCATGCGCAGTTCATCCGACAGGATCGCCTGCAGGTCCAGCTCGACGCCCTGGCCGGTGGCCTTGGCGGCGTTGACCAGGCGGTTCTGGTTGGTCGTGCCGCTGCCTGCGGTCAGCTGCAGGTCCTTGACGTCGTAGTGGAAGACCGTGGCCGACAGGCGCGCGCGGTTGCCGGCGGCGCGTCGAGGAGCATGCGCACGAGGCGCACGAAGT
>JAZJYP010000246.1:5431-26364 GCA_040390345.1 Pseudomonadota bacterium | reverse complement strand
TGGGTGCTCCGGGTACGGGTAAGACGTTGCTCGCGCGCGCGGTTGCCGGCGAAGTCTTGCTTCACACCCGCTTCAAACGAGGTCGCATGCTCGGAGTTGGCCACCGAGATGGTGTCGCCGAACAGGATGCGGCCCTGGATCGACGGCGCGCGGTAGCCGGTGGCGACACGTGCGAACAGGTTGGTCGACTTGTCCAGCGAGTAGGTGCCCGACAGGTCCCAGCTGACGTTGGTCGCGCTTGGATGCGTGGTCAACGGGCCGATGCCTTTGAGGTCGTCAAACGGGTTCTGGGTGCGCGTCGCATCGAAATCCTTCTTGTCGTCGGTGTAGCGCACGCCCGCACGCACCTTCAAGTCGTCGGCCACCGTGTAGTTCACGGACCCGAACACGGCGAAGGACTTGGAGTGCTGGTGCTGCACCGCGTAGCCATGCAGCTTGTTGTGGTTGAAGGTGTCGAAGTTGAAGGAGTCGACCTGGATGTCTTCCTTGAAGTAGTACAGGCCGCCGATCCAGTTCAGCGGACCCTTGTAGTTCGACTCGAGGCGGAATTCCTGGCTGATCTGCTTGTGGTCGGGCAGGCCGTCGGCCGTCTCGGCGTTGAACGGGATGAAGGCCGGCTGGCCTGGATAGTTCGGGCCCATCGGCGGCGCGTACACGGCCCCAAAGCCGCCGTCGACGTCGCCGTAGCTGTAGAACTTGGCCTTCTCGTAGCCGGTGATCGAGTGGAAGGTCAGGTCGTCGAGGTTCCAGCGCAGGCGCAGGTTGGCGCCCGTCGTCGTCAAGGTCTGGGTGTTGGCGCCGTCGGTCGGATAGGTGCCGTAGTCGAAGCCATCGACCAGCTCATTGGTGCCCTTCTTGATGATATTGGCACGGAACAGGGTGGCATTGCCCTTGTAGTCGCGGTGGTGCACATTGGCCAGCACGGTAAATTCCTTGGTCTTGTACTGCAGCTGCACGCGCGCGGCGTTGTCGTCATAGCCTTCGAAGTCGTGCGTCGGGGCCGCGGCGATCGGGTTGTGCACGCGGTCGGCGCGGTGCTGCGACTGCAGCGACACGCGCATCGCCATTTCGGGCGAGAGCGGGATGTTCAGCGCGCCTTCGGCATTGACGGCGCTGTAGTTGCCAAAGCCGATATTGCCGTAGCCTTCGAACTTGTTGGTCGGCTTGGTCGATTCGAACTTGATCACGCCGGCAGGGGAGTTACGGCCGAACAGGGTGCCCTGGGGTCCGCGCAGCACCTCGATCTGGTCGACGTCGAACACGGGGAAGCCCTTGAGCATGGGCGACTCCATCACGATGTCGTCGTAGACCATGCCCACCGGCTGGGACGCGTTCAGGTCGAAGTCGGTGTTGCCCAGGCCGCGGATGTAGAAGCGCGGGAAGGTGCGGCCAAAGTCCGATTCCACGTTCAGCGACGGCGAGCGCCCGGCCAGGAAACGGATATCCTGGCCGCCGGAGGTGAGCACGTCGAGCTTGTCGCCCTTGAGCGTGGTGATGGCCATCGGCACATCCTTGATGTTCTCGGAACGGCGCTGGGCCGTCACGATCACCGTTTCAAGCTGGCCTGGCTGGGCCTTGGTCGCTTCCGGCGCCGCTTCCTGGGCCAGTGCGTGCAGTGGGAACGCGCCGGCGATGGCCAGCGCGATCAGCGAATAATTCCTGGTGTGTTTTGACATTACATTCAACCCCTTAGGTGTAAGACTTCCCAAATAGAAGCAGATCTCGCGCTTTCGGCTCTGCGGCCAAATAACGTATTGTTTTTACAAGCTTTTCCTTTGCAATATGTAAAGGATTGGGCATCCTAGCATGAATAATATTGGTGCGAAATCATCATGTATTTATATTCGTTTTGTATAAATAACAAAGATAAATCGTATTTGCCATACATAATCGGCCTGATGCATAGTTCCAAGGCTGTACCGCGGCCGCCTCCCGATGGCCCCGCCCTGCTAACCTGTACCGAAGCTGTCATGGCCGCCACACCCAATCTGACCAAGTTCACGCCGGCTGCGCACCAAACTGTTGCAAATACGTCGTTGCGGGGATACGACACCCGACTTACCGAAAGAGCCTGATGATCCCTGCCAGCACTTCCCCCAGCCGCTTGAAATCGGTGGCCGCCTTTGGCCAGCAACTCTGGCTCGACAACCTGTCACGCGAGCTGATCGCCTCCGGCGCCCTGAACGACGCCATCGTCGCCGACGGCATCGCCGGCGTGACGACCAATCCGGCCATCTTCTACCAGGCCATCCTCACCAGCCCGGCCTACCAGGCGGCCCTGCCGGCCCTGCGCGCCGCGCTGGCCACGCCCGAGGCGCGCTTCGAAGCCCTGGTGCAGCCCGACGTGCAGCGCGCCTGCGAGCTGTTCGCCGCGACCTACGAGCAAAGCGGCTGCCGCGCCGGCTTCGTCAGCATGGAAGTGGCGCCCCAGCATGCGCACGACGCCGTGGCCACCCTGGCCGAGGCGCGCCGCCTGTGGGCCGCCATCGCGCGCCCGAACGTGATGATCAAGATCCCCGCCACCGAAGCGGGCATCTTGGCCCTGGAAGAGGCGATCTTCGCCGGCATCAACGTCAACATGACGCTCGTCTTCACCACGCGCCAGCTGCACGCCGTGCGCGCGGCGCACCGCCGTGGCCTGGCGCGCCGCCTGGAAGCGAAACTGTCGGTGCAGCGCATCGCCAGCGTGGCCAGCGTCTTCATCTCGCGCGTGGACGCCGCCGTCGACGCCCTGCTGCCCGCCGCGGCGGCCAGCCTGCGCGGCAAGGCCGCCATCGCCGCCGCCCGCCTGGCCTACCGCGACTGGCAGAACGACGCCGCCTTCGCCGTCTTCGCCGCCTTCGGCGCGACGCCACAGGCACTGCTGTGGGCCAGCACTGCTACCAAAGACCCGGCCATGCGCGATGTGCGCTATGTGGAAGAACTGATCGGCGAAGGCACCGTCAATACCGTGCCCGACGCCACCCTGGCCGCCTTCCGCGACCACGGCATGGCGCGCGCTTCGCTCGGTGACAACCTGGCCGACGCCCAGGCCGTGTTGTCCCAGCTGGGCCGCCACGGCATCGACCTCGACACCATCGGCAAGGAGCTGTTGGCCAAGGGCCTCGCACAATTCGAGCAGGCCCACGCCAATTTGCTGGCCTTGGTCGCCTAAGGTCGGCTAAGCTTATGCAGTCTGTATCCCCCGGCGGTTACAATAACGCCATTCCAGGAGCTAAACACATGAAATTCAAGCAACTCAGCATGACGATCGCGGCGCTGTGCGTGGCCTTTGGCGCGCAAGCGGCCGAACCCAAACTGGGCATCGTCTACGATGCGGGCGGCAAGTTCGACAAATCGTTCAACCAGTCCGCTTCCGAAGGCGCCGCGCGCTTTAGCAAGGAAAGCGGCATCAAATTCATCGAAGCCCAGGCCTCCTCCGACACCCAGGCCGAGCAGATCCTGCGCGGCCTGGCGCGCAAGAAGCTCGACGTGATCGTCTCGATCGGCTTCTCGCAGACCCAGGCCGTGCAGAAGGTCGCCAGGGAATTCCCGGCCGTGCACTTCGTCCTCGTCGATGGCGACGCCAAGGGCGACAATATCAATTCCATCCTGTTCAAGGAAGAAGAAGGCTCCTACCTGGTCGGCGTGGCGGCGGCCATGGCGTCGAAGACGAAAAAAATCGGCTTCATCGGCGGCATGGACATTCCCCTGATCCGCGCCTTCTCCTGCGGCTACAGCCAGGGCGCCAAGGCCACCGACAAAAAAACCGAGACCATGCAGAACATGGTCGGCACCACCAGCGCGGCCTGGAACGATCCGGCCAAGGGTGGCGAACTGGCGCGCGCGCAGTTCGACCGCGGCGTCGACGTCGTCTTCGCGGTGGCCGGCGGCTCGGGCATGGGCACGCTGCAGACGGCCAAGGAAAAAGGCAAGCTGGCCATCGGGGTCGACTCGAACCAGAACTACCTGCATCCGGGCACGATGCTGACCTCGATGGTCAAGCATGTCGACGGTGCCGTCTACGACGCCTTCATGCAGGCCAAGGCCGGCAGCTGGAAGCCGGGCATCAGCTACCGCGGCCTGAAAGAAGGCGGCGTGGACTGGGTCGTCGACAAGGACAACCGCGCCGTCGTCACTCCGGCGATGGAAAAGAAAGTCAACGAAGCGAAGGCCGACATCATCAGCGGCAAGGTCAAGGTCGTCGACTACCGCACGAGCAATCACTGCCCGGTCTGATCCGCCCGTTTTCCCCATGAGCGCGCCGCCCCGGTCCCGCCGGTTCGGCGCGCTTTGAACTCATCGAACACTGATCCTCTATGCAGCCAGCTGTTGAATTTCGCCAGATAAGCAAGGCCTTCGGGGCCGTGCAGGCCAATGCCGACGTCAGCTTCACCATCGCCAAGGGTTCCATCCATGGCGTCATCGGCGAAAACGGCGCCGGCAAGTCCACCCTCATGAGCATCCTGTACGGCTACTACCACGCCGACAGCGGCCAGGTACTGCTCGACGGCCAGGCCCAGGCCATCCGCAGCAGCCAGGAAGCGATCGCCCTGGGCATCGGCATGGTGCACCAGCACTTCATGCTGGTCGAAAATTTCACCGTGCTCGACAACGTCATGCTCGGTACCGAAGGCGGCTTCAAGCTGGCCAGCCACCGCCTCGCTACCGAGAAGAAGCTGCGCGAGATCTGCGAGCGCTACCACCTCGACGTCGATCCGCTGGCGAAAATCGAAGACCTGTCGGTGGGCGCGCAGCAGCGCGTCGAGATCCTCAAGCAGATCTACCGCAGCGCCAACATCCTGATCCTCGACGAGCCCACCGCCGTGCTCACGGCCCAGGAAACCGAGTCGCTGTTCGACATCCTGCGCCTGTTCAAGGAGCAGGGCAAGACCATCATCCTGATCACCCACAAGCTCGGTGAAATCATGGCCATCACCGACCAGGTGACGGTGATGCGCGCCGGCCGCGTCGTCGGCGGCGTCGCCACGGCAACGACCTCGACGCGCGAACTGGCCAACATGATGGTGGGCCGCCCGATCGAATCGAACCTGCCGCGCGCACCCTACGCACCGGGCGCCGACGTGCTCAAGGTCGCCGGCCTGCAGCTGAAGGACCAGCAAGGCGTGGCCCTGCTGGCCGACATCGACTTCACCTTGCGCGCGGGCGAAATCGTCGCCATCGCCGGCGTGTCCGGCAACGGCCAGAGCGAACTGATGGAAATCCTGTCGGGCATGCGCTTGCCCACCTCCGGCAGCATCGACTTTTGCGGCATCGCCCTGCCAATCGCCGGCCGCCGCGACGCCGATGGCCTGCCCTGGATTTTCCGCAAGCTGGGCATCGGCCACGTGCCGGAAGACCGCCTGCGCGACGGCGTCATCAAGGACTTCTCGGTCATGCAGAACACCGTGTTCGGCTACCAGGACCGCGTCACCCGCGGCTGGGGCCTGTTCGACTTCAAGGCCATCGCCGCGCGCTGCGCCGACCTGCTCAAGGCCTTTGACGTGCGCCCGAACAATCCGGAACTGCGTATCGGCCTGCTCTCGGGCGGCAACCAGCAAAAAGTCGTCATCGCGCGCGAAGTGTCGGCCAAACCGAAGCTCATGCTGGTGGGCCAGCCCACCCGCGGCGTCGACATCGGCACCATCGAAGCGATCCACACCCAGCTCCTGAAGATGCGCGACGAAGGCGTGGCCATCCTGCTCGTCTCGGTCGAACTGGACGAAGTGCACGCCCTGGCCGACCGCATCATCGTCATGTCGGGCGGGCGCATCACCGGGGAACTGAAGATTGAAGAATTCGATACCACACGCCTGGGCTGCCTGATGGGCGGAGTGCACAAATCATGAAGAAAACCGAACTGCCACGCTGGGCCACCGCGGTCGCCCTGCCCGTCCTGAACCTGCTCTCGGCCCTGCTGGTGGCGGCCCTGGTCATCCGCCTGCTCGGCGAAAACCCGGCCGAGTCGCTCGGCATCCTGGTCAACAGCGCCATCCTCAACCCGGAGGGCCTGTCCTACACGCTGTTCTACGCCTCGACCTTCATCTTCACCGGCCTGTCCGTGTCGATCGCCATGAAGGCCGGCCTGTTCAACATCGGCAGCGAAGGCCAGATGTATGTCGGCGGCTTCGGGCTGACCGTGGCGATGCTGATGCTCGACGCCAGGCTGCCTGCGCTCCTCCTGATCCCGGCGGCCATGCTGAGCGCCGCCCTGTTCGGCGCGCTCTGGGCGTTTGTGCCAGGCTACCTGCAGGCGCGGCGCGGTTCGCACGTGGTCGTGACGACGATCATGTTCAACTTCATCGCCTCTTCGCTGATGAATTTCGCGATCCTGAAACTTGTGCCCGAGGGCCAGCAGAATCCGGCTTCGCGCGTGTTCGCCGACGCCGGCTTCATGCCGCGCCTGAACACCCTGTTCCCGGTGCTGGGCGACACGCCGCTCAATATCTCCTTCATTATCGCCATCGTGGCGCTGGCAATCTACGGCGTGATGGTGTGGCGCTCGTCCTGGGGCTACGCCCTGCGCGCAACGGGCCTGAACCAGCACGCGGCCCATTACGCCGGCATCTCGATCAGCAAGATGATTATCGTCGCCATGCTCATTTCGGGCGCGCTGGCCGGCCTGGCCTCGGTCAATTCCATCATGGGCTCGACCCACTACCTGTCGCTGAATTTCCCGGCCGGCGCCGGCTTTATCGGCATCGCGATCGCCCTGATGGGCCGCCAGCACCCGGTCGGCATCTTCCTCTCGTCGGTGCTGTTCGGCGCGCTGATCCAGGGCGGCTTCGACCTGTCGCTGGAAAAACCGAACATCCCGCAAGAGACCTTCATCTTCATCCAGGGTTTGATCATCCTGTTCTGCGGCGCGATGGAAAACCTGTACGCCCCCGCCCTGCTCAAACTGATCAACGTTCGCAAAGGCTAAGACAATGTTCGAAGACCTCCACATTGCCAGCATCCTGGTATCGACCATCCGCAGCGCACCGGTGCTGATCTTCGCCGCCATGGCCGGCCTGTTCGCCGAACGCTCGGGCGTGATCGACCTGGCCCTCGAAGGCAAGATCCTCGCCTCGGCCTTCGTCTCGGCCGCCGTCGCCTTCACCACGCAAAACCCCTGGTACGGCGTGGCCGCCGCCGTGGCGGTCTCGGCCCTGATCGGCCTGCTGCAGGGTTTTGTCAGCATCACCCAAAAGGGCAACCAGCTCGTCGGCGGCATCGCCATCAATATCGCCATGAGCGGCTTGACCTTCGTGCTGGCCCAGTTCTTCTACCAGCAGGGCGGGCGCACGCCCGACCTGGGCCAGGCGCGCCTGTTCGACGTGGTCCTGCCCGGCACCGACGCGCTGGCCAATGTGCCTTTCCTGGGCTGGTTCTACGGCCACCTGATCGGCGGGCACTCGGTGCTGGTCTACCTGGCCTTCGCCCTGATCCCGCTGGTGCACTGGATCGTCTACCACAGCCGCTTCGGCCTGCGCCTGCGCGCCTGCGGCGAAAACCCCCACGCCGCCGACGCCGCCGGCGTCTCGGTCGAGCGCACCCGCTACCTGGCCATGTTCATCGCCGGCGTGTTGTGCTCGTTCTCGGGTGCGTATCTCGCCATCGTGCAGAGCGGCTTCTTCCTGCGCGACATGTCGGCCGGCGCCGGCTACCTCGCGCTGACTGCCCTCGTGTTTGGCAATTGGCGCCCTATGTACACGGCCATGGGTTGTGTGATGTTCGGCTTTTTCTCGGCCGTGCAGATCCAGATCGAGGGCGTCGACCTGCCCGGCATCGGCCGCATCCCCGGCTCGCTGATCCAGATGATTCCCTACGTCGTCACCGTCATCGTGCTGGCCGGCCTGATGGCCAAATCGGTCGCCCCGAAAGCCATCGGCAAGCCTTTCGTCAAATCGCGTTAAGCGCCTCTATTTGTAGACGCCACAGCCAACGACCATGTCATCGACCTTCTCCACGAAGGTCGATTTCGGGTCGATCCTGTTGGTGCTCGGGTTATTCCACTTGTAATGCACCCAGCCGCTGCCGGGACCGTTGGCCACGGCCAGCATGTCCTTGAACAGGAAGCGCCCGTCCGGATCCTTCATCTCCAGCACATCCTTGTTGATAATCTTGGGCAAGTTGCCGTGGGCGAGCATCTTGCCCTTCATGTCGATGACGAAGATGTACAGGTCGCGGTCGATGAAACTGCCTTTGGGGTTGCTGAACTCGGCCAGCGACGCTTCGCGCCCGTGTGCTTTCACATAGGCGACGGCTTTCTTGACGAAGGCCTGGGCCTCGTCCATCGTGCCCTTGTCGGCTGCCGACGCCGAGGCACATGCAAACATGAAAAACAGGGCGAACGCTTTCAGGATAGCTTTCATCGCAGGTCTCCAATGGTTTTTGTGGAAGCCATTTGAAGCTAACACCTGCACGGCGCCGAAGCAAGCGGTGTGGCGTCAATCCGACTGCCGGGCCGGCACGCCCGACTGGGCCAGGGTCCACGCCGCGCCGACGCCCAGCGACAAGCCGCTGCGCCGCTGCATCAGCGGGCTGTCGGCATTGGCTGCGTGCGCATAGGCGTCGTAGCGCAGGAAACTGAAGGTGCGCACCGACGGGTGCACGCGCCACGCGGCGCTCAGTCCCGCACGCACCAGCAGCAAACCAGCCCGTGCCTGGTAGGCCGGGCGCGCAGCAGTGGCGTACTGCGGCGCCACTTCGTAAAAATAGCGGTTCACGCCCTGGTCACCGGCCATCACGCCCAGGTGGGCCTCGACCTGGCTATGGTCTTCTTCGCCGCGCAGGCGCAAGGCCAGCTTCGGTTCGAAGGTCCAGCCCACGCGGTGCAGGCCGCCGCGCACTTCGATCACGCTGCGCAGCGGCAGTTCGATCTGCCAGCGCGGATCGGCCAGCTTGAACTTCACGCGCGGCCCGAATTCGAACAGCGTACCCAGGTCGGGCATGCCGGCGCGCGCTGCGTCATCGCGCGAATGCGACGGCAGCGACAGCGAGAAGCCGACATCGACATCGGCCTGCTCCGTATGCAGCAGGCGCGCGCCCACGCCGCCCTGGTCGGAGCGCAGCACCTCGCCGCGGTAGATCAGGAAAGGCAAGGCCAAGGTGCGCGACGCACGCGCTTCGGCGCCCGGGTAAGCCGGTGTCGAGGCAGTGCCGGCTGCCACGCCCGCTTCCCACAAAGGCAAGGCTGCGTGCGCGCCGGGCGCAGCGAGCGCACTGGCCAGCAGCAGGCGCCGCATCATTGCCAGATCGCCTGCAGCACCGCCGCAAGGTGGTAGCCGCCCTTGATCAGCTGGGTCTTGGCCAGCGCGGAACTGGGCACCGGATAATCCTGCGGCACTTCCACACCCCAGGTGTAGTAGGTCTCGCCCTTCTTGCTCACCTGCGCCGTGATCACGCCCGGCACCACGCCGCTGTAGGCGATCTTCGACGCGGCCAACGTGTCGTCAGCCCACTGGTAGGGCCAGCTCGCCACATCGCCCGTATTGGCGGGCACGCTGGCGCCGCTCTTGATGGCGTAATCGGCAAACTGCTCGGGCGTCCTGGTGCTCACCCGGCGCATCGCGTAGTCGACCACAGTCGTGTCCCAGTAGGAGTGGAAAGGCTTGGTCAGCGCTTTCGGCACGCCCGGCGCGAGCGGCCTGGCTTCGCCGGGAATCAGGCTGGCGCTGGCGGTGGACAGCTTTTCGTCGTCCAGCAGCAGGTTGTTGCCGCCGCGCGCATCGAATACATTGACCGCGTCGATCGCCCCCTTGCTGGCCGGGACGATGAAGGTATTGTCCTTGCCGACGTAGGCCGCGCCCACGTGCAGGGGCTGGTGGATGTCGCCCGTCATGTGCACCAGCAGCATCAGCGCCTGGCGCTTGCTGAACTGGTGCGGGTTCGAGGCCGTGTCAAGCTTGCCTTGCAGCGCAGCGATGGCTTGCTTGAGCGTTTGCACGATATCGTCCGGGCCGGTGCCGATGGCGCCGTCCTGGTAGCGCGCATTCTGGAACGGGATGTCGGTGTAATGGTACTCGCTGTGCTTCGGGTTGGCGTTGACATAGGCGACCATCTCCGGCGTCTGCGGGCCGCAATAGGTCCCCTTGACACAGTCGGCCCAGTTGGCGATCGATTCGAGCGACTCGCCCGGCAGCAAGATGGCGTCAAGCTCCTTCTGGGCGTGGCTGCCCTTGAGCAGTTTGTCGGCGATGGCGCCGACGACGCGGTGGCCGTCATTGCCCCATGCGAGGGCGTCGGTGGCAGCAAACGCGCCGGTCAATGCGAGTACACAAGCTAGTTTTTTCATCGTGGTTCCCTGGGTTTATTCGGCCGCGCCCTTGTCGGGCTTCGGATAGTTCTTGTTGATGTCGATCGGCGCCGCGTACGGCGACGACCAGGTTTGTTCATGCAGCTGCGCGATGCGCTGGGCCATCTTCTCGTTGCGCAGCACCACTTCAAGGTTGCGTGAGTTGTCGAAGTAGCCGCCGCTCCAGTTGCTCGTGCCCACCCAGGCCAGCTTGCCGTCGATGCTCATGGTCTTGCTGTGGATGACGCGCGCAAACGGAATCGGGCCAGCCGCCGCCTGCGGCAAGGTCACGATCCGGATCTGCACATTCGGTACCATCGCCAGGCTTTTGAGCCAGGCGATGCCGGGCTGCTCGGTATTCCAGTGCGAGACCATCAGCTTGACCGTCACGCCGCGCGCGGCGGCCGCGCGGATGGCATTGTCGATCACGCCGTAGAAAGGCCGGCCATTGCCAAAGCCGAGCGGCACATAATCGAGCAGCTGCACGCGTACTTCCTGCTTCGCTTCGGCCAGCAGGGCCGGCAGTGCGCGCTCCGAATCGGCCACACCGGGCGGATTGAAGGCGGCCGGGCTGGCCAGCAGCTGCGCCGCACCCGCCAGGCTCGGTGCCGCCAGCGCCACCGGCTGGGGCGCCACGGCGCGTCCGGCAGCCAGGGCACCCTGGGCCTGCCAGTCCTGCTCGAACACCGCCTGCACCTGGGCCACGACGTTCGGGTCGGTGATGCGCAAGCCCGTCTCGTGGATGTGGGTGAACGAGCGCCAGTCGAAGTTCTGGCTACCGATGAAGGCTGCCTGGCGGTCCACCAGCACATACTTGGCGTGAATGATGCCGTTGGCCTTGAGCTTGCCGAATTCGAGCACGCGCAATTCCAGGTTGGGGATCTGGCGCAGCCGCTCCAAGGTCGCCGCCTCGGACAGCTTGACACCGCGTTGCTCGAGCAGGAAACGGATCTTCACGCCGCGCTTGCCGGCCGCTTCCAGCGCGGCCAGCACCTTCTCGAATGGCGCGCCGGCACGGCTGGCGGCATAGAACTGGCCGATCGCGATCTCGCCCCTGGCGTGCTCGAACAGTTCGCACCACACTGTGACCGGGTCGCGCAAGTCCGGCGACGAAAGCGTCGTTTCAACCGGTGCGGTCTGCACCAGTTCGTAGCCGGGAATGGAAAACTCGGCGTGTACACCACCGGCTACGGCAAACAAGGCGGCGAAAATCAATGGGCGCATGCAAGGCTCCTCTCAGTTGACACGCTGGATGCGGGCGGCACTGTCGGCGCTGGCGCTCTTGCCCTGCCTGGCCAGGTAGGTGGCCAGCACATCGAGGTCGAGCAGCTGCGGCGCGACCAGCTTGCGCGCCTCCTTGAACGTCGTGAAGCCATCCCCGCCGCCATACAGGAAATTGCTGGCAGCGACCCGATAGGTCTTGCGATCGTCGAGCGCTGCGCCATTTAGCATCACGCTGCCCGCGACCACACGTTGACCGTAGGGTGCCTGCGCGTCCCAGCGGTAGCTGAAGCCGCGCGAGACCTGCAGTACCTTGTCGTCGCCGCCCTTGGTCCACTGCGATTCGAGCAAGGCCCGCAGCTGCGCACCCGTCATCTCCAGCACCAAGACCAGGTTGCCAAACGGTTGCACCGCCTGCACCTGGCCATAGCGCAGCACCAGGTCCGTGCCGGCGTCGAGGTCCTTGCGGATCCCGCCCGGATTCATGAACGCCACATCGACGTTCAGTTCGCGCGTCGCCTCGAGCATGGCGTCGGCAATCAGGTCGCCCAGCGCCGATTCGCCCGCCTCATTGCCCTTGCGGCGGATCGACGGCACTGCCAGTGTCGCCACCGGACGCGCCAGCGCGGCGGTGCTGCGTTCGCGCACCTTCGCCATGAAGGCCGTCATGGCTGGGTCGGGGGCATGGACGCCCGGCTCGAGCAGCACGTTTGCCGCCTTGACGGCGGTCACTTCACGCGTGCGCGCGTCGAGCGTGAGCGCGATGCGCGTGAGCATATGCCCGCCCATGTCCGCTTGCGTCACCATGCGCCCGTCCACCTGGCAGGCATAGGGCATGTGCGAATGGCCGCTGACGATCAAGCGGATCCGAGGATCGAGCCGCTTGACGATATCGACGATCGGGCCCTTGAAGTCGTGGCAGTCGCTGGCCGCTTCCCTGTCGCGCGCACCTTCGTGTATTAGCACGACGAACACGGTGGCGCCAGCGGCCTTCAATTCCGGCAGCACGCCGTTGATGGCATCGGCCTCGTCGGCGAAGGACAAGCCTGCCGTATTGCTGGCCATGATCGAAGCGGGTGCCTCGCGCGTGACGGCGCCGATGAAACCAATCTTGACGCCATGCGCCTGTTCGATGCGCCAGGCCGGCACCAGCAGCTTGCCGGTGGCCGCGTCGCGCACATTCGCCGCCAGGTAAGGGAAACGCGCCCCCTCGAAGCCGGGACGGAACTGGCAGGCCTTGTCCGGGCGCGGCGAATCGCAGCCCCCCTGTTGCAGGCGCATCAGCTCCCTGGTGCCCGCGTCGAATTCATGGTTGCCCAGCGCGCTCGCGCGCAGGCCGAGCAGGTTCATCGCGCCGATGGTCGGTTCGTCCGCCCACATCGACGACAGCGCCGGGCTGGCCGAGACCAGGTCGCCGGCGCCGACGAGCAGCAATTCGGGGTCTTCACGCCGCCAGGCCTGCAGGGCCGCGGCGATCGTCTCGGCGCCGCCGGCTTGCACGGCCACCGGGCCCTGCCACATCTTGTTCGTTTCGAGGTTGCCGTGGAAGTCGTTCAGCGCCACCACGTGGAGCGTCAATGGAGCGCAGCCGCACAGCACCGCGCCGGCCAGCAGCGCGCCGAGGGACTTGGAAAAATGGTTCATAGGCAGAGAGGATAAGCGATTTGCCGCGCCGTGCGCAGCGTCGATTTGTATCGGAACGTAGCAAAAAAAACGGCCGGTGTCGCCACCGGCCGCTTCAGATTACATCAAGTGCTGACGCTTAGAACTCGTAGCGCAGGGTCACTTGCATGGCCCACTGCGATTCGCCCTTCACCTGGCGCAGGTCGATCGTTTCTACCGAAGGACGCACGTTGTAGATGTACTTGCCAGTGGCTGGATCGAGACCGGCGAAGTCGACGAAGCTGCGTGCCTGGCCGCCGTTGGACTGGAAGCCGACTTCTGGAATACGACCCCAGCGCTTGTTGATCATGTTGCCGACGTTGAAGAAGTCGAGGGCGATGGTGCCCTTGTTGTTCTTCCACAGGCCAGGCACTTCCTGGCTGATGCGCATGTCGATCGAGTTGGTCCACGGCGCGAAGGAACCGTTACGCTTGACGACGGTACCGGCCGCATTGCGCAGGTCCTTGTCGGCGTTGACGATGTCCCAGAAACGCTGCTCGTTGGCGTGGCTGGTCGCGGTGTCGCCGTAGAAGATCACGTCGCCCGAACCCATGGCTTTCGGGATGTACATCAGGTCGTTGCCGCCCAGGCCGTCACCGTTCAAGTCGTTGTTGACGGTCCAGCTGTATGGCTTGCCCTTGCGGCCTTCAAAGAACGCGCCGAAGCGGGTCTTGTAGGTGCCGAAGAAGCGGTGTTCCCACGACAGCTGGGCGTTCACGCGGTCCTTGACCAGGTAGCTCGAGTTCGAAGCGACTTCTTCGTTCGGGTTGAACACCGAACGGCCGGCCCAGTTCGAATTCGACACCGACGAGGTCAGTGGCGACACTTCGGTGGCATCGGTACGGGTGTACGACACGGACCAGGCGAAGCCCTTGCTCATTGGCTTGGACAGCGAGGCGGTGATCAGGTTGCCACGACCCTGGTCGGTCTTGATGGCGTTGAGCACGTTGTTGTACAGCGGGTTCGACTCGGCGCGGGTACGGAAGCCCGTGCAAGCGGCGCCCGAGGTCACGGTGCCACCGGTGGCGGTCCAGCAGGCCGGGTTGTAGCCCTGCGGGGTGTAGTACAACTCACGACCGTCGGTGCCGGTCTTGGTGGCGCCACCGAGGTTCAGGTGCTTGTAGTAGATCGAGTCCTTGTTCTTCGTGTACAGGTATTCCGCACCGAAGACCAGGCCGCCCCATGGCAGTTCCGTTTCGAAGGCCAGGTTCGATTTCCAGATCGACGGCTGGCGCAGCGATGGATCGAGGAAGTCGACGTTGGCCGCCGGCGGCGTGCCACCGAAGTTGGTTGGCTGGGTATCAGGATTCGGGCTATACAGGCCGCCCGTGGTGGCGCAGGCCGGGAAGGAGCCGCCGCAACCGATGATGCGCGTTGCCACGCCAGGGTTGGAGAACGGGTTGGACATCCACACCGTCGCTGCCGCGCCCTGGAACAGGCCTGCGCCGCCGCGGATCTGCGTCGTGCGTGCCGTGTCGAGGCGGTAGTTGAAGCCCACGCGTGGCTGCACCAGTTGCTGGCCGTCGATGGTACGGGTGTTGTCCAGGCCGAAGCCGCCGCTCTGGCGCACGATGGTCTTGCCGTCAGCCGAAATCGAACCAGCGACCATCGGTGCTGCCGCTGCATCGTTGCGCAGTGGCGTGTTGCCCACCTTGGCCGAATCGACGCGCACGCCGTAGGTCAGCGTCAGGCGCGGGTTGACGTTCCACGTATCCTGGACGAAGGTACCGGTGTTCTTCAGCGCGAAGTTGGCGATCGCGTTGTCGAGCGAGCCACCGGCCACTGGCACTTGGATCGTCACGGCGCTTGGACGGCCGCGGCGGTAGTTTTCCAGCACGGCCGCTTCGGCGTCAGCACCATTGGAGCAGCTGATGGTGCGACCTGGCGCGAATTCGTAAGCGATTTGCGCGTTGCAGTTGAAGGTGTAGTTGCCGAACACGTTCTGCAGGAAGGCGTTGTAGATCTCGTTCTTCTGGTAGTCGGCGCCGAACTTGACTTCATGGTCGCCCAGCGACCAGTTGGCACCGCCGTACAGGTCGGTCGTCTTGGTGCCCAGGATGTTGATCTGGCGGCTGTTTTCCGTACCGAAGTTCAGGAAGCGGTTACCCGTTGGCACCGAAGCTGGCGTGCCGGCCGGGGTGTTGCCCGAGAAAGTCAGGCCCACCAGCGGGGTGCGCGCATTGTTCGTTGGCACGGCGTCGTAGTCGCGCTTCGAATACTTCAACTCGGTCGAGAAGTTCGGCGTCCAGTCCGAGAACAGCTGGCCGACCACGGTTTCAATCGTCTTGCCCTGGTTGTAGAAGGTCGACGACATCGTCACGCCGGTGGCGGAGATGAAGGGGAAGAACGGCTCGGCCTGGTCGGTCTTGGCGTAGCGGAACATCGCGCGGTGGTTGTCGTTGATATTCCAGTCAACCTTGATCAGCTGGTCACGCACCGACAACTGCGAGCCTGGCGGCACGTCGATCGAACCGATGTCCAGGTTGTAGGTGGTCTTGGCGATCTGCTGGGCTGCGGCGATGGCGGCCGTGGTCACGCCGACATTGGTCTGCGAGGAGCCGATCGGGCCGAAGGCGGGTGCCGTACGGGTCGATTTCAGCTCTTCCAGGTTGGCGAAGAAGAACAGCTTGTCCTTGATCAGCGGGCCGCTGACGGTGCCGCCCTTGGTCGTTTCCTTGAATGGTGCCGCGGCGAAGAAGGTGTCGTTCGACGAGTTGTACTTCTTGCCCACGAAGCGGTCATCGCGGAACACGTAGTACATCGAGCCTTTCCATTCGTTGGTACCGGACTTGGTCACGGCATTGACGTTGGCGCCCGTGTAGCCCTTCTGGGTCACGTCGTAGTTGGCCACGTTCACCTGCACCGACTGGATCGCTTCGATCGAGATTGGCTGCTTGGCCGTTGGCGAACCGTTCGCTTCCAGGCCGAAGGTGTCGTTGACGGCCACGCCGTCGATGGTCAGGCTGTTGTAGCGCGAGTTCTGGCCGGCCACGGACATTTCGCCGCGCTCTTTGTCGGTCTGCGACACGCGTGGGTCGGCACGGGCGTAGTCCTGCAGGTTGCGCTGGATCGAGGCTTGGGTGGCGATTTCGGTCGGGCCGATCGAAGTGCCGGCGCCCATGTTCGAGCGCGAGAACTTGTCCGAGCGGGCGGCGCTGCCGGTGATCGTCACCGACTGGATCACCGGTGCGCCCAGGGTCGCGTCGATGGCGGCCGTTTCGGCCAGGTTGATGAAGACGCCTTCTTTTTTCTCGGAGACGCCGTCTTTGGTGATGATGATCGTGTACGGACCGCCGGCGCGCAGGCCGCGTGCCACGTAACGGCCTTCAGCGTCGGTGACGACGTTGTTGACCGAACCGGATTCGGTGTGGACGATGGACACCGTCGCGCCGCCGGCAGGCTTGCCGTCGGCTGCGGAAATGCGCCCGCCGATGGCGGACGTGGTGTTCTGTGCAAACGTCGGCGCAGCCGACAGCGCGATAGACAAAGCCAGCGCCAGCTTGGTGAGCTGAATCCGTTTTTGATTGATCATTGTTTAACCCCAAAAAAGACTAATAATTATTGTGGACGCCTGGCGGCGCCCCTCTGTGATGCAGACAACCCGACATTCTGAACAACAAATGTTTCAAGTCGGTGACAAAATGCCAAAGTTGAGTTTTAGGATGCTACTCCAGTCAACTATGCATGATGGCCACGGTGCTGACAAATACGATTTCTTTTCGGAATTTATATGATTGCAATATAAATTCGCCCAAAGTTCACTCATTTCTTCGACCAACGCCCGAGGGGCATTAAGGCGCGATTATAAATGAGCGCTTTCTGCCTGAATTCGTTTCAAGATGTTTTTCGACAAAGGTTTGCCCGAGGAGGCAAATGTGTAGCAGGATGGCCACACAGATATGAAAGAGGCAACAAAAAAGCGGACCGGCTTGCGCGGGTCCGCCCTGTTTCTGTTGCTCTTACTTAACGCTTGCGCGGGGCGGCCAGGGCCGCGATATCGGCTTCGAATTTCAGGAAACGCTCATCGAGCTGCTTGGTGAGCCGCTTTTTCTCAGTTTCCGGCAGGAAAGCATAGCGCACGCCGTTGTAGGAAACTTTCTTCAGTTCGGCATAGTCGGGCTTGTAGCGGCTGGCGAACAGCACGTACTCGTTGGACAGGTTGTTGCGCGACACGCCCGCGTCATCGGTCGAAATGACGAAGGGCACCTGGTATTTGCGGTACAGGGTCACGGGGTGGGCCTCGCCCTTGATGCCGAGGATGAAATCGTTGCTGCTCAAATTAATTTCAACCGGAATGTCCTTTTCACGCATCATTTTCATGATACCGAGGGCATTGCGCTCATGCGCCAGGTCCATGCCATGGCCGATGCGGTCGGCGCCGCCCACGGCCAGGGCCTGGTCGATGTGGAATTTCAGGCCTTCCGGCTGCACCATGCCCAGCGCCAGCTCGCCCGCGTGCAGGGCCACCTTGACGTTCGGGTACTGCGCCTTGAGGAACTGGAACATCTTCATGTGCATCGCGTAGTCGCGCATGGCGACGGCGTTGTTTTCCGCGCCGACGATATTCACGCCGACCACCAGCTCGCTCTGCCCGGCCGCCTTGAAGCCGGCCACCATGGCCGAGAACACCTGGGACGGACCGAGCAGGCGCAGCACATAGGCCTGGTAGCGCATCGTGAAGCTGGCGTCGTCGATGCTGGCGTGCGCTTCCTTGACCTTGGCCACGTAGTCGGCGATGCGCTGGCCGAAGCCGGCGTCCTTGTCGAGGGCCTCGAGGGCGGCTTTCAGCTGGGCTGGGTCGTCCGCGCCGCCGCGCGCCATGGCCGCGTCGAAGTCGGCATTGGCCACCATCGGCGCCAGTTCGAACATGGTTTCGATATAGCCGAGGTTTTCGGCGATGGCGCGCTCCTTCAGGCGGCGCGTGCCCAAGTTGTAATTGGTGTGCGCGACGGGGCCGAAGTAGCCAAAGGTTTCGAAGAACTGGCGGTCGGGCGGCGGCTGCACGGCGCCGTGGTTGTCGAAGTCCTTGCTCGACCAGCGCTGCAGCAATTCGCGGTAGGTGTAGTCGTCGGCCAGCACTTCGCCGGTGGAGAGGCAGGAGCGGTCCATCGGCTTCATGGCGCGCTGGGCATCGATCACGGACTTCGTGGTCTCGATGCGGAAGGTGAACTTGTTGACGCAATAGCCCTGCTGGTCGACCCAGTCGAGGTACTGCTCGGCATACAGGGCGCCGGAATAATGGTGGTGCAGGTCGCCACCCTTGGGCAGCTGGCTCATGAACAGGGTCAGCTCGGCCATTTTCGGCGCGCCGCCGGCCAGCAGGGACGCGAGGTGGCGCGCGGTGGCGCCTTCGTTGACCTTGGGCGAGGGGCCCTTGGCCTGGGCCGTGACGGCGGCCAGGGCCAGGCTGGCGAGGATCAGGCTGCGAAATGGCGTAATCATGGGATCTTCCCTTATTGTTGATGCAAACGCTGGTGGACCAGGACACCGTTGGCATAGGTAGCGGCCACGCTGCGGTCGTCGCCCAGTAATGCCAGCGCAAACAGTAATTCTTCCAGGCTGCCCGTGCGCGCCGTGCGGCGCGCCAGCAGCGGCGTCGCCTGCGGGTCGAGCACGATGAAATCGGCTTCGGCGCCCGCGGCAAAATTGCCGATCGTGCCTTCGAGCTGCATGCTGCGGGCCGCGCCCAGCGTGGCCAGGTAAAACATGCGCAGGGCTGGCAGGTAGCTGCCTTTCAGTCGTGCTACTTTATAGGCTTCATTCATTGTTTGCAACATTGAAAATGAGGTACCGCCGCCCACGTCGGTGGCCAGCGACAGGCCCACCCCGGCCGCATCGGCCCGGGCAAAGTCGAACAGGCCGCTGCCGAGGAAGAAATTCGAAGTCGGACACACGGCGGCGGCGGCCCCCGTCTCGGCCATGCGGGCGAAATCGGTGTCATCGAGCCAGATGCAGTGGCCGAACATGGCGCGCGGGCGCATCAGGCCAAAGCCATCGTAGACATCGAGGTAGCTGCGCGCCTGCGGGAACAGCGACTTGACCCAGGCGCATTCATCGTGGTTTTCCGACACGTGGGTCTGGATATAGGTGTCCGGGTAGGCTTGCGCCAGTTCGCCGGCCAGCTGCAGCTGCGCCGGCGTCGAGGTGGGGGCGAAGCGCGGCGTGATCGCAACCATGGCGCGTCCGCGCCCATGCCACTTTTGGATCAGCTCTTCGGTGTCGCGCGCGCCGCCTTCGGCCGTGTCGCACAGGAAGTCGGGGCAATGGCGGTCCATCAGGACCTTGCCCGCTGCCATGCGCAGATTGCGCGCCTCAGCCACGTCAAAGAAGGCGTCCACCGATTCGCGGTGCACGGTGCAGTAGACCATGGCCGTGGTGGTGCCGCAGCGTAGCAACTCGTCGACGAAAAAGCTGGCCACTTCGCGCGCATGGGCGCCGTCGCCGAACTGGCGCTCGGTCGGGAAGGTATAGGTTTCCAGCCAGGGTAAGAGGCCTTCGGCGGGCGAAGCGATCATGTCCGTCTGCGGGAAATGCAGGTGGGTGTCGATGAAGCCGGGGACGATCAGCTTGCCACGGTAGTCGTGCACGGGCGTATCAGGCCCAAGCATGGGCGCCAGCGCCGCATAGTCGCCGGCCGCGGCAACGATGCCGTCGGCGACGATCAGCAGGCCGTCTTCATGCCAGGCATGGCCGAGCGGATCCAGCGCCGGATCGGCGTGAAAGTGCAGCAAGCTGGCACGATAAGCTTGCACCTGGACGGGTGTTACAACAGACATGAAGACTCTTTCGGTGTTGTAGGGTGGGCGCGTGCGCCCACGCGGTGGGTGTCGCGCTCGGCGTGGGCGCGCGCGCCCACCCTACGGAACTGCAGCTCCCAGACGGCAAGGAGTTGGGCGCAAACGGAGGCGGCGATGACGGCGGGCGCCTTGCCGGTGATGCCGGGCAGCCCGATCGGGCAAACCATGGCGTCGATACGCGCGCCGTCGACCCCGCGCGCACGCAGGCGGTGTTCGAACTGCTTGCGCTTGGTATGCGAGCCGATCAGGCCGAACCAGCCCACGTCGGCGCGCGCCATGATCGCTTCGGTCAGGCGCTGGTCGAGCGCGTGGCTGTGCGTCATGACAAGATAGCTCGCGCCAGCCGGCGCGGCGCCAACGAGGGCCTCCGGCACGTCCGACGCTTCGATGGTGACGTTGGCCGGCACGGCCGCAGGGAACAGGTCCTCGCGCTCGTCGACCCAGGTCACGGTACAGGGCAGGTCGGCCAGCGCACGCACGACGGCTGCGCCCACATGGCCGGCGCCAAACAGCACAAGGTGGGCGCGCGGCGCCAGCACGGGGTCAACCAGCCAGTGGCGGCCGTCCTGTTCCTGCATCAGGTGGGTGGCGCCTGCGCGCGCCTCGAGCGCAACTTCCCAGTCCGGTGCGCCATCGAAAGCGACCAGGCGGCAGCTGTCCTGCGCACGGCGCCCGGCCAGCGTGGCCAGCATGGCGGCGTCTGCCAGTTCAAATGCCAGGTGCACGACGCCGCCGCAGCACTGGCCCAGGCTGGGGCCCAGCGCAAAGCGTTCGATGAGGCGCAGGCGGCCGTCGAGCAGCATGGCGCGCGCCAGCTCGATGGCGCGTAGTTCGAGGTGGCCGCCGCCGATGGTGTCGGCCACCGCGCCTGCGCTGACGAACATCTTTGCACCCGGCTCGCGCGGCCCCGATCCTTCGACCTTGGCCACGGTCACCAGGATGCCTGGTCCGCGCTGCGCGCCCGGCATAACGATGATGAGGTTCGAGCCAAGAGA
>JAZJYP010000246.1:0-5421 GCA_040390345.1 Pseudomonadota bacterium | reverse complement strand
CGATCGTCTTCGCGCCGCCCGCGATGCAGCCTTCGCGCTGCGCGCCTGTGAGCCAGTCTTCCACTTTACGCAGCCTCCACGGCCGCAATGGCCTTGAGGATTTCTTCCGACGTCGCCGGCGCGTTCAAAGGCGGGTTCACCTTGTGGCCACCGACGGCGGAAATGGCATCGCGGATCGCAAAGAACACCGAAAACGGCAGCAGCAGCGGCGGTTCGCCCACGGCTTTCGAGCGGTGGATGCTGTCGGCGACATTGCGGTTCTTGAACAGCTTGACGCGGAAGTCTTCCGGGCAGTCCGACACGCCGGGGATCTTGTAGGTCGACGGCGCATGCGTCATCAGCTTGCCGCCCTCGTTCCACCACAGTTCTTCCGTCGTCAGCCAGCCCATGCCCTGGATGAAGGCGCCTTCGACCTGGCCGATATCGATGGCCGGGTTGAGCGAATTGCCCGCGTCGTACAGTGCGTCGGCACGCAGCAGCTTCCACTCGCCCGTCAGCGTATCGACCACGACTTCGGCCACCGCCGCGCCGTAAGCGAAGTAGGAGAAGGGATTGCCGTTCATCGTCTTCGGGTCCCAGTGCAGGCCCGGCGTGGCATAGAAGCCGTCCGACCACAGCTGCACGCGCGCAAGATAAGCCTTTTGCACCAGTTCCGGGAACAGCACTTCCTGGCCATTGACGTGAACCAGGCCATCGGCAAACTGCGCCGCGCTGCCGCCATAGAGCTTGATGGCGAAGGCGGCCAGGCGTTCGCGGATCTGGCGCGCCGCATCCTGCGCGGCCTTGCCGTTCAGGTCCGCGCCGGTCGATGCCGCCGTGGCCGAGGTGTTGGCCACCTTGCTCGTGTCGGTCGCGGTGGCGCGCACATGCGCCAGGTCCACGCCCAGTTCGTGCGCGACGACCTGCATGACCTTGGTGTTGATGCCCTGCCCCATCTCGGTGCCGCCGTGGTTGACGGTGATCGAGCCATCGACATACACATGCACCAGCGCCCCGGCCTGGTTCAGGTGGGTCACGTTGAAGGCGATGCCGAATTTGACGGGCGTGAGCGCCAGGCCTTTTTTCAGCACCGGGCTGGCGGCATTGAACTGCGCGATCTGCGCGCGGCGCGCACGGTATTCGCTTGTCTCTTCCAGCTCGGCCGTCAGCTCGTGGATGACGTTATCGACGACGACCTGGCCATACGGCGTGACGTTGCGGTCGTCGCACCCGTAGTAGTTGATGCGCCGGATATCGAGCGCGTCGCGGCCCAGCTTGCGCGCGATCTCGTCGATCACGTATTCGATGGCGATGGCGCCCTGCGGACCGCCGAAGCCGCGGAAGGCGGTGTTCGACTGGGTATTGGTCTTGCCGCAAGCGGCCAGGATTTCCACGTCCGACAGGTAGTAGGTATTGTCGAAGTGGCAGACTGCGCGCGTGGCCACAGGGCCGGACAAGTCGGCCGAGAAGCCCGCGCGCGAGACCATGTCGACCCTGGCGGCGATGATCTGGCCGGCGTCGTCGTAGCCAACTTCGTACTCGTAATAGAAGCAGTGGCGCTTGCCGGTGACGAGCATGTCGTCGTCGCGGTCGGCGCGCAGCTTGACCGGGCGCTTCAGTTTGGCCGCCGCGATGGCGGCGGCCGCCGCCCACAGCGCCGACTGCGATTCCTTGCCACCGAAGCCGCCGCCCATGCGCCGGCATTCAACCACGATATGGTGCGAATGCAGGCCCAGCGCGTGCGCAACGACGTGCTGCATCTCCGACGGATGCTGGGTCGAGCACTGCACCAGCATGCCGCGGTCTTCCTTCGGGATGGCGTAGGCGATCTGCCCTTCCAGGTAGAACTGCTCCTGGCCGCCCACGGTCAACTGGCCCTTGACGGTGTTCGGCGCACGCGCGAATGCAGCTTGCGCATCGCCACGCGCCAGGCGCATCGGCGGCAGCACATACGACTGGGCCGCCTTGGCCGCCTGCGGCGTCAGGATGGCCGGCAGTTCTTCATACGTCACCTTGGCCAGGCGCGCGGCACGGCGTGCCAGGTCGTGCGTGCGTGCCACGACAACAAAGATCGGCTGGCCCACATACTGCACCAGGCCATCGGCGAGGATCGGGTCGTCGTGGATGATCGGGCCGCAATCGTTGGTGCCTGGGATATCGGCCACGGTGTACACCGCCACCACGCCGGCGGCCGCGCGCACCGCTGCCAGGTCAACATCGACCAGGCGCGCGTGCGCCTTGGCAGACAAGCCGAGCGCCGCATGCAAGGTGCCCTGCACTTCCGGGATATCGTCGGTATAGGTGGCCTGGCCGAGCACGTGCAGCTCGGCCGATTCATGCGGCTTGGGCAAGCCAACGGCCGTCCAGGCCGTTTTCAGTTCGGGGGCGCCGGGATGGTTCATCAATGCTCCTTATGCGCGCACGGCGAAAGCGTTGACGGCGTTCGCCGCAAGCGGCGCGTCAAGGCGCGTTTCGAACCAGAAGCGGCGCAGCAGGTTTTGCGCCGCCTTCATGCGGTAGGCCGACGAGGCGCGCATGTCCGACAGCGGCGCATAATCCTGGGCCAGCGCTTCCATTGCGATGCCGAGGTTTTCTTCGCTCCAGGCTTGGCCGCGCAAGGCATTTTCGGCCTGGGCCGCGCGCTTGGGCGTCGCTGCCATGCCGCCATAGGCAATGCGCGCTTCCTTGATGGTGGCGCCGTCGAAGGTGAAGGCAAAGGCCGCGCAGACGGCGGAGATGTCCTGGTCGAAACGCTTGGCCAGTTTGTACGTGCGGAACTGCACGTTGGGGCGCGCCAGTGGCACGCGCAGCGCGCGCACGAATTCGCCCGGCTTCATGTCCTTCTTCTGGTAGCCGAGGTAGAAGTCTTCCAGCGCCAGCACGCGCTCGCCGATATCGCTGCGCAGCACCACGTCGCTGCCCAGCGCGATCAGCCAGGGCATCGAATCGCCGATCGGCGAGCCATTGGCGACATTGCCGCCCAGGGTGCCGGCATTGCGGATCGGCAGGGACGCGAAGCGCTGCCACATCTCGGACAATTCGCCCGGGTAGTGCACGCAGATGGCCGCGTAAGCGTCGTTGAGGGTCGCGCCGGCGCCGATGTCGAGCATGCCGTTGGACTGGCGGATCGCCTTCAGTTCGTCGACGTGGCCAAGGTAGATGATGTCGCCCAGTTCGCGCATCTGCTTGGTCACCCACAGGCCGACGTCGGTCGAGCCGGCCAGCAGGCTGGCCTGCGGCTTCTGGCTGCGGATCTGCACCAGTTCGTCGATGGTGCGCGGCGCATGGAAGCGCTGGCCGCCCACTTCATAGGTGGACATGCGTTCGCGCTTGAGGGCTGCGAGTTGCGCCTTGAGCGCTGCGCGGTCGAATTGCACATGCGGCAGTTCGCCCATGCGCTGGGCCGCTTCAATGATGGGACGGTAGCCGGTGCAGCGGCACAGGTTGCCGGAAAGGGCATCGTCGATTTCGCAGCGGCTGGGCTGCTTGCCTTCCTGTTTCAGGTACATGCCCCACAGGGACATCACAAAACCCGGCGTGCAAAAGCCGCATTGCGAACCGTGGCACTCCACCATTGCCTGCTGTACCGGGTGCAGGGCGCCGTCGGCCTGCTGCACGTCCTCGACCGAGAACAGGGCCTTGCCGTCGAGCGTGGGCGTGAACTGGATGCAGGAATTGACGGCCTTCATTTCCAGCTGGCCGTTTTCGAGCGAACCGACGACGACCGTACAGGCGCCGCAATCGCCCTCGGCGCAGCCTTCCTTGGTGCCGGTGCAGTGCAGGTCCTCCCGCAAGTGCTGCAGGATGGTCTGGGTCGGCGCGGCGCCGCGCACTTCCTGCACGGCCCCACGGTAATAGAAACGGATTGGTTCTGACATTGTCGCCTCAGCTTTTTCCCAGCTTACAAGGTTAACAGCTGCCAAACACGCACTCATAATCGAATGATGATGTCGGTTATCAGAAATTATCCATACTGATTGGACCGCATACCACTTTCATTCTACGCAAGGATGGGTCGAATGCCAGTGCTGCGCGATATCGATGCGGCGCGTGATCCATACCTGGTCGTGGCCCTGCACATAGTCGAGGAAGCGCGCCAGCGCCGCCGCCCGCGCCGGCCGCCCCACCAGGCGGCAGTGCAGGCCGACCGACAGCATCTTGGGCGCGCTTTCACCTTCGGCGTACAGGACATCGAAGGCGTCTTTCAGGTAATCGAAGAACTGGGTGCCCGAATTGAAGCCCTGCAGCGCCGCGAATCGCATATCGTTGGTATCGAGCGTGTACGGCACCACCAGGTGGGGCGTGACGGCCGGGTTGCCGTGGGCATCGACATGGCGCACTTTTTCCCAGAACGGCAAATCGTCGCCGTAATGGTCGGCGTCGTAAGCAAAGCCGCCGTGTTCGACCACCAGCCGGCGCGTATTGGGCGAGTCGCGCCCCGTGTACCAGCCGGCAGGCGCCTCGCCGGTCAGCTCGCGGATGATCTCCACCGCCGCCTTCATGTGCGCACGCTCGCTCGCCTCGTCCATGTTCTGGTAGCTGATCCAGCGCAGGCCGTGGCAGGCGATCTCGTGGCCCAGCTCGCGGAAGGCGGCCACCGCTTCCGGGTTGCGCTTTAGCGCCATCGACACGCCGAACACCGTCAGCGGCAGGCGCCGCTCCTCGAACATGCGCAGCACGCGCCACAGGCCCGCGCGCGAGCCGTATTCGTACAGCGACTCCATGCTCATATGGCGCATCGGGAACGCCTGCGCGCCGATGATCTCGGACAGGAAGGTCTCGGACTGCGCGTCGCCGTGCAGCACGCAGTTTTCCCCGCCCTCCTCGTAATTGAGGACGAATTGCAGCGCGATGCGCGCCTGGCCGGGCCAGCGCGGGTGGGGCGGCGTGCGGCCGTAGCCGATCAGGTCGCGCGGATAATTATCGTAAGTGCTCATGCTCGCTCGCGGGATGACAAGTATAAGCCCCATCATATAGCGCCTTGCGGGCAAAGGTATATCATCTGCGCCATAAGCACGATATAGGAAAGACGATGGGAAAACTGAGCACGCACGTCCTCGACACCACTTGCGGCAAGCCTGGCGCCGGCGTCAAGATCGAACTGTATGCGGTGGACGTGGGTGGGCGCACGCTGATTGTGCGCGCCACGACCAATGCCGACGGCCGCTGTGACGCCCCCTTGCTGGAAGGCGCCGCCATGCAGCCGGGCCGGTACGAGCTGGTGTTTGCGGCGGGCGACTACTTCGCCGCCCAAGGCGTGGCCCTGCCCGAGCCACGCTTCGTCGACCGCGTCACGATCGCCTTCGGCATCGCCAGCGCGGACCAGAACTACCACGTGCCGCTGGTGGTCACGCCCTGGTCCTACTCAACCTACCGCGGCAGCTAAGAAACGTCGGGGTCACATCTGACATTCGGACATTGCTTTACAACCGGGGTCAGACC
>JAZJYP010000245.1:0-8005 GCA_040390345.1 Pseudomonadota bacterium | reverse complement strand
ACTGGTTGAAGTCGTTCACGTACAGCGAACCGAGGTTGATCTGCAAGGTCTGGTAAATCGTCGCCAGCGGCACGCCAAGCTGCTTGGCCTTGGCGCGGTCCACGTCCGCGAACAGCTGCGGCACGTTGATCTGGAAGCTGGAGAACACGCCGGCCAGCTGCGGGTCCTGCCAGGCTTTCATCTGCAGCGCCTGCACGGATTTGTACAGCTCGTCGTAGCCAAGGTTGGCGCGGTCTTCCACCATCATCTTGAAGCCACCGATGGTGCCCAGGCCATTCACAGGCGGCGGCGGGAACACCATGATGAAGGCATCCTGGATGGTGCCGAGGCGCTTGTTGATCTCCTGCGCGATTTCGGCGCCGGACTGGCCCTTGCCGGTGCGCTGGTCGAACGGCTTCAAGGTCGTGAAGACGATGCCGGCGTTCGGTGCATTGGTGAAGCCATTGATCGACAGGCCAGGGAAAGCCACCGACGATTCCACGCCCGGCACTTTCGATGCAATGTCGGACATGCGGCGGATCACGGCGTCGGTACGGTCCAGCGAGGCGGCATCAGGCAGCTGGGCGAAGCCGACCAGGTACTGTTTGTCCTGCGCCGGCACGAAGCCAGCAGGGACGACCTTGAACATGAAGGCGGCAGCCACGGCCAGCAGCACATACACTGCCAGCGCGGCCGACTTGCGTTTCAGGACGCCGTTCACGCCCGTTTCATAGCGCGTCGATGCGCGGCCGAAGAAGCGGTTGAACCAGCCGAAGAAGCCGCCAAACAGCTTGTCCATCACGCGCGTCAGCGCGTCTTTCGGCGCGTTGTGCGGCTTGAGCAAGGCTGCAGCGAGCGCCGGCGACAAGGTCAGCGACGAGAAGGCCGAAATCACGGTCGAAATGGCGATCGTCAGCGCGAACTGGCGATAGAACTGGCCCGACAGGCCGGACACGAAAGCGATCGGCACGAACACTGCGCACAGCACCAGGGCGATGGCGATGATCGGGCCGGACACTTCCTTCATGGCCTGCACGGTGGCGTCGCGCGGCGACAGGCCGCCGGCGATATTGCGCTCGACGTTTTCCACCACGACAATGGCGTCATCGACCACGATACCGATGGCCAGCACAAGGCCGAACAGCGACAGCGTATTGATCGAGAAGCCGAAGCCCAGCATGACGGCGAAGGTACCGATGATTGACACCGGCACGGCGACGAGCGGGATGATGGAAGCGCGCCAGGTTTGCAGGAACACGATCACCACCAGCACCACCAGCGCGATCGATTCGAGCAGGGTGTGGATGACTGCCTTGATCGATTCGCGCACGAACTGGGTAGGATCGTAGACGACGCTGTAATCGACGCCTTCCGGGAAGTCCTTCTTCAGTTCAGCCATCTTGGCGCGCACATCGGCGGAGAGCTGCAGCGCGTTCGAGCCGGGTGCTTCGAAAATGGCAATCGCCGCCGCCGACTTGTTGTTCAGCAGCGAGCGCAGTGCGTAGGAGTTGGAACCGAGTTCCAGGCGCGCCACGTCCTTCAGGCGCGTGAGGGCGCCGTCGGCGTTGGTGCGCACGATGATGTCCCCGAATTCCTCGATCGAGGTGAGGCGGCCCTGGGTGTTGACGGTCAGCTGGAATTCGGAACCCTTCGATGGCGAAGCGCCGATCACGCCCGCTGCCACCTGCACGTTCTGCTCGCGGATGGCCGCGACGACGTCGGAAGCGGTCATCCCGCGCGCCGACACCTTTTGCGGGTCAAGCCAGATGCGCATGGCATAGTCGCCCGCACCAAAGAGCTGGGTGTCGCCCATGCCTGGAATGCGCGCCAGCTGGTCCTTGATGTTCAGGACCGCGTAGTTGCGCAGGTAGACGTCGTCATAGCGGCCGTTAGGCGAAACCAGGTGCACCACCATGGTCAGGTTGGGCGAGCTTTTCACGGCGGTCACGCCGATCTGGCGCACTTCTTCCGGCAGGCGTGGCAAGGCGCGCTGGATCCGGTTCTGGATCTGCGACTCGGCCTGCTCGATATTGGTGCCGACCTTGAAGGTCACGGTCAGCGCGAGCGAGCCGTCCGACGTGTTTTGCGAGGACATGTACAGCATGTTCTCGGTGCCGTTGATCTGCTCTTCGAGCGGCGCGGCGACGGTTTCGGCGATCACCTTCGGGTTCGCGCCAGGGTACTGGGCACGCACCACCACCGAAGGCGGCACCACGTCCGGGTATTCGGACACGGGCAGGTTAAAGATCGACAGCAAGCCCGCAACGAAGATGATGATCGACAGGACGGCCGCAAAAATCGGCCGGTCGATAAAGAAGCGAGAGAAGTTCATTATTGTTCCTTGGTTTTGCCTTGGGCAGCGGCGACTTTGGCGGCGGGCTTGTTATCCGCATCCATGTCCACCAGTTGCGCCGTGACCGGGACACCCGGATGCACGCGCTGCAGGCCGTTGACGATGATCTTTTCACCTGGCTTGAGGCCATCGCGCACCACGCGCAGGCCGTCGACGACGGGGCCGAGCGTGACAGGACGGTATTCGGCCGTGCTGTCGGCCTTGACGACGTAGACGAACTTGCGGTTCTGGTCGGTGCCGACGGCGCGGTCCGAGATCAAGGGCTGCTTGACCTGGGTGCTGGCGGCGCCGGCCAGTTGCACGCGGGCGAACAGGCCGGGAACGAGGGTGTTGTCGGTGTTGGCGAAGGTGGCGCGCATGCGCACGCTGCCAGTGGCCGCGTCGAGACGGTTGTCGACGAATTCGAGCTTGCCTTCGTGCGGGAAGCCCGCTTCGTTGGCCAGGCCAATCTTCACCGTCACTGGCGCGCCTTTTTGCGAGGAGCGGCCAACGCGCAGGAAAGTCTCTTCGTCGCCGTCGAAGCTGGCGTAGATCTGCTGGTTCGACACCACCGACGTCAGGACAGCGGAACCATCGATCAGGTTGCCAACCGTGATTTCCGCTTTCGACACGCGGCCGTTGATGGGCGACTCGACGCGGGTGTACGACAGGTTCAGCTTGGCCGCTTCATACGACGCTTGCGCGGCGCGTGCGTTGGCGTCGAGTTCCTTCATGCCGGAGGCCTTCTCGTCGAACTCGCGCTGGGCGATGGCCTTGTCGGCCAGCAGGCGCTCGGCGCGGGCCAGTTCCAGCTTGGCCAGGTCGGCCTTGGCGCGGGCCGAGACGGCGGCCGCTTCGGCGCGCGACGCCTCGGCCTGGAAGGGCCGCGGGTCGATGACGAACAAGACATCGCCCTTCTTCACTTCGCTGCCTGGCTTGAAGTTGACGGCGGTGATAAAGCCACCCACGCGCGAACGGATCTCGACGCGCTCGACCGCTTCGAGGCGGCCCGAGAATTCCTGGGTTTCGTTGACGGCGCGCTCGATCACCGTGGCTGCGGTGATCGGTGCGCCGGCGGGCGGGGCGGCGTCGGCGGCTTTGCTCGACGACGGGCCGCAGCCGCTCAGTGCCAGTGCCGCGATGCCCGCGAGGGACAGGGCGGCGACCAGCGGGGTCAGTTTGCTCGTGAGTGCTTTATGATTTTTCATCACTTGTCCTTTTTGCGTGAAAATTACTAATAAAACGGGCGTAAAAGGTCCCCCGGCACCGCAGCGCCGCCTTGGGGTTGGTTCAGGATCAGGACAGGACCGGGGGTCCGTCCAGCGCGCCAAGGAATGCCCTGATCTCGTGCAGGGCCGAGGCGCGGCACGCGCATTCATTGCGTGCGGCGTTGTCTTGCAGTTGTGCGGGTGCCATCCGGCGGACGGTGGTGCCGACCCCGCAGGTCATCAGCTTTGCTCCATATTGTTCGGCTTCGTCGCGCAGCGGATCGTCTTCGGCGGAGAGGATCAGCGCGGGCGGCAAATTCTTCAGGCGGCTCGACTGCAGGGGCGAGGCGTACGGGTGGGTACGGTCGGCCGCATTCGGCAGGTAGCCGCGGTAGCTCTTGGCGCAGGTGTCGGCCACGCACATCATGCTCGGGTCGGCCGGCATCTCGCGCATCGAGAAGGTGCTCAGGCCGGGATCGAGCATCGGCATGATCAGGATCTGGCCCGCCAGCGCAGGGCCGCCGCGGTCGCGCGCCATCAGCGTGCACACCGCTGCCAGGTTGGCGCCCGCTTCAATGCCGGCCACCACGAGGCGCTTGCCGGTCCAGCCCAGCTTGGCCTTGTTCTTCTTCGCCCACAGCAACACGGCGTGGGCGTCTTCCACCGCCGCCGGGAAGGGCCGCACCGAGGCCAGCGTGTAGCTCGTGGCCAGCACCAGCTGGTCCGGCGAGCCGTGCACCAGGTGGCGCAGGAATTCATCCGCATCATCGAGGTCGCCGCCGACAAAGCCGCCACTGTGGAAGAACACCAGCAGGCTATCCTGCTTGCCCGCTTCCGCGCGGTACAGGCGCGCGGCCAGCGGACCTTCGGCGCCGCCCACTTCCAGGTCGCGGATTGTCAGCCCCTCGATCATTTGGCGGCCACCTGTTGCACGTCGGCGCTGGGGGCCACGGCGTGGACCAGGGCGTCGAAGCCCATGCTCTCGGCGTAGACCGCCTGCGGCACTGCGTCGGAAAAGGCCATGCCAGTGACCGTCACCAGGCTCATAGCGGCCACGGCGAGGGGTACCAGTAATTGTTGATAGCGCATAGTGAGCCTCCTTTTCTCTTCACAGACCCGCATCCTTTGATGCAGTACGTGTACTTTAATCTTGATCTACAATCTGATAAAGGTGGCAATGTCGAATTGATTGTTCAGGAATCCGAACAATGCTGGAGCGTGAATGAATAAGCTGCAAGCGATGGAAGTGTTTGTGCAGGTGGTCGATGCGGGCGGCTTTACGCGCGCGGCCGAGAATATGCAGCTGCCCAAGGCGACCGTGTCGACCCTGGTGCAGGCGCTGGAACAGGCGCTGGAAGTCAAACTGCTGCACCGGACCACGCGCCAAATCAGCGTGACCGCCGACGGCGCCGCCTATTACGAGCGCTGCCTGCGCATCCTGTCGGACGTGCGCGAAGCCGAAGAATCGCTCTCGCGCACGCGCCTGAACCCCAGCGGGCGCCTGCGCGTGGACGCTTCGACCGGCGTCGCCAACGACATCATCATCCCCGCCCTGCCCGGCTTTTTCGAACGCTATCCCGACATCCTGCTGGAACTGGGCTGCAGCGACCGCCCGGTCGACCTGATCGAGGAAGGCGTGGACTGCGCCATCCGCGGCGGCGAGCTGTCCGATTCGAGCCTGATTGCGCGGCGCGTCGGCGTGCTGCATTTCGTCACCTGCGCCACGCCCGCCTACCTGGCCAAGTATGGCCGCCCGACGCACCCGAACGACCTGGCCCACCACCGCTGCATCAACTACTTCTCGTCCAAGACCGGCAAGACCTTCGACTGGGACTTTTCGCGCGGCGAAGAGCGCCTGCTCATCCCCGCGCCGGCCAGCCTGGCCGTCAACGACTCCACCGCCTACATCAGCGCCGGCCTGGCTGGCCTGGGCATCATCCAGATGGCCAGCTACAGCGTCAACCCGCTAGCCGAAGCGGGCGAGCTGGAACTGGTGCTGGAAGACTGGACCAGCACCCCGCTGCCGATCCATGTGGTGTATCCGCAAAACCGCCACCTGTCGGCCAAGGTGCGCGTGTTCGTCGAATGGATCGCCGACCTGTTCATGAACCACCCGCGCCTGCAGTCGGCTCCGCCGGTGCGCCGCCCCGCCCTGAAGAAAGCCTGACATGCACAAAATCGTCTTCCTCGACCGCGACAGCCTGCACGCGACGGTGCGCCGTCCCTCTTTTGAACACGCATGGCAAGAATATCCGGCCTCGCTGCAAAGCGACGTCGTCGAACGCCTGCGCGGCGCTTCCATCGCCATCACCAACAAGGTGCCCGTGCGCGCGGCCGAACTGGCCCAACTGCCGCAGCTGAAATTCATCGCCGTTGCCGCCACCGGTACCGACAATGTCGACCTGGCTGCTTGCCGCGAGCGCGGCATCATCGTCTCGAATATCCGCAACTACTCGGTCGTCGCCGTGCCCGAGCACTGTTTCACCCTGATGCTGGCCCTGAAGCGCAAGCTGCGCGCCTATATGGCCGACGTCGACGCCGGGCGCTGGCAGGCATCCACCCGTTTCTGCCTGCTCGACCATCCCATCGGCGACCTGGCCGGCAGCCGCCTCGGCATCGTCGGTTACGGCGCACTGGGCCAGGCGGTAGCGCGCATCGCCCGCGCTTTCGGCATGGACGTGTGCGTCGCCTCGCGCTCGCCCTTGAAAGACGTGCAGCAACTGCCACTGGACGAATTGCTGCGCACCTCCGACATCGTCAGCCTGCACCTACCGCTGACGGACGCCACACGCCACATGATCGGCGCGGCCGAACTTGCGATGATGAAGCGCAGCGCCATCCTGATCAACACCGCCCGTGGCGGCCTGGTCGACGAAGCGGCGCTGGCCGATGCCCTCAACCGCGGCCTGATCGCCGGCGCCGGTTTCGACGTGCTGAGCAAAGAGCCGCCCCAGCCCGACAATCCCCTGCTGACGCTGCGCCACCCCAACTTCATCCTCACCCCTCACGTCGCCTGGGCCAGCGCCGGCGCCATGCAAACCCTCTCAGACATGCTGATCGACAACATCGAAGCGTTCAATCATGGTCGCGCGATCAATACACTTTGACGGCTTCCGTACTACGATAAGGCACGCGTTGCGTTCGCTTGACGGAGTCACTTATTGTAGCTACATTAAAGAATGATCATCGACTATGATCCAGACAAAGACGAGCTCAACAAAGCCAAACATGGCCTTTCACTGAAGCTCGCAGCAGAGTTAGACTGGGATACCGCGCTCGCCTGGGTCGATACGCGATTTCCCTACAATGAAACGCGCATGGTCGCTCTCGCCCCCAGAGGCAACCATCTTTATTGTGTCATTTTTGTGGACAAAAACGAATGCCTTCGCATTATCAGTCTACGAAAGGCCGAACGTCCGGAGATAGATTATTATGTCGAAAACTTCCGCTAAGCACTTTTTTCATTATCCATCGCCCGAAGAAGACGCCAAAATCCATGCAGCTGCCTTAGCCGATCCCGACGCGCAGCCATTGACCGAAAAACAGCTCAGCGAAATGGTGCCGTTGAGATCACTGTTGGGGCGCCCAAAGTCGTCCAACAGGAAGGTACTCGTCTCGGTGCGCTACAGCCCTGAAGTGATCGACTATTTCCGTAGCACCGGCGATGGCTGGCAAGCGCGAATGGATAGCGTATTAAGCCAATATGTCCGAAAGCAAGCGAAGCGGACAACTGAACCTGCATAGCGTTCAATATGTCCCAGGCAGCAGGATGTTCTTGTCGACGTCGTTCACGTCGCGCAGGCCGCAGAAGGCCATGGTCAGGTCCAGTTCGTTGCGGATGATGTCCAGGCATTTCGTCACGCCCGCTTCGCCCATCGCGCCCAGGCCATACAGGAATGGCCGGCCGATATAGACACCCTTGGCGCCCAGCGCCAGCGCGCGGATCACGTCCTGGCCGCTGCGGATGCCGCCGTCCATGTGCACTTCGATCTGGCCGCCCACCGCGTCGACGATCGCCGGCAGCGCGCCGATCGACGATTGCGCGCCATCGAGCTGGCGCCCGCCGTGGTTGGAGACGATCAGCGCGTCGGCTCCGCTGGCGGCAGCCAGGCGCGCGTCTTCGGCGTCCATGATGCCCTTGATGATCAGCTTGCCACCCCAGCAGCGCTTGATCCACTCCACATCGGCCCAGGACAGCGACAGGTCGAATTGCTGCGAGGTCCAGGCCGACAGCGAAGACATGTCGGACACGCCCGTCGTATGCCCGATGATATTGCCGAAGCCATGGCGGCGCGTACCGGCCATGCCCAGGCACCAGCGTGGCTTGGTCATCAGGTTGAGGATATTCGCCACCGTCAGCTTGGGTGGGGCCGTCATGCCGTTGCGCAGGTCCTTGTGGCGCTGACCCAGTACCTGCAAATCGAGCGTGAGCACCAGCGCCGAGCACCTGGCCGCGCGCGCGCGCTCGATCAGGCGTTCGATGAAG
>JAZJYP010000244.1:0-28115 GCA_040390345.1 Pseudomonadota bacterium | reverse complement strand
TGGTGCCCTTCTATTCCACCAAACGCAGCGGCACCGGCCTGGGCCTGGCGCTGGCGCGCGAAATTGCCGAAGCCCACGGCGGGCGCATCCTGCTGGCCAACCGTGAAGGCGGCGGCCTGGCCGTCACCCTGATCCTGCCCGTCGGGGCGCCGGCCTAGCGTCGTGTAAACGCCACGCTTATTCCGCGTGGTAATTCCCCTCGGTCCGGCTGTGCTTGTTTTAAGGCAGAGCCAATCCTCCGCCTGCGCACGATAGAAACTTTACCTTGGACGCAATAGTGTCTAGGAAATAATCTTTCTAACGCAACACGAGCACTCTTCGTTACAAAATCACATCGGGGGAATTCATTGTGAAAATTACCGCACTGACCTTGTGTGCCGCACTCGCCTGCGCCAGCGGCACAGCATTTGCATCAAGCAACACCGAAGACTGGGGTGTCCATGACTTGACGGGGGAAAGCAATACCAACACCCTGGTCAATGGCGCCTTTACCGACTATTACAAATTCATGGTGCCGGATGGCTTCAACGGTGTGACCTCGGTCTCCGTGGCCAACCAGAATCCACCGGGCTTCCATATCAGCGATGGCATGTACAGCCTGTATTCCTATGGGCCGGACATGGCCTTTGGCGGCGGCGACGATGCGCTCGTCGGCGGCAGCTGGGCCTTCGATGGCAGCACCGGTGCCACCCAGCACACGGCAGCGGTGACCACGGGCGGCTACTACTACCTGGTCACGGGGCTCGGCGACGGTTCCGGCGGCAAAGGGAAATACACGATCACGTCGAATATCACGCCGGTACCGGAACCGGCCAGCTGGGCCATGTTGCTGCTGGGACTGGGTGGCCTGGCGTGGGCACGGTCGCGCCGCGCACCGTGATGTGAAGCCGTGCTGGCGGGTAGGCCGGAGCGGGTGTTTTTCGATAAAAAATTGCTATGTGAAATTCCTCCCGAGATTTTTTTTGTGTTTTTTTGCAACGGAAATTACGTGCGGAAACTATTGAATAAAGAACATAGCCCACAGTTAAGGATCAAGCTATCTCAACAGTGATTTCGATTGAAAAGTGCATTATTGACAACGAAATTCAGAAAAGATAACTTTATTCGACCGCTCCGGTAATCAGTTCTTCTACTCCCCTACGAGACACTTGAGGATAAAATAAAATGAAACTGAAATCACTTTTGCTGGCCTCGCTGCTGGCATGCACTTTCGGCGCTGTCCATGCTGAAAATCTCGCCCCACCTCCGATCGCCATGGATCAGGATGGACTCGATTTCAGTGTCGGCTTCCCCGTCACCCACCTGTGGGCTGGCACCTTCGTCGATACCTTCGTGTTCACCCCGCCAGTTGGCCCCAGCGAAATCGATGGCCAGCTCGTCACGATCACGCTGGCACCTGAAAACACCATCTACCTGACCGGGGCCACCGTCACCGGCAGCCTTGGCGGCTCGTCGGGCTTCCTGCCCTTCGTCGGCGGCGCATTCATCTTGCCGGGCGGCAATTCCTTGTCCGGCACGCTGACCCTGCAAGTGATGGGCTGCGCGATGTTCTGCGGCAGCAACGTCGACCAGGTCGCGGCCAACGCCACCTATACCGGCTCGCTCAATGTGACGGCAGCCGTCCCTGAACCAGAAACCTATGGCATGTTGTTGGGCGGCCTTGGCCTGCTTGGCTTCGCTGCACGCCGCAAACAAAACTAGACCGGCCGACGTCCTTACGCCCACCGATCATTTTCGTTATGTAAACCATACTTCAATTGGCGAGACAACAAAATGAAAATCAAACCTTTTATTCTGGCGGCCGTCCTGGCCCTGGGGACGGGAGTTGCGGTCGCAGATAACCAAAACCAATCCGTCAACTGGATCATCGGCGCCAATTCCTGGACAGCTGGATTCAGTGTGACACACCATGCCGTTGGCGCCTTCACCGACACGTTCACGTTTGCACCGGACGTGCCTTTGAGCCTGATCGACGGCGTGTTGGCGAGCATCGGTTTCAAGGCAAAAAACGATATCGACCTGTACACGGCCAACATCAACGGCAATTCTTACACGATCGATCCGAACGGCTCCTATGAGCATGGCACGCTGCCGCCGACGCTCATCACCGCCGGCCCGGTCGTGCTGACCGTCACCGGCAAGTCCTGGGGTACCCTGGCCACCTACACGGGCTCGGCCAATGTGGTCGCCATGCCGGTTCCTGAACCGGAAACCTACGGCATGCTGCTCGGCGGCCTGGCCGCCATCGGCCTGCTGGCAAGGCGGCGCCAGGCTTGACGGCCCGCCATTCTCCCCCAAAGGCGCTGCGGCGCCTTTTTTATTTCCTGGCTTTCAGGCTGGCGTCGCGTACGCTGCGAAATTCCGAGTCGCTCGACCAGTTCGGCCACATGCTGCCATTGGCCAGCTCGGCGCCGACCGCGTAGAGCAGTTCCAGGTCGCGCGCCATGCCGGTGAAGGGCCAGGCGGCGCTCCACTCGTCCGACGGCTGGTGGTAGTTGTTGCTCGTGTAGGCCTCGTCGAAGGCCTTGCCGGCGGCCAGGCCACCGTCGACCCAGTCGTTACCCGAACCGTAGGACACGGCCGGCACGCCGCGCTTGGCAAAGGGGAAGTGGTCGGAGCGGAAGAAGTGGCCCGCTTCCGGTTTCGGGTCCGGCGAATAGGTCCGCTGCCATTGCCCGGCCTTGGCCACCAGCAGGTCCAGCAAGTCCAGCCTGGCGCGGCCCGAGATGGTGAAGTTGCGCGCCGGCCCGTTCGGGCCCAGCGAGTCCATATTGATGACGCCTACCGTATCGGCCAGCCGGTACAGGGGATTGGCGGCGTAGTACTCGGAGCCGAGCAAGCCCTTTTCTTCGGCCGTCAGCGCCATGAACACGACGCTGCGCGCCGGTGCCGGCTGCTTGCCATAGGCGCGCGCCAGTTCCAGCAAGGCGGCGATGCCGGTGCCGTTGTCGATGGCGCCGTTATAGATCTTGTCGCCCCTGGCGTCGGGCAGGCCCACGCCCAGGTGGTCCCAGTGGGCGCTGTACATGAGCACTTGCTCCGGATGCGCGCTGCCGACGACGCGCGCGAGCACGTTCTTCGATTTGATCACCTGCACGTCGACCGCGTAGCTGGCCGACAGGCGCACGCCTTTCAGGTCGACCGGCTTGAACGCGCGCGTCTGCGCCAGCTGCTTGAGGGCGGCGTAATCGAGGCCGCCCTGCTTGAACAGTTCCACCGCCAGGTCGTGCTGGATCCATGCCTCGACCGGCGCGTGGGCCTTGGCCGGCGCCTTGCGCACGATGTCGTACATGACGTTGGTGTTCGAGTTCTTCACCGTCTCCCAGCCGTAGGAGGCGGGCGCCGTTTCGTGCACGATGATGGTGCCGAGGGCGCCGCGGCGCGCCATCTCTTCATATTTGTAAGTCCAGCGGCCGTAGTAGGTCATGGCCTTGCCGCCGAAGTCGCCCTGCCCCGTTTCGAAGTCGGGGTCGTTGATCAGCACCACGGCCAGCTTGCCTTTGAGGTCCTGGCCCTTGAAGTCGTCCCAGTTGCGCTCGGGCGCGGTGACGCCGTAGCCGACGAAGACCAGCGGCGCATCCTTGATATCGACCTTGCGCGCGCCATTCATGGCCGCGCGCACGGCCAGGTCCCGGCCCTGTACGAGCGTGCGCGACTGGCCGCCCAGCTTGACGCTCAGGGTCACCGGGCCCTGGATGTCGAAACGGCCCAGCGGCACGTCCTGGGTCCAGCTGCGCTGGCCCTTGACCAGGTCGCCGCCCGGCACCAGGCCGGCGGCCTTGAACTGGCTGACGATGTAGTCGACGGTTTTCGTTTCGCCGGCCGTATTGGGCGCGCGGCCCTCGAATTCATCCGAGGACAGGACCTTGACGTCCTGCGACAGGCGCTGCGGATCGAAGGCGGGAGCATCGGCGGCCAGTGCCGCGGCGGCAGCAAGGAACAGTGGGACAAACGCGGCGTTCTTCAAGGGGACTCTCCGTTCGGTAAATACGCTGGATCGGGCATGCCGGACATGGCAGGCCCAAAGTATCGTCGCTTCGTGGTCCGGCGTCAAACGCCGCAGGTCGGGTAAAATCGGCCATGACCGACGACTCCCGCTACCACCAGCCCGGCCACCCGCCGGCCACGATCACCGAATTCAAGGGTGTGCGCTTTTTGCACCTAGGGACGTCCTGGGTGCAGGGTGCGATGCGCCTGGCCAAGCCGGACGCGATCGAACTCGAATACGTGCAGATGATGATGATGTGGATGCTGTTCCTCGAACAGCCGCGCCATATCGTGCAGCTGGGCCTGGGCAGCGCGGCGCTGACCAAGTTCTGCTACGGGCGCTTCCCGCAGGCGCGCGTGACGGCCATTGAACTCAATCCCAACGTGATCGCGATCGACCGCGCCCGGTTTGGCTTGCCGCCCAACGACGCGCGCCTGGACGTGCGCGAGATGGACGCGCTCGACTTTGTGCTCGATGCGGCCAACCATGGCAAGGTCGATGTGCTGCAGGTGGACCTGTACGACGAGGAAGCGCGCGGCCCGGTGCTCGACACGCCCGAGTTCTACCAGGGCTGCTACGACTGCCTGTCCGCCGACGGCATCATGACCACCAATGTGTTTGGCGACTTCTCCAACTACGACAAGAACCTGCAGGCGATGGAGATGGTCTTCGACGCCGTCGTGTGGCTGCCGGAAGTGCACGACGCGAACATCGTCGTGATCGCCTTCAAGAACGCGCCGCAGATCGATTTCTCGGTACTCTACGAACGGGCCGGCGCCATCAAGAAGCAGATGAATTTGCCGGCCAAGTCCTGGGTCAATGGCTTCAAGGACTGGATGCGCGAGCGCGCCGCTTAAGCACGCACGATGCGGGCAAAGCGCCGCACCAGGGCGTCCATCCTTTCGGCCGGAACCTGGGCGTAGCCAAGCAGGAAGCCATTCAGGCGCCCGTGCAGCGACAGGGGATGGGCAACGATGCCCTGGGCCAGGGCGCGCGCCGAGATAGTTGAGTCGTCAAGCTTTTTGTCGCGCAGCTCGAACATCAAGTGCATGCCGGCCGAGCCGCCGCGCGCCTCGCCCAGGTCTGCCATATGCGTTTGCAGCGCCGCCAGTAGCGCGTCGCGGCGCTGGCGGTACAGGCGGCGCATGCGGCGCAGGTGCAGGGCGAAATGGCCGCTGCGCAGGAATTCGGCCAGGGCCAGCTGTTCGGCGCTGCGTCCGCGCGGGCTGGATCGCGCTAGTACTTCTTCCAGCGGCGCGACCAGGGCCTGCGGCACCACCATGAAGCCGATGCGCAGCGCCGGGAACATGGTCTTGCTGAAGGTGCCCAGGTAGAGCACCGGCGCATCCGGCGCCAGGCCCTGCATGGCCGGCAGCGGCGGGCCGTCGTGGCGGAATTCGCTGTCGTAGTCGTCTTCGATGATCAGGGCACGGGCCTGGCGCGCGCCTTCGATCAGGGCCAGGCGGCGCTCCAGGCTCAATACCGCGCCGGTCGGGTACTGGTGCGAAGGCGTCACGTAGACCAGGCGCGGGCGGTGGCGCTGCCAGTCCTGCGCGCGCACCTTGATGCCGTCGCCGTCGGTGGGCACATGATGCACCTCGAGCTGGGCGCCACGCAGCGCCGTCAGCGCGCCCGCATAGCCGGGGTTTTCGATCCAGGCCACCTCGCCTGCGTCGGCGAAGGCGCGCGCGCACAGGTCCAGGCTGGCCTGGGTGCCATTGGTGATGAACACCTGGTGGGCGTGGCAATCGGCGCCGCTGGCGGCGCGCAAGTGGCTGGCGATGGCGTCACGCAGTTGCGGGTGGCCGGCCGGGTCGCCGTAGTTCAGGTCATCGGGGCGCGCCGCGCGCCAGGCACGCTCGACCAGGCGCCGCCATACCGGCAAAGGAAATTCATCGAGCGCGGGCACGCCAGGGGCGAAACCGGCCGGCAGTGTCGTTGGCGCCGGCAGCGCCTGCAATGCGCGGGTGCGCCGCGACAGGCCGACCTTGAGCGGCGGCCGGTGCATCGGTGCCACCAGGCCGCGCCCGGTGGCGACGACGGTGCCGCGCCGGTCTGGCAGCACATAGCCTTCCGTGGCCAGCTGTTCGTAGGCGTACAGCACCGAATTGCGCGCCACCCCGAGCTCTTGCGCCAGCGTGCGCGTGGCCAGCAGGCGCGTGCCACCGGCCAGCGCGCCGCTGCGGATCGCCGCGCGCAGGCCTTCGTGCAGGATGCGCTGTTGCGACCATTGTTCAACGGGATGGGTGTTGGCAAAGTGTTTGATCAATAGTGCGTAGTCCAAAATCGTGGCCCCAAAAAATAGCGATGTCGTGGATCTTTCATGAGAACCACGCAGGCATTATAGTTCGGCCCATGAACACGCCCCCTACCGACCGCACCCGGGTCGAGCGCATCCCGGAAAACGCCCGCTACGACGCGGCCCAGCTCAACGCCATCATCGACGCTGCCTACCTGTGCCACCTGGCCTTCCAGGACGACAAGGGGGTCCATTGCATCCCGATGGCCTGCTGGCGCGAAGACGATCACCTGTATATCCATGGTTCGAATGGCGGCCGCCTGGTCAAGCTGCTCGCCGGCGGCGCCCAGGCCTGCGTGACCATCACCCACCTCGATGGGCTGGTGCTGGCACGCTCCGCGTTCAACCACTCGATGAACTACCGCAGCGCGATGGTTTACGGGGCATTTGAAAAGGTCGAGGGAGAGCAGGAAAAACGCGCCAGCCTGGCCGCTTTCATGGACAAGATTGCCATCGGCCGCCAGGCACAGATCCGTGCAGGGAATGACAAGGAGTTTGCCGCCACCACCGTGTTGCGCATTGCGCTGGCCGAAGCGGCCTGCAAGGTGCGCAGCGGGGGGCCAGTCGATGATGAGGAAGACATGGGTGTGCAGGCGTGGGCGGGCGAGCTGCCGTTCGTGGTGCAGCGCGCCGCGCCCGTCACGCACCCCTCGTGCACCGTGGCGGCGCCGGACTACGTCAGCGAATGGGCTTAACGCCGTTCGCGCCACCACAGGCCGACCATTGCGCCGGCAAATACCAGGGCGAACGGCCAGGCTGGTACCGGCGCGGCCAGCATGTCGGCCCTGGCCGGCGTGCGTGCCAGGTAGTCCTTGGTCGCGTCGCGGCGCTGGGCGCTTTGCCATTGCGGCCAGTCGCCCGGCGCATACACGTAGATTGCATTGCCTTCCATCTTGAGCCAGCCCGGCGTGCGCGGCCACACGGCCACGCATGAGGCGTCGGCCTTGTCGGTGCGGCGCTGCCATGCCAGGGTCTGGCCCAGGTCCGGGAAAGTCACCGTTCCTTTGGCGCCCTGTGCGCACACGTCCAGGCGCTCGCCGGGTAGCGGCATGCCCTCCGGTTGCTGCCACACGATGTCTTCGGTGCGCTGCACGCCCGCCTGGTCAAGGATGCCCTGCCACCACAGGCCCAGCGCCTGGGGTTCGCTGATCGCATAGCGGTGCCAGTCCGCCAGGCCAAGCCAGACGATGCGGCCCTTCTGCCAGTTGCGCGTCCAGACCTGCTTGCCCGTGAGCGCCCAGGCGCCGCCGGCCGGCAGGAAAGCTGCGCTATTCATTATCAGCGGCGTGGCCACTTCGCGATTCTCGGGCGCGGCCTTCAATTCGAGCTGCAGTTCGTGCGCCCACAGGCCTGTATCGGACGCGCTCGCACCGAGCACCAGCAGCGGTGTGCCGCCCGCCACCTGGGTTAACAGGGCGGCGCGCGCTGCGCCATTGGTGTGTTCGAACCAGGCGGCGTCGATCACCAGCAGGTTGGGCGACACGGCGGTGCGTGCTGTTTCGCTGCGCGTGAGCGACTTGCCCAGCGTGACTTGCCAGTCCACGATGGCGTTGCTGTTGGCCAGCAGCTCGTTGAGCGTGCGCGCATCGAACGATGGCGCGCCGAACCGGCCCTGCACCTGCAAGGGTGCACTGTCGCGCACAAGCAGCGGCACCGGTCCCTGGAACACCATCTTGCCGGCGCTATCTTGCACGCGCGCCGTCAGCACCAAAGCTTCGGCCACTGGCGGGAGCCACTGCACGGTATTGCCGGCCGATTCGGCCAGCACCTGGCCATTTTCGGCGAGCAGTTGCAGGCGCGTTTTCTCGGGCTGGCCTTCGATCGTCAAATGGAAGAAGCGTCCCAGTTCAAGCTGGCGCGGGAAGGCCAGGCGTAGCACAGGTGATGCGGGCGCGCTCCACTGAATGGGCCGGGCCGGCAGGTCTTGCCACTGGGCCGCGCGCAAACCGTCGCCGGCGATCACCGGCACGGCGGGTGCCACGGCAGACGGCATGAGATAGTTCCCAAGCAGGCCAGCGAGGGCCACGCCAGCCAGTGCCGCGAGCACGGCGTCGATCCATTGGCGGCGCCACAAATAGGCCATCGCGCTGGCCAGGCCGAGAATGAGGGCGATCATGGCTTGGCTCCCCACGCTTTGACAAATGGCGTCTGCGCCACCGGGCGCGCCTGCAGCAGCACCGGTGCCTCGGTGATCGCACCGCGCAGCCAGGCGCGCAGAACCGCACGGCATGGCACGCAGCCGTCTGCCACATCCTGCACGGCGCGCTGGGCAGCCAGGCGCTGTTCGTCGTTGCTGATGCGTGCGCGGATCCAGTCATGGGCGTCACGGCTCCACAGGGCGGGCAAGGCGCCGTCGGCAGCCAGGGCGCGCAGCAAGGCGCGCACTTCGGCCGGTACCGGATCGTTGGCCGCGCCCTGCTCGCGCTGATAATTCTTCGTCCCCACCACGTCGCCCGTCATGCGCTTGTCTTCCTTGATCGCTGGCGGTGCGAAGGCTGTCTTGTGCAGATAGATGCGGTCGGCCTGCTGCAGTTCCTTGATCGCTTCGAGCGCCTTGTATTCGGGCGGCAGTGCCGGTTTCGGCGTGATGGCGCGCAGTTCCTTTTCGGCGTCCCACATGGCCGCCAGCGCCCGGCGCAAGACCTTCTTGGTCGCTTCGTCGAACAGCGTGGCGTTTTCTTCCTGGTCGTGCATGTGGCCGAACTGCGCCATCAGGCCATGCTCGCTCGCGCCGCCATGGGACTCGTGCTCCTCTTCGCCAAAAATGCTCGACTCTTCGCCGAGGAACTGGCCGTAGCGGCGGCGCAGCAAGGCCTGGTCGCGGGCGATGGTCTCGCTGCGGTTGCGCACATTGGCCGGGTCGAGGCGCGGATTGGCTTTCATGTCCGCCACCAGCTGTTCGGTGTCGATGATGACCTGGCGCTGGCTGCGCAGGTTCTCGGGCTTGACCAGCACCGGCAGCGCCGTCGTTTCGGTGTCGACCTGTTGCGGGCCTGGCAAACGCAGCGTGTAGGTGGGCGACTGGGACGCGTGCGGCGGCTCGGCGTTGTCGGTCGCGCGCACGAAGAAGTACAGTTCGTCGCCCGGCTTCATGCCCAGTTCGGCCAGCGACCATTGCCTGACCGAGGTGCGCAGCTTGGGATCGTTCGACTCCGGCAGCACCACTTCGCGGTCGCTGAAGCGGATGTTCTCGCCATTCCCGCGCGCCAGTGTCATGTGCATGACGGCGCGCTTGACGGCGTAGTCGTCACGGACCGTGATGGCGATGGCGGCACTCCTGGCGTCCAGTGGCAAGACATGGATGATTTCCTTCGGCGCTGCGATCTCGATGTCGGGCGCACGGTCCGGCAGCACGCGCAAGTTGTAGCGCACGCCGTGCCAGCGCCAGAACACCGATTCATTCGCCGTCCATTCTGCGCACTGGTGGCCGATCTTGAGCAACTGGCCGTCGGACAGTTCGATCGGCGCGTCCTGGGCGCGCCGCGTCTTCAGGCACCATTCGACGCGGCTGTGCTCAGGCACTTGCATGTCATGCGGCGCACCGTCTACCCTGGGCGCGCCGGTGTAGGCCGGGGGCAGTACGCGCACGACGATGTCGCTGGTTTCCTCGGCCAGTTTGGCGCGCACGGCAGCGATGATCGGATCGCCCCCATGTGCATATTGCCAGCTGCCTAGCGCCACGGCAGCCGCAAGGCTAAGGGACAGCCAACGGTAGCCGGGCCGGACGCGCTTGTGCGCGATCGTGCGCAGCGTTGCCGCGTCCATCGCGGCGGCCAGTTTGCGTTGCAGGCGCGCACGCTGCAATTGGGCGACGGGCGAATCGGCCTGCACCAGCAAGGCAGTGCTGTCTTCCAAAGCAGGGATTTCGGCGTCTAGCCAGCGTAGCGCTTCGCGGCGCACGCGCACGCGCAGGCGCCAGGCATCGAACGCCACCCACAGCACGGACAAGACCAGTCCCTGCCAGCACCATAGCAGGACCCACGGCACCACGGCCGCCACCCAGACTGGCATCCGGCGACGCCGTGCCGCGTCCCATACAGGCAGCGTGAAGTTAGCGTCGGTGAACATGGGCCAGTATCCGTTCCAGCGCAAAGAGCACCGTCAAAAGTATGCTGAGGAAGTCGCGCAAGGCGCCACTGCCGGCCACGAAGGGCGCCAACGGTGTGGCGGCAATCACCTGCGATGGTGTGGTGTAGGCAGGCGCGCCAACGTGCAGGCGCTGCCATGTTTCGTACAGCTGGCGCGCGCTGGCGGCATCCGTGGGCGGGCCGGCAGGCCACAGCCACAGGCGGCCCTGCGGGCTGTCCATGCTCGGTGTTTTGGCCAGCGCAGGGAAGGCGGCAGCGGCGCCAATCCACCACAGCGGCGCATGCATGGCGGCAGGCGGTGCTTGTGCGGCGTCCCAGACAATCAATTCCGTTTGCCGGCCGGGCGTGGCGTCGAAGGCGTATTTGCCATAGAGGGTGGCAAAGAAGGCCTGCCACTGCGCGGCGCGCGGCCCATTGATGGAAACATGATGGGTCGGCTTGTCCGGCACGGCATCTTTCGAGCGCACTTCGACGGCATGGCGCAATTGCGGCACGAGGGCCGGCATCGGTACGGCGCCCACCACCAGCAGGCGTGCATCGGCGCGCCATTCGCGCTCGTGCTGCGCCAGCCAGCCCAAGCCTTCCTTGGGCAAGACCATGTGGCTGGCGTTTTGCAATTTCGCTTGCGCGACCTGGGTTTCCAGCCAAATGGGGTCTGTCCCCGATGTGACGAGCACCGTGTCGCCGCGCCATGGCAGCACCAAGTCGGCCAGCCAGGCGATCAGGGCCGCCAGCAGCAGGCAGCGCACGAGGAGCAAAATGCGATCGGTCCATTCCCACACGCGCAGCTGCTGCGGCGCCGCCGCGGGCAGGAAGCGCGCGGTCGCCAGCGGCACGGCCTTCATGCGCTGGCGGCGCTGGCGGTGCCACCAGATCGGCAGCAGCAGGACCGGCATGGCCAGCCACCAGAAGCTGATCATGTGCGCCCTGCCTTCTGCAGCCAGCTGCGCAGCACGCCAACGAGCGGCTGTTCAATTTGCGCCGTGAACCCGGCGATATCGTTCTGGCGCCAGGCGCGCGTCATTTGCTCGAAGTGGGCGCTGCGCTTGTCGCGGTAGGCCGCCTGCACTTCCGGCGTGAAGCGGTGAATGCCTTCGGCCTGCTCGGGGTCGCGGTAGGCCTTGCCGACGGCGAAATCGGCCTCGCATTCGGCGCGCGTTTCCAGGCACAGCGCGCGCACGTCGTGCTGCATGTGGCGCAGGCGCACCAGCGCTTCGGACAGGGGCGATGGCCAGTCGAGGAAGTCGCTGGCGGCGAAAATGAGGCTGGGGGAACGGGCGAAATGCAGGCTGCTTTTCAGGGTCTGCGCGCTGGGCAGCTGGCCGCTGGCCGTGGCGCGCGTGAGCTGCGCCATCACGCGGTGCATCTGGCGCGGGCCACGCGAAGCAGGCGTGAACTGCACTTTTTCGTCGCGCAGGATGATCAGGCCGAAGGCGTCGCCCTGGCGCTGGGCGATGGCGGCCACGCAGGCGAGCACCGTGCGGGCGAACCACAGCTTGTTCACGCCGTCGACCTGGTGCGAGGCCTCGGCCATCGAGGCGGTGGCGTCGAGCACGAGCCAGACGGCGACGTGGCTGTCGCGTTCCGCCTCGCGGACGAAATAGCGGTCGGCGCGGGCCAGCAGTTTCCAGTCGACGCGGCGCCACTCGTCGCCCGGCGCATAGGCGCGGTACTCGGAGAATTCCACGCCGGCGCCCCGTTCGCGGCCGGCGTGTATGCCATGCCCCAGCCCGGCCAGGACGTGGCGTATCACCAGCTCCAGGTCCTTGGTCTGCGCCATCATCGCCGTGGTTGCCAGCATTGGACTAGTCGACGGTGATCTCGTTGCGCAGGGCGGCCAGGATGTCGGCGATGGCGATGCCGTCCGCTTCCGCTTCGAAGTTGCGCAGCACGCGGTGCGCCAGCACGGGCAGCAGCATGGCGCCGATGTCTTCACGCGTGACGGCCAGGCGGCCATGCATGAGCGCGCGAGCTTTCGATGCCAGCACCAGCGCCTGGCCGGCGCGGGGACCGGCGCCCCAGCCGACGTGGCGGGCCACGGCTTCGACCGAGGTCTCTTTCGGACGCGTCGCGCGCACCAGGCGCGTGGCGTAGCGCAGCAGGTGTTCGCCAATCTCGATATCGCGCACCAGCATTTGCAGGCGCAGCAAACTGGCCACATCCATGGCCGGTTCGGCATCGGCCAGGCCGGCGTGGGTAGTGGCCGAGACCATCGTCATCTCTTCATCCTCGCTCGGATAGCCAACGTCGATGCGCAGCAGGAAGCGGTCCAGCTGCGCCTCCGGCAGCGGATAGGTACCGGCCTGCTCGATCGGGTTTTGCGTCGCCAGCACGAAGAAGGGGCGCGGCAATTTATGCGTGTGTCCAGCAAAGGTGACAGAGCGTTCCTGCATCGCCTCCAACAGCGCGGACTGGGTCTTCGGCGGTGCGCGGTTGATCTCGTCGGCCAGCAGCACTTGCGTAAACACCGGGCCTTGCTGGAAACGGAAGACACGCTGCTTGGTCGTCGTGTCTTCTTCCAGGATCTCGGTGCCGACGATATCGGATGGCATCAGGTCGGGCGTGAACTGCACGCGGCGGAACTCCATGTCCGTCGCCTGGGCGAGTGACTTGACCAGCAGCGTCTTGCCCAGGCCCGGCACGCCTTCGACCAGCGCGTGGCCGCCGCCCAGCAGGCAGATGATCAGCGACTCGATGACGTCGTGCTGGCCGATGATGACCTTCGACATGCTCGCCTTGAGCGCGCCCACTTTCGCCGTCAGGTCGGCGATCTCGATTTCGTTCCACGCGATTGCGTCTCGTTGCGACACGTCAGGCTCCTAAAGCATATTGAATGATGTTGACCGCAAAGCGGGTATTGTCGATGACCAGGAAGCGCTTGTTGCGGAAGTCGTAGTCCCACTCGCAGCCGTAGTCCTTGTTCGAATACAGCAGCCGGATGCGGCCATTGAATTCGACCGCCTTCAGGTAATCGTGCACCAGGTCGTCGCCCCAGCCGTTCAACTCGACGCCGGTGTTGGGCGGCCCGTCGAAGTGGAAAAAGCTCGAATAGATCGGGTGCGTGTTCGGGATCTTGTGCAGCGCCTTGGGGCCGAACATCTTCACCAGTTCGGCCTCGAAGGACTTGGCGAACAGGCCGTCGACGTCGTGGTTGCAGTCGTCGACGAACACGAAACCGCCGCCGCGCACATAGCGCTCGAAGTTCTTGCGCTCGGCCGGCGAGAACTGCACCAGCTTGTGCCCGGCCAGGTAGCAAAACGGCGCTTCGAGCATCTTCGGATCGGACAGCGGAACGACCCGTTCGACCGGGTCGATCTTCAAGGTCGTATATTCCACCAGCGAGTTGAGCACGTTGCTGGGCATGCGGATATCCACGTCCCAATCGCCCGAGTCATACATCAGGCGTGTGAAGTAGAAATCATATGTCGCCATTTAGACCGCGTCGGACAGGGAAGTGAAGTTGAAGTCGCGGATCTTCATCGGCGGGATCACCATCTGGAAGTTCACTTCGTCGCCGCCGATGATGTAGGGACGACCCATCTCTTCGACGTTATTGAGCATCGTGACGGGGCTCTCGTTGAAGCGGAAGTTCTTGACCGGATGCTTGATCTTGCCGTTCTCGATGTAGAAGGTGCCGTCGCGGGTCAAGCCCGTGAGCAGCAGCGACTGCGGATCGACCATGCGGATATACCAGGTGCGGGTGACGAGGATGCCTTTCTTGGTCGAGGCGATCAGTTCGTCCATCGACTTGGTACCGCCCGACATGATCATATTGCCGGGGCGGCCAGCTGACTGCGCGTGCTGCTTCTGCGCCCAGTAGCGCGAGTACTGCAGCATATTGATCTTGCCGTCCTTGATCAGGTGGGCGCGTTCGCGCGCCTGCATGCTGTTGCTGTCCCATGGACGCACCGGCACATCCTTGTCCCATGGGTCGGACCAGACGTTGACCTGTTCGTCGAACAGCTTTTCGCCAAGGCGGTTGCCGCCGCCCTTCTTGGACAGGAAGCTGCGGCCTTCGTCGGCCGAACGCGCATCAAACGCGCTGAACATGCGGCCGATGATTTCCGACGTCGCGGCCGGTTCCAGGATGACGGTGTAGCGGCCCGGTTCGAGCGCCTTGGCATCGACCGAACGCAGCGCCTTTTCGATTGCCACTTCCGACGCTTCGCGCGCATCGAAGCGGCTGGCGTTGGTCGCCGAGCGCGTCACCCAGCCAGAACCGCGGCCGTCTTCGGTGCGCATGGTGCAGGTGAAATCGAGGTCGGTGAATTCCTGGTGGCCGAACACGCCGTTCGAATTGGCGATCGCCTGGAAGCCCATGTTATCGACAAAAAAACCGGCCGAGACCAGCTTGTTCTTCTTGGCCGCATTGATCGACACGGCCGCCACTTCGGCGCGGAAGTCGGGGTCGATGGCGGCGGTCTCTTTGGCGAAGGTAGTCGACGCCTTGAAGTCCTGCTTGCCCACGGCCGCCACGAACTCCGGATTTTCCGGTGCCAGGCGCGCCACGTCTTCAGCGCGGCGCACGGCTTTTTCCAGCGACTTGTCGTCGAACTCATTGACTTGTGCGGTGCCCTGGCGCTTGCCGAAGGCGACGCTGACGGACATGGTCGTGTCTTCATTCAGGCCCGCCGTCGACACGCCATTGCGCGCGTAGCGGATATTGCCGGTGCGGGTGCCGTTGATGACGATGCGGCATTCGTCGGCCTTGGAAAAACCGATGACGCGCTCGCAAATGCGTTTTGTCTCTTCCTGGTTCAGCTGTTTCATTTGCTCTCCATGTTGACGCGTGGGCACGTGTGCCCACCCTACTATCCGATTTTCCGGGCGGTGTTGATGACGTTGATGCCGTTAAAACGTGTGGTGGCCGAGCCGTGCGAGACGGCGCTGACCTGGCTCGGTTGCCCTTTGCCGTCGAAGAAGGAGCCGCTCATGCGCCAGTCGCGTTCGTCGCAGGTGGCGCTGCAGGCGTTCCAGAAGTCCTGGGTGTTGGACTGGTAGGCCACGTCTTCCAGCGGGCCGACGATCTTGCCGTTCTTGATCTCGAAGTACAGCTGGCCACCGAACTGGAAGTTGTAGCGCTGCTGGTCGATCGAGTAGGAACCGCGGCCCATGATGTAGATGCCCTTCTTGATGTCCTTGACCATGTCGTCGGGCGTGAGTCGTTCCTTGCCCGGTGCAAGCGACACGTTGGGCATGCGCTGGAACTGCACGCTGGACCAGCTGTCCGCATACGAGCAGCCGTGCGATTCCTTCTCGCCGATGATGTGGGCCTGGTCGCGCGTGGCCTGGTAGTTGACCAGGATGCCGTTCTTGATGATGTCCCAGCGCTTGGCCGGCACGCCTTCGTCGTCGTAGCCAATATTGCCCAGCGAGCCGGGCGTGTTCTTGTCGGCGATGAAGTTGACCATGTCGGAACCAAACTTGAACTTCTTCGATTCCCACTTGTCGAGCGTGCAGAAGCTGGTGCCGGCGTAGTTGGCTTCGTAGCCGAGCACGCGGTCCAGCTCCGTCGGGTGGCCGACCGATTCGTGGATGGTCAGGAACAGGTTTTCCGGTGCCAGCACGAGATCGTACTTGCCCGGCTCGACCGACTTGGCCGTGAGCTTGGCGCGCGCGTCGCGGGCGCAGGCACGGGCCTCGGCCACTACGTCATAAGACTTGGTGTAGAGCGTGGCGACGCCACCGGCGGCGGCAATCTTGTGTTCGGGGCGGGCGTCGAAATATTCGTAGCCCATGCCGACCGGGGCACCGAGGCCATCGCGCGTGCGGAACTTGTTGGTGGCCTTGTCGACGGCGGTGGCCGTCATCGGCGCCCACAGGCGGTGCACGTCCTGGTCGATGTAGGAGCCATCGGTGGAGGCGAAATACTTCTGCTGATTGACCTGGAACAGGTTCGACGACATGAAGCTCGCGCCCGCGTCCATGCCGGCCTTGTTGGCGGCGATGAGCATCTCGGTCTTTTCCTTGATCGGGACTGTGCGCCAGTCGCGCTTGATCGGGGTGGCCCATGCCACCTCGCCCACGCCCTTGACGGGGGCCAGCTGGATCGGCTCGGACTGCAGCTTGGCGTTGGCCTTGGCGATGGCTACGGCCTGGCGCGCGGCGCCGGCGATGCCATCGGGTGTCATGTCGTTGGTGGAGGCGAAGCCGTAGGCACCGTTGGCGATCACGCGCACGCCGACGCCGGATGATTCGGTATTGACGATGTTTTCGACGTTCAGGTCGCGCGTGGTGATGAACTGGTTCAGGTAGCGGCCAATGCGCACGTCGCAGTAACTGGCGCCGGCCTTGGTGGCGGCGTTCAGCGCGGTGTCGGCCAGGGATTTTTTGAAGGCGATGGACACAGGGTTCATCAGCGCTTCGGCGGCGATGGCGTTGCCAAACACCGGGACCAGCAGGGCACCGGCTGCGCCTCCGCCCATTTTCAAGAAGGTACGTCGTTCCACGATTTGCTCCAATTGCGTGACGCGTGGGCGCATGCGCCCACCCTACCGTATGCGGCCCGCGGGCCCACGCGTCGTTTCCTTACACCGCGTCGGACAGGGACGTGAAGTTGAAGTCACGTACCTTCATCGCCGGGATCAGCATCGAATATTGCGATTCGGAGCCGGCAATGACGACCGGCTTGCCAATTTCTTCGATATTGTTCAACATCGTCACCGGGCTCTCGTTGAAACGGAAGTTCTTGATCGGATGCTTGATCTTGCCGTTCTCGATGTAGAAAGTGCCGTCGCGCGTGAGGCCCGTCAGCAGCACCGATTGTGGATCGACCATGCGGATGTACCAGGTGCGCGTGACCAGCACGCCCTTCTTGGTATTGGCGATCAGTTCCGCAGTGGACTTGTCGGTACCTGCCATGATGATATTGCCGTAAGCCCCGATCGGGCGCACGCCTTGCTTCTTGGCCCAGAACAGCGAGTATTCGAGCGCATTGACGCGGCCGTCCTTGATGATGCTGGTGCGCTCGCGCGCCAGGCCGGTGTTGTTATCCCACGGGAGCACTGCCACGTCCTTGTCCCAGGGGTCGGCCCACACGTTGACCTGCTGGTCGTAGAGCTTTTCGCCCAGGCGATTGCCGCCGCCCTTCTTGGACAGGAAGCTGCGCCCTTCATCGGCCTGGCGTGCATCGAAGCCGCCCAGCATGAAGGCGAGCAGGTCGGACGTCGCCGCCGGCTCCAGGATGACGGTGTAGCGGCCAGGTTCGAGTGCCTTGGCGTCGACCGAACGCAGGGCCTTCTCGATCGCCACGTCGGACGCTTCGCGCGCGTCGAAGCGTGCCACATCGGTGGCCGAACGCTTGGCCCAGCCCGAACCGCGGCCATCTTCGGTGCGCACGGTGCAGGTGAAGTCCAGGCCCGTCGACATCTGGTGCCCAAACACGCCGTTCGAATTGGCGATGGTTTCAAACTGGGTGCTGTCGGTGAAGAAACCGGCGCACACCAGCTTGTTCTTCTTGCTCGCTTCGATGCTGTAAGCCGCCGTCTGGGCGCGGAACTCCGGATCGATGGCGGCGGTCTTGTCGCTGTAGGTGCCGGACGCCTTGAAGTCCTGCTTGGCCACGGCCGGCATGAACTCCGGATTTTCCGGCGCCAGGCGGGCCAGGTCTTCGGCGCGGCGCACCACTTTTTCGAGCGACTTGTCGTCGAACTCGTTGATCTGCGCGGTGCCCTGCTTCTTGCCGTAAGCGACCTGCACGGTCAACTGGGTGTCTTCGACCAGGCCCGCCGTGGAGACGTTATTGCGCGCATAGCGGATATTGCCGGTGCGGTTGCCCTGGATCAGGACGGAGCATTCGTCCGCCTTGGTGAAGGACATCACGCGGTCGGTGATGCGACGGGTTTCTTCTTGACTCAAAATTTTCATAAGGGATCCTGTGCGCCTTAGCCGATTTTGCGGGCAGTGTTGATGACGTTGATGCCGTTGAAGCGGGCAGTCGACGAGCCATGCGAAACGACGCTGATCTGGCCAGGCTGGCCTTTGCCGTCGAAGAAGGAACCACCCATGCGCCAGTCGCGCTCGTCGCAGATGCCGACGCAGGCGTTCCAGAATTCCTGGGTGTTGGACTGGTAGGCGACGTCTTCGAGCTGGGCGCCGATCTTGCCGTTGTTGATTTCGTAGAACTGCTGGCCGCCGAACTGGAAGTTGTAGCGCTGCTGGTCGATCGAGAAGGAACCGGCGCCGACGATGTAGATGCCCTTCTTGACGTCGTGGACCATTTCGTCCGGCGTCTGCTTCTTCTTGCCGGCCGAGAGCGAGATGTTGGGCATGCGCTGGAACTGCACGCTGGACCAGCTGTCGGCATACGAGCAGCCATGCGATTCTTTTTCGCCGATGATGTGGGCCTGGTCGCGCGTGGCCTGGTAGTTGACCAGGATGCCGTCCTTGATGATGTCCCAGCGCTTGCACTTGACGCCTTCGTCGTCGAAACCGACCGCGCCCAGCGAACCTGGGGTGACCTTGTCGGCGATGATGTTGACGCGCTCGGAGCCATACTTGAATTTCTTCGATTGCCATTTGTCGAGCGTGGCGAAGCTGGTGCCGGCGTAGTTCGCTTCGTAGCCCATCACGCGATCGAGTTCGGTCGGGTGGCCTACCGACTCGTGGATCGTCAGCCACATGTGTTCCGGGCTGAGTACCAGGTCGTACTTGCCCGGCGTGACCGATTTGGCCGTCAGCTTCTCCTTGGCCTGGCGACCGGCCGCGCGCGCATCCTCGATCAGGTCGTAGGAATCCTTGTACAGGGTGGCGACGCCGCCTGCGGCCTGCACCTTGTCGGCGGCGCGTCCGTCGAGGTATTCGTAGCCCATGCCGACGGGCGAGGACAGGCCGGCGCGCGAGCGGAATTTGTTGCTGGCCTTGTCGACTGCGGTGGCCGAGATCGGCGCCCACAGGCGGTGCACGTCCTGGTCGATGTAGGAGCCGTCGGTGGAGGCGAAATATTTTTGCTGGTTGACCTGGAACAGGGTGGCCGACATGAAGCTGGCGCCAGCGTCGAGGCCGGCCTTGTTGGCGGCGATGAGCAGCTCGGCCTTTTCCTTGATCGGCACGGAGCGCCAGTCTTTTTTCATCGGCGTCGCCCAGGCCACTTCGCCCACGCCCTTGACCGGGGCCAGGCGCACCGGCTCGGCCTGCAGCTTGGCATTGGCCTTGGCAATCGCCACCGCCTGGCGGGCACAAGCGGCCACCGAGTCCGGTGACATGTCGCTGGTGGCGGCGAAGCCATATGCGCCGTTGCAGATCACGCGCACGCCGACACCGGCCGATTCGGTATTGACGACATTTTCGACGTTCAGGTCGCGCGTGGTGATGAACTGGTTCAGGTAGCGGCCGATGCGCACATCGCAGTAGCTCGCGCCGGCGCCGGTGGCGGCCGAGAGGGCCGTGTCGGCCAGGGTCTTCTTGAAAGCTACTGCCATGGGATTGAGCAGTTCTTCAGCCGCGATGGCGCGTCCGAATACGGGCACCAGCATGGTCCCCAAGGCTAATCCACTGATGTTGAGAAAAGCACGTCGTTCCATAGTATCTCCTAATACTCACGCAGGACAGCGGCTCGCGACCGCTCTATTTTGAAGCGAAAAACTGGTGCAAACATTAACAGCAAAACGGGGAAATGAATACGCAAAGTTTGTGCCAGAAGCTAAGTAATTGATTTTATAAATCGGCAATGTCCGCACCACAGTGTCCGGCCTGTCCGGGACAGTGTCCGGGGCACGTTTCGGACAGTTTGTGCATATGTCTTTTCCGCTTGACCGGACGGCGCGCCTGGCCCATGATCGCGCGCTGTAGCGCCCGCCGTTGCGGGCGCGCTTTCCCGGAGACATACATACATGAAACGACTGATCCTGGCCGCCTTGCTGGCCTGCTGCGCCAGCACCGCAGTGCACGCCGACGACGCCTTGAAAACGGCCATCGCCGGCAGCCACCGCAGCGCCGCCAATGCCGCACGCGACGTTGCGCGCCACCCTTACGAAACGCTGTCCTTCTTCGGCATCACGCCGACCATGACGGTGGTGGAACTGGTGCCCGAAGGCGGCTGGTACACCGAGGTGCTGGCGCCCTACCTGCGCGATCACGGCAAACTGATTGGCGCCGGCGACACGATCATTCCGAAGAACCGCTACGCCATGATGTTCCGTAAAAAGCTCGACTCCAATCCGGCCGTGTTCGACAAGGTGCAGATCGGCGTGTTCGAACCGGGCAAACAAGTCGATATCGCAGCAAACGGCAGCGTGGACATGGTGCTCACCTTCCGCAACGTGCACAATTGGATGGACCTGTCCGAGGCGCAGAAGCTGGCCACGTTCAAGAGCGTCTACGACGTGCTCAAGCCGGGCGGTGTGTTCGGCGTGGTCGACCATCGCCTGCCGGCCTCGAAGGTGCAGGACCCGACAGCGTCGACCGGCTACCTGCACGAAGCGGCGGTCATCAAGATGGTGGAAGCGGCCGGCTTCAAGCTGGCGGCCAAATCGGAAGTGAACGCCAACCCGAAAGACACGGCCGACCACAAGAACGGCGTGTGGGCACTGCCGCCAACCTTCGCCAACAAGGACGAAGACCGTGCCAAGTACGCGGCCATCGGCGAAAGCGACCGGATGACGCTGAAGTTCGTCAAACCATAGACAATGAGGTAAGCTGGCCGCTCCATCGTTTTTTCAAAGGTCGACAATGAAACAATACGGAGCGGAGTTCCTTGGTACTTTCTGGCTGGTGCTGGGCGGTTGCGGCAGCGCCGTGCTGGCGGCGGCCTTCCCGGGCGTGGGCATCGGCCTGCTGGGCGTGTCGCTGGCCTTCGGCCTGACCGTATTGACAATGGCCTATGCCATCGGCCACATCTCCGGCTGCCACCTCAATCCGGCCGTCTCCATCGGCCTGTGGGCGGGCGGACGCTTCCCCGCCAACAAACTGCTGCCCTATATCGTCGCCCAGGTGCTGGGCGGGATCGCCGCCGGCGGCGTGCTGTACCTGATCGCCAGCGGCAAGGCCGATTTCAGCCTGGCCAACGGCATGGCCTCGAACGGCTATGGCGAGCATTCGCCGGGCCATTACTCGCTGTTTGCCTGCCTGGTCACCGAAGTGGTGATGACGGCCATGTTCCTCGTCGTGATCCTCGGCGCCACCGACGCGCGCGCCCCAAGCGGCTTTGCGCCCCTGCCGATCGGCCTGGCGCTGACGTTGATCCACCTGATCAGCATCCCCGTGACCAATACCTCGGTGAATCCGGCCCGTTCGACCGGTGTGGCGCTGTATGTGGGCGACTGGGCCACCGGCCAGCTGTGGCTGTTCTGGTGCGCGCCGATCATCGGCGCCCTGCTTGGTGCGGCCATCTACCGCTTCCTCGGCGCGAAGGACAGCCAGGCCTGATGATGTCACCGCTTTCACGCTTGCGCACACTGGCCTTGCTGGTGTGCTTTGCCGCCCTGGCCTCCTGCAAACCCGCGGGGCCGGGTGCGAACGCACAAACGACGATCAGCGCCTTCGTCTGGGCGCCGGAATGGCAGGAAGAGATGCGCCAGATCGCGGCCGCCTTCATGCAGCAGAACCCGGACGTCCGGGTCGACCTGCAATTCATGACGGGCAATTCGGTCGAACAGAACATCAAGCCGCGCGTCGCTTCCCAGGACCTGCCGGACATCATGTCCGTCAATCCCAACCCCTTCACGGCCGAAATGGCGGCCCAGGGCTTGCTGGCCGACGTGGGCAATACCCACGCCTGGAACAATATGGTCGACAGCCTGCGCGCCGACTGGACCACGCGCACGGGCCGGCGCTACGGCATTTCCGGCGGCGTCGCCGCGACGCTGATGTACTACAACAAGGACATGTTCGAGAAGGCCGGCATCAAGGCCCTGCCGACGACCTTTGACGAATTCCTCGCCGTGTGCGAGCGCCTCAAGCGCGCCGGTTTCACGCCCATCATGTGGAATGGCGGCTTCCCCAACACCCTGGGCAACGGGCCGTTCAGCTTCGGCTTCGCCAATAGCGTCGTGGCCACCACGCCGGACTGGAAGAGCCGCCTGGCCGATGGTTCGCTCAACCTCGACACGCTGGAAATCGCCGAGATTTTCGGGCGCATCAAGGTCGTGGCCGACCGCGGCTACGTGCAAGCCAATTACATGAACACGAACTATGAAGAGGGAATGCGCCTGTTCGCCGAAGGCAAGACGGCGATGGCCTTCCACGGCACCTGGGCTTCCGGCGTGCTGATGAAGGGCAAGGACGTGCGCGCGGGCGTATTCATGCCGCCGTGGAATGCCAACGGCCGCCCCACCATCCCCGTGATCGGCAGCGAAACCGGCTGGGCCGTGTGCGAGACGCGCAACAAGGCCGCTGCGCTGCGCTTCCTCGAATTCATTTCCGGGGCCGGCTTCACGATCCAGCAAAACAAGCGCCAGAATATCTCGCCGTTCAAGGAAGCGCCGGGCAAGATGATCAGCGACCCGCAAATCGTCGCCTATATTGACGAAGTGAGCAACGCACCGGTAACGGGCAGCCCCTACTACGCCTTCCTGCCGGCGGACACGATCGAGATGCTGCATCCGCTGATCCAGGACGTCCTGTTTGGCAAGGTGACGCCGCGCCAGGCGGCCCATTTGTTCGACGCCTCGGTCAAGGAAGCGGCCAACAAGCACGCCAAATAAACACGGCCCTATTTTGAAAAGAGTTCCCATGTCCTTGATTCGCTTCATCGCCGCCATCAGCCTGGCGGCCGCCATCGCGCCCGCTGGCGCCGCCGACATCGTGCCCATCACGGCCGTGCCGGGCGCACCCAACCTCGACGCTTCCGTGGTCAAGGTATTTTCGACGACGCGCCGCCCCGATCCCTACAAACCCTGGAGCAAGGCCGCGCCGAGCGAGATCACCGGCTCGGGCGTGGTCATCGACGGCAAGCGCATCCTCACCAATGCGCACGTGGTGGAATACGCCAGCCAGGTGCAGATCCAGGCCAGCCAGGCCGGCGACAAGGTCAGCGCCACCGTGCTGGCCATCGCGCCCGGCACCGACCTGGCCATCCTGAAGCTGGACGACGAATCGTTCTTCGACACCCACTCGCCGGTGGCGCGCGCCAACACCTTGCCGGACGTGCGCGACGCGGTCTTCGCCTACGGCTATCCGACGGGCGGCACGTCCCTGTCGATCACCAAGGGCATCGTCTCGCGCATCGAGTTCGTGCCGTATGGTTTCTCCAATTCCGGCTTGCGGATCCAGATCGACGCGGCCATCAATCCGGGCAACAGCGGCGGCCCGGCGATTGCCGGCGACAAGATGGTTGGCCTGGCCTTTGCCGGCGCGACCAATGCGCAAAACATCGGCTATGTGATTCCGAACGAAGAGATCGAGCTGTTCCTCAAGGACGTGGCCGACGGCCACTACGACGGCAAGCCCGCGCTGCGCGACCAGATCCAGACCCTGGAAAACCCCGTGCTGCGCGACTACCTCAAGCTCGACAAGTCGGTCGAAGGCGCGATCGTGCACCGGCCCTACAAGGGCGATGCAAGCTACCCGCTCAAGGAGTGGGACGTCATCACCCGCATAGGCGAATCGGCCATCGACAACCAGGGCATGGTCAAGCTGGGGCCGAATTTGCGCGTGCGCTTCCAGTACCGGGTGCAGCAATTGGCCAAGAACGGCACGGTGCCGCTGACGGTGGTGCGTGCGGGCAAGACGCTGCAGGTGGAAGTGCCGGTGACGAAGGACTATCCGCTCCTGATCTCCGACCTGCATGGGGCCTATCCGTCCTACTTCATTTACGGCCCGATCGTGTTCTCGCGCGCGACGGTGGAATACACGTCCTTCCTGAACGCCAACGTCGCCGCCATGGTCGGCTACGCCTATAACGCCAGCCCCTTGATGACGCGGCGCGGCGACCATCCCGATGCGCAGCACGAAGAGCTGGTGGTGATCGCCTCGCCGTTTTTCCCGCACAAGCTGGTGACGGGCTACAGCAGCCGTTTCGGCTCGGTGGTCGAGTCGATCAACAATGTGCACATCAAGAGCCTGCGCCACCTGGTGCAGGTGCTGCGCGACTTGAAAGATGAGCTGGTGGTGATCCGCTTCGACCAGCGCACCGGCGAGACCATCGTGCTGCCACGCAAGGACATGCTGGCCGCGACCGAATCGGTCCTGACCGACAACGGCATCCGCGCGCAGGCGTCGGCCGACATGCTCGAGGTCTGGAATGGCAAGTAGTTTCAAACGAATCGGGGTCTGACCCCGGTGGAGGAGGCGCCATGATCGTTGATGTCCTCAGGCTTGCGGCCCTGGCCCTGCTTGTTGCCGGCGGCCAGGCCATGGCACAGCAGGTGCTGGCGGTTTCCGAGGAAAGCATGCCGCTGCAGTACACCAGCCATGGCACGATCGTCGGGCCGGCCGCCGACCTGGTGCGCGAAACGCTGCGCCGCGCCGACCTGCCCTTCGAAGTGCGCCTTTACCCGTGGCCGCGGGCCTATGCGATGGCCCAGATCGAACCGAACGTCCTGATTTTCTCGATCGCGCGCAACGACGACCGCGAGCAGCAATTCAAATGGGTCGGCGAAGTCTATCCGGCCGAATTTCGCTTCATCAAACTGAAGTCGCGTACCGACATCGTCATCAAGTCGCTCGACGATGCGCGCAAATATTCGATTGGCGTCATCAACAAGGACATCACCCACGAATTCCTGGCCAAGCGCGATTTTTCGCTCGGCCAGCTCGATATCACGGCCAATAACGACATCAACTTCAAGAAGCTGGTGGCCGGCCGCCTGGACCTGGTCCTGCGCAGCAAGCGCGCCCTCGACATGCTCTGCCTGCGCGACAAGGCCATGTGTGACAAGCTCGAAACCAGCTATGTCGTCAAGGAGATGAAAATGTCGTTGTGGATGGCGTTCAGCAAGAACACACCAGACGACATCGTGGCGCGGGCGCGCACCTCCTACAACGCTGTACGCGCCGACGGGAGCTGGAACACCATCATGCTTCCTCTTTCGCATTGAGCTTCGCGATAGCACACTTGTGCTACATTTGAGTATGTAGGAGGAACTCATCATGTCGACAACGACGATACGATTGCCTGATGAACTGAAAGAGCGCATTGCCAAGGCAGCGCAACGCGCCGGCAAGACGACGCATAGCTTCATTCTTGAAGCGATCGCCGAAAAGACGGCCATTGAAGAACAGCGCGCCGAATTCGATGCCGAGGCTGATGCGCGATTTGCCCGTCTCGCCGCCTCCGGGAAGACCATCCCCTGGTCCGAAATGCGCCACTACCTGGCAGGACGTGTCGCCGGCAAGCAGCTGTCCAGCCCGCAGGCGAAAAAGAAGCGGGCCTGAAATGGCAAGGGTTGAACTCGCCCCTGAGATTACCGATGACTTTGACCGCATCCTGAATTATCTGCTCGAACATCCTATTGACCGTGCTGCGGATCGCGTCATGGAAATCGTTCAAGCGATCGACGTCCTGGCGTCCAATCCCTTGATTGGCAGGCCCGTGGCGAATGGCAAGCGCGAACTTGTCATTGGACGCAAGGCACGCGGCTATGTGGCCCTGTACCACTATGCCGACGAAATCGATACCGTCTTCGTCCTCGCTGTGCGCAGCCAGCGCGAGGCCGGCTATGTGACGCAATGAAATGCAGACTTATTGCTTCGGAATCGTGGTCTGACCCCGGTTGTTTTTACATGAGCTTGTCGACGGCTTTTTGGGTGACGGGGTGGTAGCGCTCGTGGGCGCGGGCGTAGACGGCTTTGGCCCAGTCCTTGTCGGTGGAACTCTTCAGTAGCGCCGTGTAGAGCGGGACGACGAATTTCTGGCGGCCGACACTCAGCAGGAATTGTTCGAGCTGGGGGCGGATCGTCGTGTTGCCAGCTTTGATCGCCGCGCGCATATAGCGGAAGGCGATTTCCTTGTTGCCCGAATGCGAGAGGTGGAAGGCGCCATCGAGCTCTTTCAGCTTGTTGACGTCGGCTTTTTCGTCGATGTCGTTGAGGAACTTCATCCATTCGAGCGCCGTCCACCCCTTCGTGTCGAGTTGGGCAGTCGTGAGGCTGCCTTTGAGCCACGCGGCGCGCGTGGCGTCGAGCCGGGCCAGGCGCTCGGAACTGGCGTGCACGGCGCTGGCGGGAATGCCGGGACCGTACATCCATTCGTCGAGCTCGGCCTCGCTCATCACCTTGGGGTGCTTGGCCAGCAGCTCGGTCTTCAGGTAGTCGAGGAACTGCTCGGTGGTGGCACTCTGGAAGGCGTGCTGGTCGAACCAGGCGCGCAGGAAGGGATCGAACACGGCGCGCCCGGCGCGCTGCTCGAGCGTGCGCAGGAACCAGGCGCCTTTCGGGTAGACCAGGCCGTCGTCGGTGTAGCTGGCCGCGCTCGTGTCGTCGTCGCGCGGCACCAGGCCTTGCTTTTCGGGCTTGATGGCGGCCAGCGAGGTCATCGCTTCTTCCTGCTCGAGCTGCAGGTTCATGGTCGCCACTTCTTCGCCGTACAGCGTTTCGAGGATGCGCGTCGTGACGTAGGTCGTCACGCCTTCGTTGAGCCAGAAGTGCTTCCAGGTGGCGTTGGTGACGAGGTTGCCGGACCAGCTGTGCGCCAGCTCGTGGGCGACCAGGTCGACCAGGCTGCGGTCGCCGGCGATCATGGTCGGCGTGAGGAAGGTCAGGCGCGGATTTTCCATGCCGCCGATGGGGAAGGACGGCGGCAGCACCAGCATGTCGTAACGCCCCCAGCGATAGGGGCCGTACAGCGATTCGGCGGCCTTGACCATCTTTTCGGTGTCGGCAAATTCATACTGCGCCGCAGTGATGCGCTGCGGTTCGGCGTAGACGGCGGTGCGCGGACCGAGCTGGCGCACCTCGAGCTCGCCAATGGCAATGGCCAGCAGGTAGGAGGGAATCGGCTGGGGCATCGTGAAGTCCCAGCGGCCGCGGGCGGCGGGACGGGCGGGATTGGCTGCGCTCATCACGACGCGCAAGCCGTCGGGGGCGTCGATGTGGGCGCTGTAGGTGAAGCGCACGGCGGGCGTGTCCTGCAGCGGCACCCAGCTGCGCGCGTTGATCTTCGACGATTTGCTGAACATGAAGGCGTGCTTGCCCGACAGCGTCTGCGCCGGCGCCAGCCATTGCAAGGCGACGGCCGCCGGCGCCGTGTGGTAGCTGATGCGCACCTTGGCCGGCTGGCCCGGCAGGGCGATGTGCAGGGCGCTGCCCTTCTCGGCGTCGGCCTTGTCGACGATGTACCTGGCGCTGACCCAGGCGCCCTTGGCGTCCTGAGCGCGCACGCTGTCGATGGCGAGGTCGCGCGTGTCGAGCTCGAGTGTGCGGGCCGCCTTGTCGATCCAATGGAGCGTCAACTCGGCGCTGCCCGACAGGGTCTTGTGCGCAAAGTCGGCCTTCAGCTCGAGCGCGATATCCTTGGTCGTGACCTGGTCGTAGCGGGCGAAGCTGAGGGGATCGAGGGCATAAGCGGGGGCGGCGCAGACGGCCAGCAGGAGCAAGGTGGGTTTCATGCGAGGAGGATAGCACCAGATACTTGAGTACTCAAGGATCGCGCCTGTTATGATGCGCCGTCTCCCCTTGCGCCACCATCATGGAAGCCTTCCTTGTCTCGATGGGCATCGTCGCCCTCGCCGAAATCGGCGATAAAACCCAGTTGCTGGCCTTCCTGCTGGCCGCCAAATTCCGCCGTCCGCTGCCTATCGTGGTGGGCATGGCGTCAATGTCTCCCAACGCGCATTCAAATCCAGCGAACGCGCTTCGCTCTCGC
>JAZJYP010000243.1:0-6977 GCA_040390345.1 Pseudomonadota bacterium | reverse complement strand
TCGACGAAACCAATCCCACCCTGATCAACGGCCTGGCCGCCACCCGCGGCGGGCGCGACGCGCGCGGGCGCGAAATGGCTGCCGGCTTGGCCGCTGTCGGCATCCCCGGCGCCTACGAAGGCGCGCTCAAATTCGTCGGCAACCCGGACCTGATGTCGCGCACCCATTTCGCGCGCTACCTGGTCGAGTGCGGCGCCTGCGCGAACATCCCGGAAGTGTTCCGTAAATACCTGGTCGAAGGCAAACCGGGCTATGTGCCGCACCGCTGGGCTTCGCTCGAGCAGGCCGTCGCCTGGATCCGCACGGCCGGCGGCGTGGCCGTCATCGCCCACCCGGGCCGCTACAAATTCAACGGCACCGCCGAAGGCGTGCTGTTCGACCAGTTCAAGGACCTGGGCGGCACGGCCATCGAAGTCGTCACTGGCAGCCACACGCCGGACCAGTACGCGATCTATGCCGAACATGCGCGCCGCTACGGTTTCCTGGCCTCGCGCGGCACCGATTTCCACGCGCCGGGCGAGTCGCGCGTCGATTTCGCGGCCTTGCCGCCGTTGCCGGGCAATCTCACGCCGGTCTGGCATGACTGGTTTTGAACGCGTGGGCACGTGTGCCCACCCTACCTCAGACTTGAATTTTCGGCCACTCGGCCTTATCTTAGCGACCTGTCATTTATTCTTGCGCCGGGAGGCGTCTTCATGAAACGCATTATCTTGTTCATCGCCACCAACCTGGCCGTGATGCTGGTCCTGTCCATCGTGCTGTCGGTGCTCGGCATCGGCCGCGGCGTGACGGCCCAGGGCATCAATGTCGGGTCCTTGCTGGCGTTTTCCCTGGTGGTCGGCTTTACCGGCGCGATCTTCTCGCTCCTGATCAGCAAACCGATGGCCAAGTGGTCGACCGGCGCGCGCGTGATCGAAGCGCCGCAAAACGGCACCGAACAATGGCTGCTCTCGACCGTGCGCACCTTGTCCGAGCGGGCCGGCATCGCCATGCCGGAAGTGGCGGTCTACGATGGCGAACCGAACGCCTTCGCCACGGGTGCTTTCAAAAATTCCGCCCTGGTGGCCGTCTCCACGGGCCTTTTGGCCGGGATGAACCGCGACGAGGTCGAAGCCGTGCTCGGCCATGAGATCGCCCACGTTGCCAATGGCGACATGGTGACGATGACGCTGATCCAGGGCGTGGTGAACACCTTCGTCGTGTTCCTCGCGCGCGTGGTGGGCTTTTTCGTCGACAAGGTCCTGCTCAAGGGCGATGACGACCGCGAGCGCGGTCCCGGCATCGGCTACACGATCACCGTGTTCATCTGCGAGATCCTGTTCGGCATTGCCGCCTCGCTGATCGTGGCCTGGTTCTCACGCCAGCGCGAATTCCGCGCCGACGCCGGCTCGGCCAAGCTGCTGGGCAGCCCGGTGCCGATGCAGCATGCGCTGGCGCGCCTGGGCGGCTTGCAGCCGGGCGAATTGCCGCAGTCAATGGCCGCCTCCGGCATTTCGGCCGGCCATGGTGGCTGGAGCGCGCTGTTCTCGACCCACCCGCCGATGGAAGAGCGCATCGCCGCGCTCCAGAACGCACGATGAGCGGCGCCGTTCTCCGCGTGGGCACATGTGCCCACCCGACCACCAGCCGTAGGGTGGGCCCGCGGGCCCACGCGTCTGCCCGATGAGCCAGTTTTTTCAAATCCACCCGGACAACCCGCAGGCGCGCCTGGTCAAGCAGGCGGCGCAGATCGTGCACGGCGGCGGCATCGTCGCGCTGCCGACCGATTCCTGCTATGCCCTGGTCTGCCATCTGGACGACAAGAACGCGGTGGAAAAGCTGCGCCGCATCCGTGGCATCGACGAAAAGCACCACCTGACCTTGCTATGCCGCGACCTGTCCGAGATCGCCGAATATGCGCGCGTGGACAACCGCCAGTTCCGCATGCTCAAGGCCGCCACGCCGGGCCCCTACACGGTGATCCTGGAAGCGACGCGCAGCGTGCCGCGCCGCCTGTCGCATCCCTCGCGCAAGACCATCGGCTTGCGCGTGCCGGAAAATAACGTTGCCCACGCCTTGCTGGCCGAGCTGGGCCAGCCGCTGCTGGGCACCACCCTGATCATCGACGGCGACATGCTCAACGACGCCGACGAGATCTGTGCCCGGCTGGGCAAGCAGATCGACCTGGTCATCGACGGCGGCCCCTGCAGCATGGAGCCGACCACGGTGATCGACCTCACCAGCGACGAGCCGGTACTGCTGCGCCAGGGCCGGGGCGACGCCGCAGCGTTCGGCCTCTAGGCTGACCTGCTAGAATCGCGTCCATGAACGAAATCATCCAAACCATTGCAGTGTATGCACTGCCGGTCCTGTTTGCCATCACCCTCCACGAAGCCGCCCACGCTTACGCCGCCAAGTATTTCGGCGATTCGACGGCCTACCTGCAAGGCCGGATGAGCCTTAACCCGGCCAAGCATATCGACCCTTTCGGCACCATCGTCATTCCGGTGCTGCTGTATATCGCCACGGGCGGCAGCTTCCTGTTCGGCTACGCCAAGCCGGTGCCGATCGACTTCAGCCAGCTGCGCAACCCCAAAAAGCAGATGGCCTGGGTGGCCCTGGCCGGCCCGGCGGCCAATTTCGTCATGGCCTTTGGCTGGATGATCCTGGGCCTGGTGCTGCGCGCGGCCGGGGTGGAAGAAGCCTTCCCGCACAAGGTGGCCGACGCCGGCGTGCTGTCGAACCTCTTGATGTTCGCCTTTAACCTGGTGCCGATCCCGCCCTTGGACGGGGGCCGCATCCTCACCAGCATGCTGCCGATGCGCTATGCCTATAAATTCGCGCAGATCGAGCCTTATGGTTTTTACATCGTGCTGGCCTTGATATACTTCAAGATCCTGACTTTCTGGGTCGTGCCCCTGATGATCGCGACCGAGTTCGTGCTCTCCGTGCTGGCCTCTCCTTTATCCTTACTTGTGAACTGATCGACTATGTATCCCGACCGCGTTGTTTCCGGCATGCGCCCGACCGGCACCATGCACCTTGGCCACTACCACGGTGCCCTGAAAAACTGGATCAAGATGCAGTCCGAACTGCCTTGCCTGTTCTTCGTCGCCGACTGGCACGCCTTGACCACCCATTACGATGATCCGACCATCATCGAGCGCAGCACCTGGGACATGGTCATCGACTGGCTCGCCGCCGGCGTCGATCCTTCGCAGTCGACCCTGTTCATCCAGTCGCGCGTGCCCGAGCATGCCGAACTGCACCTGCTGCTGTCGATGGCCACGCCGCTGGGCTGGCTCGAGCGCGTGCCCACCTACAAGGACCAGATCGACAACCTGTCCAACAAGGACCTGGCCACCTACGGCTTCCTCGGCTACCCGCTGCTGCAGGCGGCCGACGTGCTGATCTACCGCGCCAGCCAGGTGCCGGTGGGCGACGACCAGGTGCCGCACATTGAAATGATGCGCGAGATCGCGCGCCGCTTCAATCACATGTACGGCAAGGAAAAGGGATTCGAAGAGAAGGCGATGGAGGCGGTCAAGAAGCTCGGCAGCAAACGCGCCAAGCTGTACACGGAATTGCGCATCCAGTACCAGCAAGACGGCAAGGACGAGGCCCTGATGCAGGCGCGCGCCATGCTCGACGACGCCCAGAGCTTGTCGATGATCGACCGCGAACGCCTGTTCGGCTACCTCGAAGGCAGCCGCAAGCTGATCCTGGTCGAGCCGCAGGCGCGCCTGACGGCCGATTCGCGCCTGCCCGGCCTCGATGGCCGCAAGATGAGCAAGAGCTACGGCAATGCGATCTCGCTGCGCGAAGACAAGGAGTCGGTCACCAAGAAGATCCGCACCATGCCCACCGACCCGGCGCGCGTGCGCCGCACCGACGTGGGCGACCCGAAGAAGTGCCCGGTGTTCCAGCTGCACGAAGTCTATTCGGACTTGCCTACCCGCGAATGGGTCGTCAAGGGCTGCACCTCGGCCGGTATCGGCTGCCTCGAATGCAAGCAGCCGGTGATTGAAGCGGTGCTGAAAGAGCAGGAGCCGATGCACGAGCGCGCCCAGCAGTACCTGGACGACCCGTCCCTGGTGCGCGCCATCGTTGCCGACGGCTGCGACACGGCCCGCAAGCTGGCCCAGGAAACCATGCGCGACGTGCGCGAAGCGATGGGCCTGGCTTACTCTTGATGGACCAGCCGTCCCCGTGGGTGGCGCGCTTTGCCGGCTTGATTCCCGCCGGCGAAGTACTCGACCTGGCCTGCGGCAGCGGGCGCCACGCGCGCCTGCTCGCCAGCCTGGGCCACCCGGTGCTGGCGCTCGATCGCGATGCGCAGGCCCTGGCCGCCGCGGCCGGTCCCGGCGTCACCACGCTGCAGCATGACCTCGAGACCGAGCCTTTAAACTGGCCTTTCGAATCTGAGCGCTTCTCCGGCATCGTCGTCACCAACTACCTGCATCGTCCTTTAATGGCGAAATTGCTGGCCAGCCTGGCGCCGGGCGGCGTGCTGATCTACGAGACTTTCGCGATCGGCAATGAAGTGTTCGGAAAGCCGTCCAATCCGGCCTTTTTGCTCGCTGATGGCGAATTACTTGCGTACTCAAGTAATTCCGGCCTGCGCGTCATCGCCTACGAACATGGTGTTACAAGTTTTACAAAGCCGGCGCTGGTCCAGCGCCTGTGTGCCTGCGGGCCCGGATTCGCGCCGCTCGGCGCCCATTTGAGCGCCGAATCTAGACAAGAATGAACCAAGGGGGCGGGCAATCCGCTACAATCAGGCTTTTATTGACCAGCACAGTAGATTTCATATGATTAAGGGCAGCATTGTAGCGATCGTGACCCCGATGCACGCGGACGGAAGCCTGGACTATCCAGGCCTGGCCAAGCTGATCGACTGGCATATCGCCGAAGGCACGGATGGCATCGTCATCGTTGGCACCACGGGCGAATCGGCCACCGTTTCCGTTGAAGAGCATTGCGAGCTGATCAAGTTCGCCGTCGAGCACACCAAGAAGCGCATCCCGATCATCGCCGGCACCGGCGGCAATTCGACGGCCGAAGCGATCAAGCTGACCGAATGCGCCAAGGACGTGGGCGCCGATGCGGCCCTGCTGGTGGTGCCTTACTACAACCGCCCGACCCAGGAAGGCATGTATTTGCACTTCAAGGCCATCGCCGAAGCGGTCGACCTGCCGATCATCCTCTACAACGTGCCCGGCCGCACGGTGGCCGACATGTCCAACGAGACCATCGTGCGCCTGACCCAGATCAAGAACATCATTGGCGTCAAGGATGCGACGGGCAATATCGCGCGCGGCATCGAGCTGCTGGCGCTGGTGCCCAAGACCTTCGGCGTCTACTCCGGTGACGACGCCACCGCCATGGCCCTGATGCTGTGCGGCGGCGCCGGCAATATTTCCGTCACCGCCAATGTGGCGCCGCGCCAGATGGCCCAGATGTGCAAGGCCGCGATGGCCGGCGAGATCGCCCGCGCCATCGAGCTCAACAACGCCGTGCTGCCGCTGCATTCGAAGCTGTTCATCGAGCCGAACCCGGTGCCCGTCAAATGGGCGCTGGCCGAAATGGGCATGATGCCGGCCGGCTTGCGCCTGCCGCTCGCGCCGCTGTCGGCCGCCTGCCACGAACCCGTACGCACCGCGCTGAAAGACGCGGGCGTGCTCCACTAAGCGCCGAGTCCCCTCGGTCCCGTTTATCAGCCCAGCTGTCATCCAGCTTCTCAACCAGTAACGACATGACAATTCGCAAGACATCTACACCAGCTGCTACCCGCGGCCTCGTCCTCACCGCGCTGATGGTCAGCCTGACCGGCTGTGGCATGATCAGTTCCGTCATCGAATCGGACAAGGTTGACTACCGCTCAGCCAAGAAGGCCGCGCCGCTCGACGTGCCGCCCGACCTGACCCAGATGTCCAAGGACAACCGCTATGGCGTGCCGGACGGCCGTGGCGTGGCAACGGCCTCGACCTTCCAGCAGCCCAAGGGCACGCTGGCGCAGGGCGACACGGTGGGCAATCCGAACACGCCGAACTTGCGCATCGAGCGCATCGGCAACCAGCGCTGGCTGGTGGTCAAGCAGACCCCCGAGCAGCTGTGGCCGCAGCTGAAGGAATTCTGGACCGACAACGGCTTCAACCTGGCCACCGAATCGTCTGCCACTGGCGTGATGGAAACGGAGTGGACGGAAAACCGCGCCAAGATCCCGCAGGACATGATCCGCACGGCGATCGGCAAGGTCTTTGACGGCTTGTACAGCACGGGTGAGCGCGACAAATACCGCACCCGCCTCGAGCGCGCCGCCGACGGCAGCACCGAGATCTATATCAGCCACCGCGGCGCCGAAGAAGTGCCGATGGGTGCGCAGAAGGAGACCTTCTCCTGGGTCATGCGTCCGAACGATCCGGGCCTCGAAGCGATCTTCCTGTCCAAGCTGATGGCGCGCCTGGGCCATACCGATATCAAGGAGGCCAAGATGGCCGTCAACGCCGCCGCGCCAGCCGCATTGCATGCCAAGCTGGTGGGCACGACGGTGGAAGTCGATGAAGGCTTCGACCGCGCCTGGCGCCGTGTGGGCCTGGCGCTGGACCGCGTCGGCTTCACGGTGGAAGACCGCGACCGCGTGCAGGGTGTGTATTTCGTGCGCTTTGTCGATCCCGATGCCAAACCGGATGGCTTCTTCAAGAAGCTGATGAACCTGGGCAGCTCCGACGACAAGGCCAAGGAAGCCCAGCGTTACCGCGTCGCCGTCAAGGCCGCCGCCGGTGCCACCGTCAGCGCTGTCACGGTGCAGAGCAACGACGGCAAGGCCGAAGCGTCGCCAACGGGTGCGAAGATCCTGAAACTGCTGGCAGACGAGCTCAAATAAGTACGATCGCAACGCACAAAAAACCGGCGCAAGCCGGTTTTTTTATGCCGATAGATTTGGGGTCAAACCCGGCAACTTGACAACCGGGGTCAGACCACGATTCGCGGGCAAC
>JAZJYP010000242.1:0-2227 GCA_040390345.1 Pseudomonadota bacterium | reverse complement strand
TCGGCCAGCGGATCCTGCAGGCGGCGCGCGATCGAGACGGCGCCGCGCAGCGACACGTCCATGTCGGGCAGCTCTTTCGAGGCGAATTCGGAGGCCGAATACACCGAGGCACCGGCTTCCGAGACGACGATCTTGGTCAACTTCTGCTCGGGGTGCTGCTTGATCAGGTCCAGCGCCAGCTTGTCGGTTTCGCGCGAGGCGGTGCCGTTCCCGATCGAGATCAGGGAAACGTTGTGCTTGGCCGCCAGCTTGCCCAGCGTGTGCAGCGAGCCTTCCCAGTCGTTCTTCGGCTGGTGCGGGTAGATCACGGCCGTGTCGACCACCTTGCCGGTGGCGTCGACCACGGCGACCTTCACGCCCGTGCGCAGGCCCGGGTCCAGGCCCATGGTGGCGCGCGGGCCGGCCGGTGCGGCCAAGAGCAGCGCTTTCAGGTTCAGGGCGAAGACACTGATCGCGTCCAGTTCGGCCTTCTCGCGCAGGGCGCCCATCAGCTCCGTCTCGAGGTGCATGAAGCTCTTCACGCGCCAGGTCCAGCGCGCCGTGTCGGCCAGCCACTTGTCGGCCGGGCGGCCCAGGTTCTTGATGCCGAAGCGCACCGCGATGCGCCCTTCGCAAGGATTGTGGGGCGCGTCCCACTTCGGCTTTTCCGCTTCGGTGTCCAGGCGCAGCGTCACGTCGATCATGCCTTCGCGGCGCCCGCGCAGCAGCGCCAGCGCGCGGTGCGAGGGGATCGTGGCGATGGTTTCGGAGTAGTCGAAGTAGTCGGCGAACTTCTCGCCTTCGTCCTCCTTGCCGGCGACGACCCTGGAATCGACCACGCCGTGCTCCTGCACGTATTCGCGCAGCGACTGCAGCAGGGTGGCGTCTTCGGCGAAGCGCTCCATCAGGATCTGGCGCGCGCCGTCGAGGGCAGCCTTGGTATCGAGCACACCGGGGTTGCTGCCATCGGCCGACGTGAAGGCTTCGCGCAAATACTTGGCCGCTTCTTCTTCCGGATTCTTGGTCGGGTCGGCCAGCAAATCGTCGGCCAGCGGCGCCAGCCCCGCTTCGATGGCGATTTGCGCCTTGGTGCGGCGTTTTTGCTTGTACGGTAAATACAGGTCTTCCAGGCGCGTCTTGTCTTCAGCGTGCATGACCGCATCCAAGAGGACGGGCGTCATCTTGTTTTGTTCGGTGATCGAGGCGATGATGGCAGACCTGCGCTCTTCGAGTTCGCGCAGGTAGCGCAAGCGCTCTTCCAGCAAACGCAGCTGGATGTCATCGAGGCCGCCGGTCGCTTCCTTGCGGTAGCGGGCAATGAAGGGGACGGTCGCGCCTTCGTCGAGCAGGGCGATGGCGGCGGCTACCTGGGCCGGCTTGGCGGCCAGTTCGAGGGCGAGGCGTTGTTCAATTGAAGGCAGCATGTTGCAGTTTCCAGTGGATCGAGGGCGGAATTGTACCAAGCGTGCGTTTTGGGACAATACAGAATCGCTGGGATGACGGATAATATCGGGTGTTGTCGTTATTGATACAGATTTTTCAGAGCAATGCACACAATGGATTTTATGCGCGACGACGTGAACGAATCAGCTCCCGCAACAGTGCCTACCCCTGCCGCGGTGCCGGCCCCTGCTTTGCCCGCGCCCGTGGCGGCCTGGTTGCAGCGAGTCGAACTGGCAGCCCACCCCCAGCCCAAGCTGACGGTCGATATCAAGGATCCCAAGCTGGCCCAGTTCAAGTTCGTCTATGTGCTCGCCCCCACCAGCGGCGGGCGCCACGTGGCCCTGTGCCTGTGCAAGGCGCGCTTGCGACCGAACGGCGACGTGGCCGCAGCCAGCCCGGTGAGCGAAGTGTTCTCCCTGCTGTCGGCCCCGCCTGCCTACCTCGAAGGGGTCGACGAAGACCTGGTGCGTTTCTTCATCGCCATGCGCAGCGGTGCCTCCCAAAGCAGCAGCGCCACCGAGCCGAAAGGCAAAATCGGGGCCATCCTGCTGCAAATGTTGCTAGAACAAGACAAACTCCTGTGGGCCAATTCCTGGCAAGACATGGCCAACGGCCTCGTCTATCCCCTGCAGGCCGGTCCCGTACGCCATGCCAACCTGGTGTGGCGCGAAGAAGGCCGCAGCGCCAAGCTGGGCTGGCAGGTCGAACCGGCGGGCGGTGCCACCCATAGCGCGGCCGACCAGATCGACTACATGCTGCCGACCGACCCGCCCTGGTATATCGACAACCTGTCCTGCGGCGCGCT
>JAZJYP010000241.1:1687-42813 GCA_040390345.1 Pseudomonadota bacterium | reverse complement strand
GCGCATCGTCATCTGCGGCCAGATCAGCCAGTACAGCGGCGGCCTGGAGACGCCGCCCATGGGTCCGCGCCTGCTGCACCACATGCTGTACCAGCGCGCGACCATCCAGGGCATGCTGGCGCGCGACTACCTGCACCGCATGGACGAGATGGTGCGCATCGTCGGGCCGTGGATCAAGGCCGGTGAGATCGTGTTCGAAGAGACCATCATCGACGGCTTCGAGCAACTGCCGTCGGCACTGAACTCTCTGTTTACCGGCGAACATCGCGGCAAACTGCTGGTGAAAGCATGAAGCGCCTGTTTGCCCTGCTGATGCTGCTGGCGGCACATGCGCAGGCGGTGGACGCAAGCTTCGGTGGCCACGGCATGGCGCTCTTTGGCGGGAAGGAGGCGCTCTACCTGTCGCACCTGCCGATGTTCCATGCGCCGCACGACTACCAGGTGGTGCTGCAAGTGCACCTGGCCGATGCAACGCAGGATGCAATGCTGCGCGCACGCCTGGACGGCAAGACGGCGCTGTGGACCGTCGACCCGGTGCCATTCGAATTGAGCCGCCTCGGCCCCACGACGTCCAATCCACTGCGCCAGTTCAAGGCCGATATCGTGCTGGGCCACTTTGAACAGGGCGGCAAGCAACAGTATGCGGGCCAGCTGGTCGTCGTCGACAAGGTGCTGGTGTACCGCCAGCTGGCGCCACAGCCGCACGTGAGCGCGCGCGCCCACTACCTGCCGGTGGGCCGCTTCCTCGTGAAGGAAATCGACAGTCGTCCCGACTTCGACCATATCGTTGCGATGGCGACGGCTTCAACGCAGCCTGTCGATGTCGCCAAGGCGGCGCTGGCCGAACCGGCCGCCGCTGCACTGGCCAAGGCCGCGAATGTTAAAGTGCTCGGTACGATCTACTACTTCACGGATGATTTGAAATGAACGTACCCGAGCACTACCTGGGCCTGTGGAAGCGCGTCGGTATCTGGCGCCGCAATGGCGATTCCGACGAGACGTCGCCGGTCTATTGGTTCCAGGGCCCGCGTTACCACATCGACATTCGCCTGGTACCGGGCGCGCCGACCGGATTTGCCGGCACCACGGTGGTGACTGGCGCGCGCTGCGAGTGGCAGCCCGAATTTGCCTACCCTGCCTTGAGCGGCGAACTCGATGCCGGCATGATGCGCTTCGACGCGGACGACCTGCTGCACGAGGATGGACTCGATGGCAGTTATGAGGAGGATTGGGTCAAGATCGCCGAGGGACCGGTGAGCGAGGAACGCTCGCCCGAGGGCGTGTACCGCCTGCGGGCCGGTGACTGGGAAGCCACCGCCCAACCGGGGCAATTGATGCTGCGTTATCGCGGCGAGGTCGTCGCCGAGATACCGTAACACTATTCTGGTGGGTGACGCCCTTCGGGCTTACCCACCCTACGCCTTTGCCGCGGCCTTCTTGGCGGCGGGCTTTTTCGCTGCGGCTTTTTTCGCAGCAGGCTTCTTCGCAGCAGGCTTCTTCGCGGCGGCCTTCTTGGCCGGTGCCGCTTCTTCCGTCTCGCCTTCTACCGCAGCTGCCTTGCCCTTGGCCGGTGCCTTGGCCTTGCGCTCTTCGAACTCGAAGCTGATCTTGCCGTCCTTGCCCTTCACGAGGAAGGCCTTGAACGGACGGCGCGTGCGCTGCGAAACAAACCCTGGCAGCAGGTCGGTCTTGCCGTCATTGAGCAGTTTGGCCATCTGCTCGGGCAAGATTTCCTGCTGCAAGATGATGCGGCCGCTGCGGAAGTCGCAGGTCTTGGGCTTGGCCACGCTGTGCTCGCACACATAGGCCAGGCCCATTTCATACACGCCGCCGGCGCACTTCGGGCACGGGCCCAGCGGCGTCTGGCCGGTGAAGTCCACGCCTTCGGCATTCTCATCGTCGTCGTTCTGGCCGAAGTCGAATTCAAGCTTGTGGTTGTTGATGTCTTCGTCGCGCACGATGCGCAGGATGGCCGCGAACGGACGCCCCATCTTCGAGCGGAAGCCTTGCAGCGGGCCGATGGTGCGATTCTTCAGCAGCTCTTCCACTTCCGGCACTTCGAACTGGCGCGAACCCGGCGTTTTGCTCATCGAGAATTCGCACTTGGTGCAGGCGAAGCGGCGGTAGTTTTCCTTGACCACGCCGCCGCAATTCGGGCACGGCGTCTTCAAGGTCGCGTAGTCGCCGGGAATGGTGTCGTTGTTGTATTCCTTGGCGCGCTTGACGATGATCTGGGTCATCTGCGCGATCTCGCGCATGAATTCGTCGCGCGAAATCTTGCCCTTCTCCATTTGCGACAGCTTGTATTCCCACTCGCCCGTCAGCTCTGGCGCCGTCAGTTCGTTCACGCCCAGGCCGCGCAGCAAGGTCATCAGCTGCGCCGCCTTCGCCGTCGGCATCAGTTCGCGCCCCTCGCGCAGCAGGTAGCGCTCGCCCAGCAAGCCCTCGATGATCGCGGCGCGCGTCGCCGGCGTGCCCAGGCCCTTGCCGGCCATCGCGTCGCGCAGCTCGTCGTCGTCGATCAGCTTGCCCGCCCCTTCCATCGCCGACAGCAAGGTCGCCTCGGTGTAGCGGGCCGGCGGCTTGGTGACCAGGCCGTTGGCGGTGACTTTCTCGGTCAGCACCTTCTCGCCCTTGGCCACGGGCACCAGGTTGCCGCCGGTGCTGCCGTCCTTGTCCTCGTCGGTCGACGCTTCCTTGCCGTAGATGGCCAGCCAGCCCGGGTTCGTCATGACCTTGCCTTCAGTCTTGAACTGATGGCCCGACACTTCCGTGTAGCGGGTGGTGACCTGGAATTCGGCGGCCGGGAAAAACACGGCCATGAAGCGGCGCGTGACCAGGTCGTACAGCTTCTGCTCCGGCTCGGACAGGTTCTTCGGCGCGACGTTGGTCGGAATGATGGCGAAATGGTCCGAGATCTTGGTGTTGTCGAAGATGCGCTTGTTCGGCTTGACCCAGCCCTTGTCGCTGATCTGCTTGGCGAACTGGTGGTAGTTGTTGTTTTCGGCCAGCACCCCCATGGTCTCCCTGACCGTGTCGATGTAGTCTTCAGGCAGGTGGCGCGAGTCGGTCCGCGGGTAAGTCAGCACCTTGTGCTTCTCGTACAGGGCCTGGGCCAGGCCGAGCGTGTTCTTGGCCGAGAAGCCGAAGCGGCCGTTGGCCTCGCGCTGCAGGCTGGTCAGGTCGAACAGGGCCGGCGCCATCGAGGTGGTCGGCTTCGATTCTTCCGTGACGCTGCCCTGGCGGCCCTTGCACGCCATCGCGATGGTGTCGGCCGCGGCCTTGCTCCAGAGGCGCTCCGGACGCTTCTCCGGATCGTTCTCGTCCTTCTTGAACGACTGGTCGAGCCAGCGCCCTTCGTAGATGCCGGCGGCGCAGACGAATTCGGCGCGCACTTCCCAGAAGTCGCGCGAGACGAATTTCTTGATCTTCTCTTCACGCTCGACGACGATCGACAGCGTCGGCGTCTGCACGCGGCCCACGGTGGTCAGGTAGAAGCCGCCTTCTTTCGAGTTAAACGCCGTCATGGCGCGGGTGCCATTGATGCCGATCAGCCAGTCGGCTTCGGAGCGGCAGCGCGCGGCGTCGGCCAGCGGCAGCATCTCTTCGTCGCTACGCAGCTTGGTGAAGCCTTCGCGGATCGCGTTGGCCGTCATCGACTGCAGCCACAATCGCTTGACCGGCTGCTTGGCTTTGGCGTTCTGGGCGATCAGGCGGAAGATCAGCTCACCTTCGCGGCCCGCGTCGCATGCGTTGATGAGGGCGGTCACGTCCTTGCGCTTGATCAGGCGGTTCAAGACCTTGAGGCGCGACTCGGTCTTGGCGATCGGGTTGAGCGCGAAGTACGGTGGGATCATCGGCAAATGGGCGAAGCTCCATTTGCCGCGCTTGACGTCATGCTCTTCGGGCACCGCGATTTCCAGCAGGTGGCCAACGGCCGAGGACAGTACGTACTCGTCGTTTTCGAAGTACTCATCGTGCTTGGTGAAGCCGCCCAGCGTCTTGGCGATATCGTTCGCGACGGAGGGCTTCTCTGCGATGATGAGGGTTTTGGTCATAGGGTTTTCTCGTCGAACTTTCTTATGCGTACAGGGGAATCTTTCCCACCATATCGAAATTGTAACAAGCTGAATTAGCGGCCAATGATAAGCGGGTTGGAGGCCAAACCGCAAGTGCGCACTATAAAAGAGGGATTGCGACGCAGCAAAGCGTTGCCGAAGGGGAATTTCCGAGGGGAATCAGTGCAACAGGCGGGGAGCTTGCTCGTCGTCGGCGCCAAACAGGTCGTCGAACATCAGCGCGTCCGGTTCCTTGCCCTGGCTCCAGAGCAACATCAGGACGATGATTTTCAGCTTGCCCAGGCCAACGGGCGATTCTTTCAGGGCCAGCGCGCGTTCGACCACGATCTCGCGCTGGGCAGCCGAGAGGACGCTGGCGCTTTCCAGGAACTGGATGAAACCGACGGCCGCCGTGCCCAGGGCTTCGTATTCCTGCTCGACATAGAAACGCGTGCCGGTGGAAACGACGGCAGCTTCCACATCCTCGCCGGCCATTTCGGTCAGGTCGGTCAGCCAGACCAGGGCTTCGGAAATCTCGACGTCGTCGAAACCGACGGCGGAGAGCTTGCGCGCCAAGGCGGCCGGCTCCGGGCAGGCGTCCGGGCGGTAGTAAGTCTCGTAGAGATAGACCAGGATATCGAACATGGCTCTACTCTATCAGTTAAGCTTGGCCCGGCACAAGCCCTGCACACGGAAGTTCAACGCAATATCCGCTGGAAAAGTCCGCCCGGCAAGCGTTCTATTTCGCCGCCCAACTCCAGCGCCAGCAGCTGGCTGCTGATGAAGGCCGGCGTGCGCGCGCAGCGCAGGCACAGGGCATCGAAGCTGGCCGGTGCATGGCCCAGCGCCTGCAGCACGGCCGAGGCCGCCTCGCGCTCTTGCGGCGTCGGCAGGTCCGGCACTTCCTCGGTGATGTCGCTCACCGCATCGACCAGCTTGGCCCCGTCGCGGATCAGTTGATGGCAGCCCTTGGACAGCGGCGCATGGATCGAGCCGGGCATGGCGAACACTTCGCGGTTCTGGTCGCGCGCCATGCCGGCCGTCACCAGCGAGCCCGAACCAGCGGCCGCCTCGACCACCAGCACACCCCGGGCCAGGCCGCTGATGATGCGGTTGCGGCGCGGAAAGTGGCCGCGCGCGGGCTCGGTCCCGAGCATGAATTCGCTCAGCAGGCAGCCTTCTTGCGCGATCCTGGCGCACAGCGCGGCGTTGCGCTGCGGGTAGACCTGGTCGATGCCGGTGCCCAGCACCGCGATCGTCGCACCCGGGCCCGCCAGCGCGCCCTCATGGGCCGCGGCGTCGATGCCCAGTGCCAGCCCGGAGACGATGGTGATGCCGGCACCTGACAAGGCCTTGGCGAAGGCATGCGCATTGGCGCGGCCCTGGGCGGTGGCATTGCGGCTGCCGACAATGGCCAGCTTGGGACAGGCCAGCAGCGCGGGCTCGCCGCGCGCGAACAGCAGCAGGGGCGGATCGGCGATCTCGCGCAGCAGCACTGGGTAGGCAGGGTCGTCGAGGCCGAGCACACGGCGGCCGGACTGGGCCATCCAGGCCTGGGCGGCGTCGAAAGCGGGGTCCAGCGGGGGCGCTGCGCACAGGGCGCGCGCGACGGCGTCGGGAACGTGGGCGCGCAGGGCGCCGTGGCCGGCGCTGAAAATGCCCGCCGGCGTGCCGAAGGCGGCCAGCAGGGCATGGGCATAACGCAGGCCCAGCCCCGCGGTCTGTTCCAGCCGGAACCAGTGCTCCAGCGCTGCTACGGGGGTGGGGGCCGCGTCCTGCACGGTAGTTTTACTCCGGTGATTTCACCATATCGCCCACTTCGACAGGTGCCGTCACTTGCATGACCAAGCCATACGAGATGCGGTTGAAGACGCGGAAGATGAACAGCGTCCCGTACTGCTCGTCGGGCAATTTCATGGTGGGCGTGCTCAGGCCGAGCCGTCCCTTGTTGCCACCGGGGTCGGCCACAGTCTTCCCGAAATGGTACAGCTGCAGCACGGAGCCGATATCGAGTCCGTCAACTGAACCGCGATTAATGCTGATCACCTGGTTCTGGCCGGCATAAGAGACGCCGTCGTAAATCGACATCACGCGCCCTTCCACCTGGCGCTCCGGCTGGTGCGGCACGTAATTGCGCAGCGGCGTCGGTGGCGCCGGCTTGAGCAAGTCGCCCACGCCCATTTCCTGCTTGGAACTGGCGACCACGAAGGTGTGCACGTCGACGCCGGGCTTGGCCGCCGTTTGCAGCTTGACCGTGCCCAGGTAGTGGGCTTCGTAGGCGATGACCTTGCCCGTGCCCGGGTCTTTCAGCGGCGTGCCGGGACGGTAGACCTGGAACGATTCGATGCCATGAAGCTCGCCGCGCACATAAATCTTGTCGTCCTTGCCCAGGTAGACGTGGCCCGCTTCGGCGGCGGCAATGCGCGGCGCGCCCTTGAGCTCGTCGGCTTCGACGATCAGGGGCTGCGACAGGAAGGGCTCGATCATGCCCGAGGAAATCGAGGCGATCGCGTCCTTGCCCAGGCCTTCGGTACGGAACTGGGGCGACAGGCGCACCGTGCCCGGCTCGCCGGCCTGGCCGCTGCCACCGCCCGCGCCCGGGCGCGCCAGGGTCAGGCGCCCGTTGGCGCGGTCAAAGTAGACGATCTGGCCGGGGTAGATCCAGTGCGGATTCTTGATCTCGTCGCGGTTCAGCCCCCACACTTGCGGCCAGCACCAGGGATGCTCGAGGAATTTGCCGGAGATATCCCACAGTGTGTCGCCCTTGACCACCAGGTGCTGGTCCGGCGCGTTGGGCAGGAACTGACAGCTCGCTGCCTGCGCCGGTCCGGCCGCCAGGGTGGCGAAAAGCGCCGCCGCTGCCAGGCCGGTGCCGACTGTGCTAAAATTTTTCATTGAGATATCCGTATCGTGCGGCTGAAAGAGGTTGCCGAAGTGGATCAAATTCTGCACATAAATCCTTGAACTAGCAAGAAAAACCACGTCGCGCCCCCCTGCGGCACTGTTGCGTTTTTGTTGTATTAGAGCATTACCTGACCCCGAATCGTATGGCCCAATTACACATTCTCCGCTATCCCGACGCCCGCCTGCACAAGATTGCCAAGCCCGTCGCCGCGTTCGACGAACGCTTGGCCACGCTCGTTGCCGACATGGCCGAGACCATGTACGAGGCGCCTGGCGTGGGCTTGGCCGCGACCCAGGTCGACGTGCACGAGCGCCTCGTCGTCATCGACACCTCCGACGACAAGAGCGCCCTGCTGGTGTTCTGCAATCCCGAAATTACCTGGGCCAGCGCGGAAAAGCAGGTCTATGATGAAGGTTGCCTGTCGGTGCCCGGCATCTACGACGGCGTCGAGCGCCCGGCCCGCGTCAAGGTGCGTGCCCAGGACGTCAAAGGTGCCTTTTTCGAGCTCGAAGCGGACGGCTTGCTGGCCGTGTGCATCCAGCACGAGATGGACCACCTGATGGGCAAGGTCGTCGTCGAATACCTGTCGCCACTCAAGCGCAACCGCATCAAGGCGAAGATGCTCAAGGAAGAGCGCGGGCTCGAACGCGAGGCCGCCCTGAAAGCGGCCGGTCGGCGTTACTGATGAATCACGGTGGGTATCGCTGCGCTCGCCCACCCTACCCGCCATCCGCGCCACGTCAACTGGCGTAGGGTGGGCGAGCGCAGCGATACCCACCAAGAGCCGCCATGAAAATCGTTTTTGCCGGCACGCCGGAGTTTGCCGCCGTTGCCCTGAAGTCCCTGCACGAAGCCGGCTTCGAAATCCCCCTGGTGCTAACCCAGCCCGACCGCCCGGCCGGACGCGGCATGCAACTGCACGCCTCGGCCGTGAAGCAATACGCGCTGGCGCACGGCATGCCGGTGCTGCAGCCGCTATCGCTGCGGATGACTAGCGCCGACCCCCAACGCGCCGAAGAAGCGCGCGCCGCCCACGCGCGCCTCTTGGCCACCGACTACGACGTGATGGTGGTGGCCGCCTACGGCCTGATCCTGCCGCGCGCCACCCTCGATATCAAGCCCTGCATCAATATCCACGGTTCCCTGCTGCCGCGCTGGCGCGGCGCCGCGCCGATCCACCGCGCCATCGAGGCGGGCGACACCCAGACCGGGGTGACCATCATGGAAATGGAGGAAGGGCTCGACACCGGCCCGATGCTGCTGATCGAGCGCATCGCCATCGACCCGCTCGACACCACCGCGAGCCTGCACGACAAGCTGGCCGCCCTCGGTGGCGAGATGATCGTCACCGCCCTGCAGAAAAAGGCGGCCGGCAAGCTCGAAGCGGTGCCCCAGCCAGCCACCGGCGTGACCTATGCCGCCAAGATCAGCAAGGACGAGGCGGCACTGGACTTCAAGGACAGCGCCGCAGCGCTGGCGCGCAAGGTCCGCGCCTTCAATCCCTTCCCCGGCGCGCATGCCCAGGTCAATGGCGTGACGATCAAGATCTGGGGTGCGCAAGCGCTCGAGGCGGGCAGCGAGAAATTGGCGGGCAGCGTGCTGGCGGCGGACGCCCAGCACGGCATCGTCGTCGCGTGCAAGGAAGGCACCCTGCGCCTGACGGAACTGCAAAAACCCGGCGGCAAGCGCCTGTCCGCAGCGGAATTCCTCAAGGGATTCCCGCTGGAAGGGCTGTGCTTCGATTAAGCCTGGTTCTTGGTGCTGGCGGCCATATGGTCGCGCAACACCTGGTTGATGCGGGTCTGGTAGCCTGGGCCCTCGGCCTTGAACCAGCTCAGCATGTCCACATCGAGGCGGATGGTGACGATCTGTTTCACGGCAGGATATTGTTTGGACGCCGCGCTGTCGCCCTGGACAGGCGCCGCCGGCGCTTCCCAGCTATTGCTAAAGTCTTCATTCATTGTGTGATCCCTGTAATTGACAAGTCGAACTTCCGCGCGACACGCCAATTCTCGCCCCCGTATGTATCGCGGAGATTGCGGAAGCGGTTCGATTTGTATCGTCTTGTAACTACAGGCCGCCCGAATACAAAACGTTACAAAATCCGTTATCAAACTACAAAAACGCCGCCGCAAAATGGCTTTGCTGCAATGACGTATAATTTTATCCCCCGCCCTTGAAGAGCCTGCCCCATGACGACCGCCACGCCCCCGATTTCCCAGACTGAAGCCGCGCTGCGCACCATCCTGGCGCGGCGCATCATGATCCTGGACGGCGCCATGGGCACCATCATCCAGCAGTACAAGCTCGGTGAGGCCGACTACCGGGGCGCGCGCTTCGCCGATTTCGCCGCACCGGCCGGCAGCGGCGCACGCGAACTGTTCGTCAAGGGGAACAACGAACTGCTCACGCTGACCCGCCCGCACGTGATCCAGGAGATCCACGAGCGCTACCTGGCGGCCGGGGCCGACCTGATCGAAACGAATACCTTTGGCGCCACCACCATCGCCCAGGACGACTACCACATGGGCCACCTGGCCTATGAAATGAACGTGGAAGCGGCCAAACTGGCGCGCGCCGCCTGTGCCAAATACAGCACGCCGGACAAGCCGCGCTTCGTCGCCGGCGCCCTCGGGCCGACGCCAAAAACGGCCTCGATTTCGCCCGATGTGAACGACCCGGCGGCGCGCAACGTCACCTTCGACCAGCTGGTGACGGCCTACCACGACCAGGTCCGCGGACTGGTCGAAGGCGGCGCCGACGTGCTGCTGGTCGAGACCATCTTCGACACGCTCAACTGCAAGGCTGCCCTGTTCGCGATCGACCAGTTCTTTAGCGAACACCCCGAAATGGCGCGCCTGCCGATCATGATTTCCGGGACCGTCACCGACGCCTCGGGCCGCATCCTGTCCGGCCAGACCGTGCCGGCGTTCTGGAATTCGGTACGCCATGCCAAGCCACTGACCATCGGCCTCAATTGCGCGCTGGGCGCGGCCCTGATGCGCCCCTATGCCGAAGAACTGGCCCAGATCGCCGATACCTTTGTCTGCATCTACCCGAATGCCGGACTGCCCAACCCGATGAGCGATACGGGCTTCGACGAGCTGCCGGCCGACACCTCGGCCCTGCTGCGCGAATTTGCCGACGCCGGCTTCATCAATATCGCCGGCGGCTGCTGCGGCACCACGCCCGACCACATCAAGGCCATCGCCGACATGCTCGCCACCACGCCCCCGCGCGCGGTGCCCGAGATCCCGGTGGCGCAGCGCCTGTCGGGCCTCGAGCCCTTCACCATCGACGCGACCTCGCTGTTCGTCAACGTGGGCGAGCGCACCAACGTGACGGGCTCGAAAGCGTTTGCGCGCATGATCTTGAACGAGCAGTATGACGAAGCGCTGTCGGTGGCGCGCCAGCAGGTGGAAAACGGCGCCCAGGTCATCGACATCAACATGGACGAGGCGATGCTGGACTCGCAGGCGGCCATGACGCGCTTCCTGAACCTGATCGCCTCCGAGCCGGACATCTCGCGCGTGCCCATCATGATCGACTCGTCCAAGTGGACGGTGATCGAAGCGGGCCTCAAGTGCGTGCAGGGCAAGGCCATCGTCAACTCGATCTCGATGAAGGAAGGCGAAGAGGAATTCATCCGCCAGGCGCGCCTGTGCCGCCGCTACGGCGCCGCCGTCATCGTCATGGCCTTCGACGAAAAGGGCCAGGCCGACACCTTCGAGCGCAAGACCGAGATCTGCGCGCGCGCCTACAAGGTGCTGGTCGAGCAGGTCGGTTTCCCGCCGGAAGACATCATCTTCGACCCGAACATCTTCGCCATTGCCACCGGCATCGAAGAGCACAATAACTACGCGGTCGACTTCATCAACGCCACGCGCTGGATCAAGGAGAACCTGCCGCACGCGAAGATCTCGGGCGGCGTCTCCAACGTCTCCTTCTCCTTCCGCGGCAACGACCCGGCGCGCGAAGCGATCCACACCGTTTTCCTGTACCACGCCATCAAGGCCGGCATGACGATGGGGATCGTCAACGCCGGCATGGTGGGGGTCTACGATGACTTGCCTGCCGAGTTGCGCGAGCGCGTCGAGGACGTGGTCCTGAACCGCCGCGACGACGCGACCGAACGCATGATCGAATTCGCCGGCACGCTCAAGGCCGGCGGCAAGGCGCAGGAACAAAACCTGGAATGGCGCAACGCCGACGTCAACAAGCGCCTGTCGCACGCGCTGGTGCATGGCATCACGCAATGGATCGTGGAAGACACCGAAGAAGCGCGCGCCGCCGTTGCCGCCGCCGGTGGCCGCCCGATCCATGTGATCGAAGGCCCGCTGATGGACGGCATGAACGTCGTCGGCGACCTGTTCGGCCAGGGCAAGATGTTCCTGCCGCAAGTGGTCAAGTCGGCGCGCGTGATGAAGCAGGCCGTGGCCCACCTGATTCCCTTCATCGAAGAGGAAAAGCTGCTGGAGGAAAAACGCACCGGCGTCAATGCCAAACCGAAGGGCAAGATCGTCATCGCCACCGTCAAGGGCGATGTGCACGACATCGGCAAGAACATCGTCTCGGTGGTCCTGCAATGTAATAACTTCGAAGTGGTGAACATGGGCGTGATGGTGCCGTGCTCCGAGATCCTGGCGCGCGCCAAGGTGGAGAACGCCGACATGATCGGCCTGTCGGGCCTGATCACGCCCTCGCTCGAAGAGATGGCCCACGTGGCCAAGGAAATGCAGCGCGACGAACATTTCCGCATGCTGAAGATCCCGCTGCTGATCGGCGGCGCCACCACCAGCCGCGCCCACACGGCGGTGAAGATCTCGCACAATTACGATGGCCCGGTGGTGTATGTGCCGGATGCCTCGCGCTCGGTGTCGGTGGCGCAGTCGCTGCTCACGCCCGAGAGCCGCGACCAGTACATCGACGACATCGAACAGGACTACGCGCGCATCCGCGAGCAGCACGCCAACAAGAAGGCGCTGCCGATCCTGCCAATCGCCCAGGCGCGCGCCAACAAGATGAAGCTCGAGTTCGCGCCGGTCAAGCCGAAGTTCATCGGGCGCCGCGAATTCAGGAATGTCGACCTGGCGCAGCTTGCCAAATTCATCGACTGGGGTCCCTTCTTCCAGACCTGGGACCTGGCCGGCCCCTACCCGGCCATCCTGACCGACCCTGTCGTCGGCGAGGCCGCCAGCAAGGTATTCGAAGAAGGCCAGGCGCTGCTGAAAAAAGTCATCGAAGGGCGCTGGCTCACGGCCAACGGCGTCATCGCCCTGCTGCCGGCCAATGCGGTGGGCGACGACGACATCGAGATCTACACCGACGACACGCGCAGCGAAGTCGCCTTCACTTATTACGGCTTGCGCCAGCAGGGCGTGAAACCGCTCGTCGACGGCGTGCAGCGCCCCAACCAGTGCCTGGCCGACTTCATCGCTCCGAAGGGCACCAGCGATTACATCGGCATGTTCGCCGTGACCTCGGGCCTGGGCATCGAGAAATACGAGAAGCGCTTCGAAGACGCGCATGACGACTATTCGTCCATCATGCTCAAGTCGCTGGCCGACCGCCTGGCCGAAGCCTTCGCCGAATACCTGCACGAGCGCGTGCGCACCGACCTGTGGGGCTATGCGCCGAACGAGTCGCTGTCGAACGAAGACATGATCGCCGAGCGCTATCTCGGCATCCGCCCGGCACCGGGCTACCCGGCCTGCCCGGAACACACGGTCAAGGCCGACATGTTCCGCGTCCTGCAGGCGCAGGAGATCGGCATGGCATTGACGGAGTCGTTTGCGATGTTCCCGGGTGCGGCTGTGTCAGGCTTCTATTTCGCCCATCCGGCGTCGAAGTATTTCGTCGTCGGCAAGATCGGCACCGACCAGCTCGACGACATGGCGGCGCGCCGCGCCGTCAGTAAGCAGGACTTGGAACGCTGGCTGGCGCCGAACTTGTCGTAGCCCGCCGCGGCGGCATCAGCGGCTCCAGCAAGGTCGAGCCTTGCGGCAGGCTGCGCTGGATATCCTTGAGCACTTCGGAGGTCAAGGTCACATAGGCGTTGATATTCTGGGCCACGTGATTGGTCATCCAGTCCCAGCCCGCGTCCGTTTCGTACAGCCACACCTGGCCTTCGGCGAAATGGGTGGGCATCTTCTCGAGCGGCGCATTGACCATCACCTCGCTGGCCTTGCCCCACAAATAGGGCGGCGGCAGGGGACGGCGCCAGGCGTGGCCGTTGCGTTCGGCGTATTCGTGGTTGTGGCGGAAGGTCAGGTCGACCACTTCCTTTTCCAGGAAGCTGGGGTCGGCCGACTCGATCCAGCAATGGAAGGCGCCGCCTTCGGGCTTGGCAAAGGCATCGTTGTCGAGCAATTCAATGAATTCGCCCTCGCCACAGTCGATCAGGGCCAGCCCCGCCACCGGACGGTAGACGCGGTTCAGCACGACGCTAATGGCATTGGCGCCGACGATCGCATGCACGTGGCACAGGGAGCTGTACTTTTCCGGGTACAGCCGACGCACTACGCCATTGACGGACGCCGCGATAAGAGACTGTATTGACTGGGCCATCCGTTACTCGCTGATAATTGAAACTCATCTGTAAAACTTATCGGCAATACGGGGAAAATCTTTACAGTGGGAAAGTAATCAATTTTGCGCTTTCCCAAACTTCCAGATAGCAAGTATCGCAAACACAGCAGCAAAAGCCAACTCCCCGCCGATGGCCGGCCAGGCCGCGTCCATCCCCAGGCCGCGCCAGGTCATCGCGTCGAGGCCGTCGATGGCCCAGCGCGTGGGCACGGCCAGCGCCACCTGCTGCACCCAGGGCGGGAACAGGAAGGACGGCACCCAGGCACCGCCCAGCATGACCATGATCAGGGTGGCAAACACGGCCAGGCTGCGCGCCGCTTCGGGCGTCTTGCCGAAAGCGGCCACCAGCAGGCCGAAACTGGCCGTGAGCAGGGCAAACCCGATGGCCACGCCGGCAAATCCGGCCAGGTTGGCGATCTCGACCTTGAAGACCAGCACCGCGAAGGCGAACAGCGCGCACAGCAGCGCCAGCGCGATGATGGCGCCCGAGACGGCGCGCGCCAGCAGCAGCGTGCGCATCGTCACCGGCGCGGCCAGCAAGCGGTTCCAGATGCCGAGGCGGCGCGCCAGCAAGATGCTGATGCCAATTTCGATGCCCATGAAGAGGATGAACTGCACCCCCATGCCGGCGAAGGAGTGGGCATAGCCGTTATAGCCATGCTCGCTCTTGGCGCTGGTGAGCGCTTGCTCGGCCGTCGTGAACGGCATCGTCAGGCCGCCGGCCTGGCCGGACGGCTGGCCCTCGCTTGCGCGCTGCTGGTAGCGCTGCACGCTGCCGAGCAAGTCCTTGAGCCTGGCCGCATCGGGATTGCTGCTGTGTTCGAGCTCGCCGAGCGCCTTGTCGGTCAGTTGTTTGCCGGCGGCGCCGCCAAACATGTCGGCGCTGACGATCTGCATCACGTGCTGGGTCAGCATGCCCTTGACCATGGCCAGCACGGCCTGCTGCGAAGGGTCATACAGCAAGCCGATGGCCGGTTTCGTGCCGGCGCCAAACAGGGCCGAGCCGGCCGCTTCGCCAAAGCCGGCCGGAAGGATGACGGCGGCCTTCTGCTTGCCCTTGCGTACTTGCTGCTGGGCCTGTTCGAGCGGCATGTCGGTGATCTTCAGGTTGCCGTCGGCGCGCAGGGCGGCGGCGATCTTCTTGCCCGTCTCGCTGTCGTCCTGCAAGACCAAGGCGACCTCGATCTTGCCCGCCTCTGTCACGCCCGAGCCGCCGAACAGGTAGCCGAAGAAAGTGGCCAGCACGATGGGCATGACCAGGCTCATCAGGAGCGCGCGGCGGTCGCCAACAAACAGCAGGATGTCTTTGCGGATCAATGCCAAAAATGCGGTCATGGTTCAGTCGCGCAGCGAGCGCCCGGTCAGGTTGAGGAACACGTCTTCGAGCTTGGTCTTGGCCGTGGCGAACTGGCGCGGACGGCAGCCGCTCGCCGCCAGGTGGGCCATCACGCCGATCGCGTCGCCGGCGTCGGCGAGCAGGATTTCCGTCGTGTCGCCGTCCTGGCCGATGTGGGTCACGCCAGGCAGGGCCGCCACGCCGTCCGGCAGGCGCGCGCCGCCCAGTTCCACGCGCAATGCGGCCTGGGCCGGCAGGCGCCGGTACAGCGCTTGCGGCGTCTCGTCGGCCAGCACCTTGCCGTGGTCGATGATGACGATGTGGTCGGCCAGGCGCTCGACTTCTTCCATGTAGTGGCTGGTGTAGATGAGCGAGCGGCCGTCGGCCTTCAGGGCTTCGAGCGTATCGAAGATGGCGTTGCGGCTTTGCGGGTCGACGCCCACGGTGGGCTCGTCGAGGATCAGCAATTGCGGGTCGTGCAGCAGGGCGCCGGCGATATTGAGGCGCCGCTTCATGCCGCCGGAAAAGGTCAACGGTTTCTCGCCCGCGCGGTCGGCCAGGTTCACCAGCGCCAGCGCGCGCGCGATGCGCTCGGCCAGCAGCTTGCCCTTGAGGCCGTACAGGGCGCCGAACAGCCTGAGGTTGTCGGTCGCCGACAAATCGTCATACAGGGCCAGGTCTTGCGGCACGAAACCGATCTTTTGCTTGGCGTTGCTCGCGCCATGGCCGACGACTTCGCCATCGAGGGTGATGCTGCCCGCATCGGGCTTGAGCAAGCCGCAGATCATGCCTACCGTGGTGGACTTGCCCGCGCCATTGGGCCCGAGCAAGCCAACGGTCTGGCCCTTTTGTACCTGGAAAGACACGGCATCAACGGCGCGCCGGTCGCCAAATGATTTACTTAGACTGGAGACATGGAGTAAGGCTGGCATGCGCGGTTCCACTTCACTGGGCTGGCAAAGGCGCCAGTGTACCGAATGCTTGTCGAATTAGCCACAGTGAACTTTTCGCATCAGCGCCAGTCTTACCCGGATACCGGCATCGTCAGCCGGATGAAGGAGGAATCATGGCTATGCATCTGTCTACCAAGCGCTGGCAAGACCAGCTGATCCTGCTGATCGGCCTGTGGCTGATCCTCACGCCGTGGGCGCTCGGCTACGCGCCCAATACCCTCGAATCGCTGAACGCCATCGTCGTCGGCGCCCTGATGGTGGTGCTGGCTGCGTTCGACCTGTACAAGACCTATCTGTGGGCCGTGCTGATCAACGCGATGGCGGCGGTCTGGGTGGCGTTTTCGCCCTGGGTCCTGCACTACACCTTCGCGCGTCCGCTGGCGGCCAATGCCATCGTCGTCGGCGTGGCCGTGCTGGTGCTGGCGATCTGGGAATTGCGCAGCGATCCCGAGCTGCACCAGCAGTGGGAAAGCACGAAACCGGTCAGTTGAAGCGACCCATCAGATGGCGTAACGGACGACGGTGTCGCTCCACTCGAAGGCGGCCATTTCCAGTTCGACCAGTTCATCGGTGGAAATGGCCAGTTCGCGCAGGGTCGGCATCAAACCGTTCATCTCTTCCATGCGCTCGATCGATTCGGCCAGGCGCAGCAATTCGCCGAAGAAGCCGCTGCGCTGCAAGAGCGCGCCCGACACTTCGTCGATCACCGGGATCTGCTGGACGATCTCGGCCATTGGAATGCCGAACAGGGTATCCATGAGCGACATGATGCCCACCGTGAAGGCGACATCGGCGATATTGCGGTTGCTCGGGCGCAGGCGCTGGGCCAGCAGTTCGAGCAGGCGCCCGCGCGTGGTGGCCAGCATCAGCAGCGGCGCCATGCTCTGGCCGCGCTTGGACGGTTCGGCATAGAGCATGATCTGCAGCCAGCGCTGCAACTGGCGCCGGCCCAGGATGGTGATGGCCTGGCTCAGTGAATCGATGCGGTGGCGCATGCCCACGGCCGGCGTGTTCACCAGGCGCAGCAGGTTCAGCGCCAGCGCCACGTCTTTCTTGACGGCGCGCTCGATGAGCACATTGTCGGCGTCGGACGTGATGAGGGTCATCAGTTCCATCACCGCCATCTGCGAAGGCGAGAGCTTCTTGCCGCTCATGATATGCGGCTTGGCGAAATAATAGCCCTGGAAGAAATCGAAACCGAGGTCCATGCAATTGGTGAATTCCTCGCGCGACTCGACCTTCTCGGCCAGCAGCTTCTTGTTGTCCTGCTTGAAGCGCGCGGTCAGCTTCATCAGCTCGGACAGGGGCATGTCGCGCAAGTCCATCTTGATGAATTCGACCATCGGCATCATGCGCCGCACATCGTCGGTATCGGTGATGACGTCGTCGAGGGCAAAGCGGAAACCGTGGCCGGCCAGTTCGGCCATGCGCTCGAGCACGTCGGGCGTGGCCTTCATGGTCTCGACGATTTCAAGCACGACTTTTTCGCGCGGCAGGAAGACGAAGATATCGCTCTTCAGGACTTCGGCATCGACGTTGACGAAACCCTGGGCGTCGCCGATGACCTTGTCCAGGCCCAGATGGGCGGCGTGGGCAATCACGGTGGCCGTGGCCGCCATGTCCGATTCAATGTCGGCCGCGCCCACTGCTGCATTGCGAAACAGCAGTTCGTAACCGAACAGGGCCTGGTTGCGGTCCAGGATAGGCTGGCGACCCAAATAGAAATCGCGCACAGGCGCGGTCTTGGGGGCTGTTCCGGAGTGGGCGGTCTCAATCATATGGACGTCTTTTTATATTGCTAGCAATTAACGATACTTTACTCCATTCCTTTAAACAAGTGGTTTTTTTGTCATCAGCTTGGCAAGCCGTCGACAAACACCATCAGTTCACCGGGCACAAAGGCGGTCCATGTCTCGTTGGTCGTGAGCGGCGCCGTGACGATGATGGCGACGCGGTCCTGCGGCGTCGTCACCTGGGAAAAATCGACCGAGACGTCTTCGTCGGACAGGCTGGCCGTCACGAACGGGTACTGGCGCACGATGTAGTGCAGGCTGGTCGAGCAGTGCACATACAGGGCGGTGCCGTCCGAGAGCATCAGGTTGAAGGTGCCGTGGGCGGCGATGGCCGCCGCCTGTTCAGCCAGGAAGGCGCGCAAGCGCGCGCGTGGCGGCGCCGTGTCGCCGAATGCGCGCCGCATTTCCTGCAGCAAGAAGCAGAAGGCCTGTTCGCTGTCGGTATTGCCGACCGGGCGGAAGGCGCCGTCGAGGACGGGCGAGAAATCTTTCAGGTCGCCGTTGTGGGCGAACACCCAATAGCGGCCCCACAGCTCGCGCACGAAGGGATGGCAATTTTCCAGCGCCACCTGGCCCTGGGTGGCCTTGCGGATATGGGCGATGACGTTGGTCGACTTGATCGGGTAATTCTTGATCAGTTCGGCGACGGGCGAGGCGACGGCGGCCTGGTGGTCGACGAAATGGCGCACGCCGGCGCCCTCGAAAAAGGCGATGCCCCAGCCATCATGGTGGGTATCGGTGCGGCCGCCACGCATGGCAAAGCCGGTAAAGCTGAACACAATGTCGGTCGGGACATTGCAGTTCATGCCGAGTAGCTGACACATTTCTTCTGTTCTCTTCCAGATAGCCGTAGGGTGGGCACGCGTGCCCACGCGTGAATACAACTCCATGCACGCGTGGGCACATGTGCCCACCCTACGGCAAAGTCACGGCCTTAGTGCAGAAGGACGGGTTGGCTCATCAGGGAGTCGTAGGAGCCGAGGAAGTCGTCGATTTCTTCCATCGTCGGCTCGCTGGCAATGAGGGTGTTGACGTCGCGCCGGAACGCCTGGGCGAGCTTGCCGCCGATGAAGGCTTCGCGCCGCCCGGATTTGTCGACGATTTCATAGCCGCCGAAGCGCAAGGCTTCGAGGTCCTTGTCGGCGCCAAACTCGACGACACTGTACTGCTCGCTGTTGTAGATCATGTTCATCATGGCTCCTTCCCTATGGATTCAAGCGGCGGATGCACTGCTTTCAACGAGGAGGTGGGACCATTCTTGCCGATTTCAAGCGCCGAGATCGGCCCCCAACTCCAGCAGTTGATCGTATGGCGCGCTAGCTAACCATGATCGCAACTGATCCAGGTGGCCGGCATTGGCCACGCCCAGGTACAGGCGGGACGGGCGCTGGCGCAGGATACGGTTCAATGTTACACGCAAAACGAGGTTGCCGGTGCAGCATAAGCAGCCCGGCGCGATGCGCGCCAGGCGCAAGCTTGTCGATGGGATAAGCAGGGGGTTGCCGTCGGGCAGGCCTTCGAGGATGACGGCGGTGGCTTCACCGGGCAGCAGCCGGGCGGCAATGGCCGCCTCGCGCGCGGCGCCGCTCGCGCCCGTCACGAGGCGGGTGGGGATCATCCGCCTTTTTTGGCCAGCTTGCCCGGCTCGACGCCGAGCTGCTTGAGCTTGCGGTAGAGGTGCGTGCGTTCGAGGCCCGTTTTTTCGGCCACGCGCGTCATGCTGCCGCCTTCGCGGCCCAGGTGGTGCTCGAAGTACATGCGCTCGAAGGCGTCGCGCGCCTCGCGCAGCGGCAAGTCGAAACTGAGGCTGAAGGCGTGCTCGCCGCCATTGGGCGTGCCGCCGATACGCACCGGCATCGATGCCGGACTCGTTTGCGAGGCGAACATGGCCGGCGCCGCGCTCTCTTCCTGCGCCATGGCCTGCAGGGGGCGGGCCACAGGGGTGGGCGCGCGCACGCTTTCCTGGGCGCGCGTGAGGCCTTGCTGCACGGCTTTGAGCAGTTTTTGCAGGGCGATCGGCTTTTCGAGGAAGTTCAGGGCGCCGATGCGGGTCGCTTCGACGGCGGTGTCGATGGTGGCGTGGCCGCTCATCATGATCACGGGCATGGTCAAGAGGCCGTCGCGCTGCCACTCCTTGAGCAGGGTGACGCCGTCGGTGTCGGGCATCCAGATGTCGAGCAGGACCAGGTCGGGCGCGCCGGCGGCGCGCATCTCGCGCGCCTGCTGCGCATTCTCGGCCAGCTGGATTGCATGGCCTTCGTCGCCCAGGATTTCCGAGAGCAGCTCGCGGATCCCCATTTCATCATCAACTACCAGAATGTTTGCCATCGGTGATTGCCTTCCTTGTATCGCGCACAGCGTGATTGTAAGCGTGATTGAGACCCTTAGCCACTACGCCGCAGGTGCTAACTTTAACAGCAAAATCGATACGGTCGCGCCCGCGCCACTGGCGTGGTTCTGGATATCGATCCGCCCCCCGTGTTCGTCCACGATTTTCTTGACCATCGGCAGGCCCAGTCCGGTGCCGCGCACCTTGGACGTGACGTACGGTTCGAAGGCGCGCGCCAGGATCTTGGGCGCGAAACCGGGACCGTTGTCGATGATCGCCAGGCGCACCGCCGTCCCCTCGCCACCGGCCGCATCGCGGAAGTGGATCGCTTCGGTCTTGACTTCGATGCGCGCCGGCGCACTGCCTTCGGGCCGGTCGCCCATGGCGTCCTGGGCGTTCTGCAGCAGGTTGTGGATCACCTGGCGCAGCTGGGTCGTATCGCCCATCACCTCGGGCAAGCCCGCGGCCAGCGTTACCTGAATGATATCGCTTTCATCGCCCGAAAGGTACAGCCTGAGGATTTCTTCGATCAGGGCGTTAAGGTCGAGCGGCAGCAGCATGGCCGGCGGCGCCTTGGCGTAGTCGCGGAAATCGTCGACCATGCGCTTCATGGCGTCGACCTGGTTGACGATGGTGGTGGTGCCGCGGTTGAGCAGCTCGGCGTCGGCCGGCGAGAGGCGCCCTTCGAGCTTCATCTGCATCCGCTCGGCCGAGAGCTGGATGGGCGTGAGCGGGTTCTTGATTTCATGGGCCAGGCGGCGCGCCACTTCGCCCCAGGCGATCGAGCGCTGTGCCGAAATGACGTCGGAGATATCGTCGAACACGACGATGAAACCGCTGCCGGCGCCCACCGGCAGGCGCGAGCCGCGCGCCAGCAGGGTCAGTTCATTGTCGTCCGGGGTGCCGAAGGGGCGCGGGATTTCCAGCTGCTGCTGCCAGTGCGCGCGCTGGGCGCTGCTGCCGGCGGCCGTTTGCGCACTCTGGGCCGAGAAGGCCTTGATGATGGCGCCGGCGAACGCTTCCAGGCCTTCGACCCCGGTCAGGGCGTGGCCGAAGGCGCTGGCCACATCCTGCTGCAGGATGCGGTGGGCGGCGTCGTTGGAATTGACGACATTGAAGTCGGCATCGAGCACGATCACGCCGGCCGACATGTTCTCCAGCACCGACTCCAGGTGGGCCTTGGCGCTTTGCAGGGCGGCGCGATTGCGCAGGGCGGCGCTGCGCGCTTCGAACAGCTGGCCCGTCATGGTATTGAAGGACTGGGTCAGGGTGCCCAGTTCGTCCGAGGTGGCGACGATCGGGCGCGGCGACAGGTCGCCCTCGGCCACGGCGCGCGTGCCTTCGGCCAGCACCAGCAGGGGCTGGGCGAGGTTTTCGGCGATCACAAACGAACTGGCGATGGCGCCAAAAATGGCCAGCAGCAGCGTCAGCGTCAAGGTCTCGATATACATCTTGCGCAGTCCCACGCGGGCGACGAAGCGCTCCTGGTATTCGCTGTAGGCGGTGCGCAGCACTTCGGCGTTCGAGGCCACGTTGGTGGGCACGGCCTGCATCAGCTGCAGGTAGCGCTGCGGCTGTTCGCCCGGCAGCGCCAGCAGCACGCGCAGGCGCAGGCTGGTGGCCGCGTCGAGGGCGTTCGGGTTCGAACCCTGGGTGCCGGTTTCGCGGAAGTCGCGCTCGATGCCGCCTTCGGGCTTGGCGTAGCCTTCCGGCGCTTTGGCTTCAAGCAGCATGTCCGGCGTGGGCAGGTCGGCCTTGATGTCGGCGCCCTGCTTTTCGACGGCGGTGGCGAGCGGCTTGCCGGTGGCGTCGAGCAGCATGGCGTTTTGCAGGCCACGGTCTTCCACGATCAGCCTGGCCAGCGTGGCGCGCGCGCCCTCAAGGTCCTGGCCGGCCAGCTGTGCGGCACTGTGGCGCCCCGTCTCGGCCAGTTTGACCAGCGCTTCGTCGAGGGCGGCGTGGCCCAGGTTCAGGCCCGATTCGAGCGCCGCTTCGATCTTCACGTTGAACCAGGAATCGATCGAGTGCGACACGAACTGCACCGACACGAGGAAGATCACGATGCCGGGCACGATGCCGATGCCGGCAAAAAGCAGCATCAGGCGCGCCATCAGGCGCGAGCCGAATTTGCCGTCGCGGTAGCGCGCATACAGGCGCCACAGCGACACGCCCACCAGCACCAGCAGGGCCACGGCGACGGCCGCGTTCAGGCCCAGCAGCCAGGCATAGTAGCGGTCGAAGAAGCCGGAATTGTCGGACGCCGAGGCGAGCAGGAACAGCAGGATGCTGACGACGGCGCCGCCGATCACCAGCGCGTAGCGCAAGGCCTGGTTCACCTTACTCCGCCTTGTACGGGAAGGATTTCTTGTTCGAGGTCAGGCGCCACTCGGCATTGTTGATCGCGTTGACCTGGATCGGCTTGGCCAGGTATTCGCGGTCCATGCCCATCTTGAGGGTGACGGTATAGGTCTCGCCCGGCTTCAAGGCGCCGCGCGGCGCGATCAGCCAGCGGCTGGGCCGGCGGATCAGGAACAGCGCGTCGTCGAGGGTCGGAAAACTCTGCTGCACGCCGCCGTTGACCGAGACGTGGTACTGGCGTGTGAGCACGTTGTAGGTAATGCGGGTGGTCTGGCGCGCGGCCACGGCGCGGTCGTCCGTCCAGTACCAGCGCGGGCGCGTGAGTTCGATTTCGGTGGTGAAGAACAGGGGCACGCCGTGCTGGATGGCGTCTTCCAGCCCGTGATTCAGGTCGAAGGAATAGCTGGCCGCCAGCTTGTACCCGTCTTCGGTCGCTTCGATCGAAGCATGGGTGATGTCGACACCTTCGGCCGCCACGGCCTGCGCGCACGCAAACGTCAGCAGCAGCTGGCAGGCGAGGAGTCGAAGAAAGCGTAATGTCACAAGTGGGCCAGTGCCTTTAAATTCCATCGTCAGTATCGTTACGCGCCCGGTTTCTGGAACAGCGCGTAATACAAACCGTCGTGATCGTCGCCGGCGCCCGCGGCCGGCAACAACTGGCCCGGTGCGTCAAGACGCAGCGCCTGGTGGCGCACAGCGAACGCGGCGGCCTGTGCCTCCGATTCCTGGGGCCAGAGCGAACATGTCACGAACAGCAATTTACCATTGGGCTTCAGCATCTGCCAAAGGTTGTCGAGTATTTTGCCCGAAAGTGTTGCAAGTTGGAGCGCGTCGGCCTTGCGCCGCAGCCAGCGGATATCGGGGTGGCGCCGCACGATGCCCGAGGCCGTGCACGGCACGTCGGCCAGGATGCGGTCGTACTGCTCGCCGTCCCACCAGACTTTCGTTTGCGCTTCGAAGGCCTTGAGCGTGGCCGTCAAGCCCAGGCGCTCGAGGTTTTCCTCGATGCGCACCAGGCGCTTGGGATCGGCATCGACCGCCGTCATGTCCACAGCGGCCAGCTCGAGCACATGGCAGGTCTTGCCGCCGGGGGCGGCGCAGGCGTCGAGCACACGCATGCCGTCCTTCACATCGAGCAGGGGCGCGGCCAGCTGGGCCGCCGCATCCTGCACCGACACCAGGCCCTGGGCGAAGCCGGGGATCAGGTCCACGGCAACCGCCTTGTCGAGGCGCACCGCCATTGGCCCCACCTGGGTACCGGCCATGCCGGCGTCGGCCAGCATCTGCAGGTAGGCGGGCACGGTGCTCTTGCGCGCGTTGACGCGCAGGGTCAGCGGCGGCTGGGCATTGCCGGCCGCGAGGATCGCTTCCCACGCGCGCGGATAGGCGGCGCGGGTGGCGTCGATCCACCATTGCGGGTAGTTCCACTGGGCGACCGGGTCCTTCAGCGCCGTTTTGAGCAGTTCGGCGCGCTCGCGCAGGAAGCGGCGCAGCACGGCATTGACCATGCCCTTCGCATGCGCCATGTCCGGGTGCGAGCTGGCCACGGTGACGGCCTGGTCGACGACGGTGAACACTTCGTAAGGCGGGGTGGCGCCTTCGGGTGTGTCGATCAGGCTGATGGCACAGCACAGCAGCGCGTCGAGCATGGCCGGTTCCGGCGCCTTCGACGTCATCAGGCCAAGCAGCACCTGGCTGCGGCCCAGCTGGCGCATGGTGCGGTAGGCGATGTCCTGGATGGCGCCGCGCGCCTGGGGCGCGGCCATGGTCACGCCAAAGGCGGTCGTCAAGGCCTGCGGCAGGGTCACGCCGGCACGCACCTGGGACACGGCATTGGCCGCGCCCAGCAGGGACAGGGCCAGCGAATCGGCCTTCAGGTCGGGACGGTAGCCTGGCTGCAGCACCGGCTTGACCTCATAGCTCTGGCGCACCCGGGGGGCGGCAGGCGCCTTGCGGGCTTGGAGTTTGAGCGTCGGGCGCTTGGTCGTCATGGCATTCTTTGCAACGATAAAAGTGCGACATTGTACCGCGCGGGCGCCCGCCCTCCCCATAGCGTGTTGCCGCCCTGTGCAAACCGTTATAATTGGCGCTGTTTGTCCGTCGCCCCCCTATTAAGATCGCCGTCTATGCTAGCTGAACAAAAACAAGAAATCCATGCCCTGTTCCAGGCCGCCCTCGCCCCCATCCTGGCCGAATCGGGCCTGGTGCCCAACGTGGTGCTCGAGCGCCCGCGCGACCCGTCGCACGGTGATATCGCCTGCAATATCGCCATGCAGCTGGCCAAGCAGATCAAGATGAACCCGCGCGAACTGGCCACCAAGGTGGTTGAGGCGCTGCTGGCCAACCCGGCCGGCAAGGCCCTGGTGGCTTCGGCCGACGTGGCCGGCCCCGGCTTCATCAACCTGCGCGTGGCCGACGCGGCCAAGCAGGCCGTCGTGCACGCGGTGCTGGCCCAGAAAGAGGCGTTTGGCCGCAGCAGCGCCGGCGCCGGCAAGAAAGTCATCATCGAATTCGTCTCGGCCAACCCGACCGGCCCCCTGCATGTGGGCCATGGCCGCCAGGCCGCGCTGGGCGACGCCCTGTCCTCGCTGTTCAACGCCCAGGGCTTTGAGGTCACGCGCGAGTTCTACTACAACGACGCCGGCGTGCAGATCTCGACCCTGGCCACCTCGGTGCAGGCACGTGCGCGCGGCTTCAAGCCGGGCGACGCACAGTGGCCCGAGTCGGCCTACAACGGCGACTATATCGCCGATATCGCCGCCGACTTCCTGGCCAAAAAGACGGTCTCGGCCAGCGACGGCCAGCCGGCCACCGGTTCGGGCGACGTCGAGGACTTCGAATCGATCCGCGCCTTCGCCGTGACCTATTTGCGCAACGAGCAGGACATCGACCTGCAAGCCTTCGGCGTCAAGTTCGACAACTACTACCTCGAGTCCTCGCTGTACTCGGACGGCAAGGTCGACACCGCCGTCGACCTGCTGGTCAAGTCCGGCAAGACCTACGAGCAGGACGGCGCGCTGTGGCTCAAGACGACCGAATACGGCGACGACAAGGACCGCGTGATGCGCAAGTCCGACGGCACCTTTACCTACTTCGTGCCGGACGTGGCTTACCACATCGTCAAGTTCCAGCGCGGCTTCGGCCAGGCCATCAACATCCAGGGCAGCGACCACCACGGCACCATCGCGCGCGTGCGCGCTGGCCTGCAGGCGGTCGACCTGGGCGTGCCGCAGGGCTTCCCCGACTATGTGCTGCACAAGATGGTCACCGTGATGAAAGACGGCGCCGAAGTCAAGATCTCCAAGCGCGCCGGCTCCTACGTGACCGTGCGCGACCTGATCGAATGGTCGGGCGGCGGCGACATCACCAAAGGCCGCGACGCGGTGCGCTTCTTCCTCATCTCGCGCAAGGCCGACACCGAATTCGTGTTCGACGTCGATGTCGCGCTCAAGACGTCGGACGAAAATCCGGTCTATTACGTGCAGTACGCCCATGCGCGCATCTGCCGCATGCTCGAACAATGGGGCGGCGACGAAGCCACCCTGGCCGGCGCCGACCTGTCGCCATTGACGGCGCCAAGCGAAGCGACGCTACTGGCGGCCCTGGCGGCCTATCCGGAAGTGCTGGCGCGCGCCCAGGCCGAACTGGGCCCGCACCAGGTGGCCTTCTTCCTGCGCGACCTGGCGGCGAACCTGCACAGCTTCTATTTCGCCGAACGCGTGCTGGTCGACGACGCGGCGCTCAAGACCGCCCGCCTGGCCTTGATGGTTGCCACGCGCCAGGTGCTGCGCAACGGCCTGGCCCTGATTGGCGTGTCCGCTCCCAACCAGATGTAATTCGTGAAAGCCGCAATGACATTCGCACATCGCTCCGTCATCCTCAAGCGCCAGCAGGGCAATACGCTCACCGGCATCATCATCGGCCTGATCATCGGCCTGGTCATCGCGGTGATCGTTGCGCTGGCCATCACCAAGGGCTCGACACCGTTTACCGACAAGTCGGGCAAACAGGGCAAGGGCGCCGAGCCAACCGCCGGCCAGGTGTCCGACCCGAACAAGCCCCTGTATGGCAACAAGGATGCGGCGCGCGAAGCGAACAAGCAGTTCGCCGACAAGCCCAAGACCGATGCGCCGGCGGCCGATCCGGTCTTGCAGGCCGTGGCGGGCGCCAAGCCGGCACCGGCACCTGCGCCAGCCCCGGCAGCGGCCGCTCCTGCGCCAGCTGCTGCGGCTGCGCCGGCCGACGACAAGGTCATCTACTTCCTGCAGGCGGGCGCCTTCCGCGAAACGAGCGACGCCGAAAGCGCGCGCGCCAAACTGGCCCTGCTCGGCTTCGAGGCCTCCATCAGCGACAAGGCCAGCGACAGCGGCACCCTGCACCGCGTTCGCCTCGGGCCGTATGCCCAGGTCGACGCCATGAACAAGGCCAGGGCCAAACTGCTTGACGCAGGCGTGGACGTGGCCATCGTCAAAAACCAGAAATAAATCACCGGAGCCACCCAGATGCGAATGATCGAAAAGTTCCTGCTTGCCTGCGTTTTCTTCGGTGTGACGGTGTGTGCGTCGGCGGCCGAGCCGAAGGCCGGTGTCGAATACCTGGTGCTGCCCAAACCGCAAGCGACGGAGCCTGGCAAGAAGATCGAAGTGACCGAATTCTTCGCCTACTACTGCCCGCACTGCAATGCCTTCGATCCGCTGCTGACCGCTTGGGTCAAGCACCAGGGCGACACCATCATCTTCAAACGCGTCCACGTCCAGCGCGACGCCAATGTACTGCCGCAGCAGCGCCTGTTCTACACGCTCGAAGCGCTCAACATGGTGGACCAGTACCATAGCCGCGTATTTAGCGCGATGCACAACGACCACCTGCGCCTGAACCGCGATGAACTGGTGTTCGACTGGGTCGAGAAAGCGGGCATCAACCGCATGAGCTTCATCGACACCTATCGCTCCTTCGGCGTCCAGGCGCGCGTGCGCCGCGCCAACGGCATGATGGACGCCTACAAGATCGACCAGTGGCCGATGATCGCCATCGACGGCCGTTTCCTCACCTCGCCGTCGCAGGCCAATGAAGGCGCCACCTCGCCGCAAACCGAATCGGCGCAGCAGCAGATGGCCCTGCAAGTGATGGACTACCTGGTGGCCAAGGCCAAAGCGGAGAAGAAATAACAATGCGCGTCTTTATCACGGGAGCATCGAGCGGCATCGGCGCCGCACTGGCCCGTGAGTATGCGGCGCAAGGCGCCACCCTGGGCCTGGTGGCGCGCCGCCGCGAACAGCTCGACGCGCTGGCGGCCAGCCTGCCCGGCCAGCACAAGGTGTATGCGCTGGACGTGACCGACCACGCAGCCCTGGCCGGCGCGGCGGCCGACTTCATCGCCAGTTTCGGCGGCGCCGACGTCGTCATCGCCAATGCCGGCGTCTCGCACGGCACCATCACCGAAATGGCGGCCGACCTGCCCGTCTTCGAAACCATCATCGCCACCAATGTGACGGCCACGGTGGCCACCTTCAGCCCCTTCATCGCGGCGATGAAGGCGCAGGCCACGCCAGCGCGCCTGGTGGGCATCGGCAGCGTGGCCGGCATCCGCGGCCTGCCCGGCGCCGGCGCCTACAGCGCCTCGAAGGCGGCCGTGATCAGCTACTGCGAATCGCTGCGCCTGGAACTGTCGCGCACCCAGATCAAGGTCGTCACCATCGCGCCCGGCTATATCGCCACGCCGATGACGGCCAAGAATTCCTATCCCATGCCCTTCCTGATGCCGGTCGAGAAGTTTGCGGCCCAGGCAGTGCGCGCGATCACGCGCGGCACCAGCTACCAGGTGATCCCGTGGCAAATGGGCGTGGTGGCCAAGCTGTTGCGCGCCCTGCCCAACTTCCTCTACGACCTGGCCTTTTCGCGCGCGCCGCACAAGGCGCGCAAGGCGGCGCCGTGAACGCTGCCGGCATCGCCGCGCAGTCCCGTTCTGGCGTGGCCGTTGAAGTGGTGGCCGAAACCGGCTCGACCAACGCCGACCTGCTGGCGCGCGCCGCCACGCTGGCCGGGCCGACCCTGCTGGTGGCCGAAGCCCAGAGCGCAGGACGCGGACGGGCCGGGCGCAGCTGGCTGTCCGCACCAGGCAGCGCCCTCACCTTTTCGCTGGCCTGGAAATTCCGCGGCCCCGTGCAGCGCCTGGCCGGCCTGCCGCTGGCCGTGGGCGTGGCCGTGGCCGAGTGCCTGGCCCAGCAAGGCGTGCCGGTGCAGCTCAAGTGGCCCAACGACGTGCTGCGCGACGGCGCCAAGCTGGCCGGCGTGCTGATTGAAACGCAGAACGCCGCCGATGGCGGCATCTGGGCCATCGTCGGCATTGGCCTGAACCTGGTCATGCCCGATGAACTGGAGCAGCGCATCGGCCGCAGTGTCGCCTCGGCCCCCTGGCTGGCGCAGATGGAGCGCGACACGCTGATGGCGCGCCTGCTCGACGCGCTGGCCGCCAGCCTGGCCGAATTTGACGGTGCCGGCTTCGCGGCCTTCAGCGCACGCTGGAACCGCCTGCACGCCTACCAGGGCATGTTTGTTGCGGTCGTCGACGCGGGCGTGGTCCTGCACGAGGGCATGGCGGCCGGCGTGGACGACAGCGGCCAGCTGATGCTCGACACGGCCATGGGACGCATCCCCATCGTCTCCGGCGATGTCTCCTTGCGCCTGCAGGAGCACTGAACATGCTGCTCTTGATCGACGCCGGCAATACGCGCATCAAATGGGCGCTGGCCGACAGCACCGCGCCGGGCCACTGGCATGCCAGCGGCGCCGTGCTGCACGCGGACCTCGACACCCTGGCCGATGCCTGGCGCGGCCAGGCGATCGGGCGCGCCATGGTCGCCAACGTGGCCGGTGCGGCCATGCGCGGGCGGCTGGCCGCCTTGATTCCGGCACCGGCCATCGACTGGTTTGCCTCGACGCCGCAACTGGGCGGCATGCGCAACGGCTACCGCAACCCTGGCCAGCTGGGCTGCGACCGCTTCGCCGCAGCCTTCGGCGCGCGCACGCTCGAACCGGGCAAGGCCCTCATCGTCGCCACCTGCGGCACTGCCACCACGATCGACGCCATCAGTGCCGCCGGCGACTTCCTTGGCGGGATGATCGCGCCCGGACTGGGCCTGATGGCCAGCTCGCTGGCACGCAATACGGCGCAGCTGCCGCAAGTGTCGGCCAGCCGCGCGCTGGCCGGCGCCTTTGCCGACAATACCGACGACGCGATCCTGGCCGGCTGCCTGTCGGCCCAGGCGGGCGCCATCGAACGGGCCTGCCAGCTGCACCGCGCCGAACTATGCATCATCTCGGGCGGCGCCGCGCCGTGGATTGCACCGGCACTGACCATCCCCCACCGCATCGTCGATAATATTGTGCTCATTGGCCTGCACGCCACCGCCAACCTGACAGGATAGCCCTCGTGTTGAAATTCTTTTTCTGGATTCTGCTTTGTATCAATGGCGCCTTGTTCGCTTACAGCCAGGGCTATCTTGGCGCATTCAAGAACGGCGAGCACGAACCGGCGCGCCTGAAGAAGCAGTTCAATGGTGAGAAGCTGGCCCTGATGTCGGCCGACGATGCCGCCCGCGCCGTGCTCAAGGCCAAGGACGATGCCGCGCAGGCCCAGAAAAAACAGGAACAGGTGGCCTGCCTCGAAGTGGGCAGCTTCGCGCCCAACGAGGCCAAGCGTTTCGAAGCGGAACTGCTGCCGCTGGCCCTGGGCGACCGCCAGTCGCGCCATAATGTGCAGTCGACCGACATTACGACCCATATCGTCTACATTCCACCGCAAGGCAGCAAGGAAGCGGCCGACAAGAAGGCCGGAGAGCTCAAGCAGCTGGGCGTGACGAATTTCTTCGTCATGAGCGAGCCGCCGATGAAGTGGGGGATTTCGCTGGGCGTGTTCAAATCCGAAGCGGCGGCGCAGACCTTGCTGGCGGCGCTGGTCAAGCAGGGCGTGCACAGCGCTCGCATTACCGGGCGCGGCGCGCTGACGAACAAGCTGGCCTACCAGTTCCGCAATATCGACGTCGACACCAAGGACAAGCTGGAAAAGATCAAGGCCACTTACGCGGGCATCGAAACCGACACGTGCAAGTAGGGTGGGCGCACGCGCCCACGCCTAATGCGCCGATCAATCAGACAGGCACTTCACTCATCAGCGCCAGCTGGTTGCCGTAGGGGTCGGAGAATTCGGCCAGCCACAATTCGGACTGCGGCGTGCGGTGCACCAGGTGCGGCTCTTCGCGGAAGGCCACGCCCTGCTCCTTGAGCGTGGCAAACACGCCGAGGATATCCTTGACCTTGAAGTAGACCGCCGAGCCGCGCTGCGCCGTTTGCGACGGCGGCAGCACGCCCACCAGCAAGCGCACCGCGCCGCACATGAAGAACGCCATCTGCGGCGGCGCCGCAAACAGGAAGGGCAAGCCGAGGACATCACGGTAAAAGGCCACGCCCTGGTCGAAGTCGTCGACAGGAATGAGCAACTGGCCAATGCTGGCGTCTGACAGGTTCATTTTTCTCCCCCTCCTGGCTCAAGTGTAGCAGCCTGGCGCCTGACCACAAGCGCCTTGCCGAAGGCCCCCGAAGGCAAGTCCTGCGCCGCCTCGCCAGCCTGGGTGCGCGTCTCGAAAGGCCCGCAGTAGACGCGGTGCAGTCCGCCCGTTTGCTCCACCCGTGCCGTCACGAACGGCCCGCCCAATTGCTCCAGGCGCGCGCGCACTTCCTCGGCCTTGTCCGCGCGCGCAAATGCGCCCAGCTGCAAATAGAAATTGCCCGTGGCAGGCGGCGGCGCAGCCGGCGCTTTGTCGTCCAACATCAGCGCGGCGACGTCCGCTGGCGCCGCCGCCGGCGCCTTCGGCGGCTCCTGCCCAGGCAGGACGCGCTCGAGGATGATCTCGTGGCTGCCTTTGCCCAGCAAATCGAGCTTCAGGGCCGCCGTGTACGACACATCGATGATGCGGTCCGAGTGGAAGGGCCCGCGGTCGTTGATGCGCACCACCACGCTCTTGCCGCTGACGACGCTGGTCAGGCGCGCATACGAAGGAATCGGCAGCGTAGGATGGGCCGCCGTCATCTTGTACATGTCGTACAGTTCGCCCGACGAGGTGCGCTGGCCGTGGAACTTCTTGCCATACCAGCTGGCCACGCCGCGCTGGGTGTAGGGCTGGTCGTCGGTGATGGGCGTGTAGGTTTTGCCGAAGACGACGTAGGGCCGGTTGGCGCGCCTGGAATACGGTTCGGCCTTGACCTGGGCGTCCGGCACGTCCTTCAGGCCGGGCGGCGGATGGTCTTCGGGTCCGTCGTCGAGGTAGTAGCCGCCTTTGCCGGAACCGGCTGCCGGCAGCGTGGGCGCCTCGCCGGCCGGCTGCGTCGCCGCGGCAGGCCGCGCCACCGTTTCGGGCGCACGCTTCGGCGCCGAGCCGCATGCCGCCAGGGCGAAGGCACCACAGGCCAGTGCGGCGCGCGCGATCACGTCTGGATCAGCTTGCGGTGGCGCTGGATACTCATTAACACGCCGGCGCCAAATCCCAGCGTCATCAAGGCCGTCCCGCCGTAACTCATGAACGGCAGCGGCACGCCGACCACCGGCAGGATGCCGCTGACCATGCCCATATTGACGAAGGCATAGGTGAAGAAAATCATCGTGATCGAACCGGCCAGCAGGCGCGCGAAGAAGCTCGGCGCGCCGGCCGCGATCATCAGGCCGCGCCCGATCAGGAGCAGGTAGAGCACCAGCAGCACCAGGTTGCCGATCAGGCCAAACTCTTCCGAGAACACGGCGAAGATGAAGTCGGTCGTGCGTTCGGGGATGAATTCGAGGTGGGCCTGGGTGCCATGCAGCCAGCCCTTGCCCGTGACGCCGCCCGAACCCACCGCGATGGTCGCCTGGATGATGTGGAAGCCCTTGCCCAGCGGGTCCGTGCTGGGGTCGATCAGCATCTTGACCCGGTCGCGCTGGTAGTCGTGCATGAAGGACCAGACCACCGGCAAACTGGCGGCGGCGGCGATGGCCAGGCCAATGAGCGTGCGCCACGACAGGCCGGCCAGGAAGATCACATAGAAACCTGCTGCCAGCACCAGCAGCGCCGTGCCCAGGTCCGGCTGCTTGGCGATCAGGCCCACCGGGATCACCAGCAAGACCGTCGCCACCAGGAAGGAGCGCCAGTCCAGCGCGCCCGAGCGCTGCTGGAAGAACCAGGCCAGCATCAGCGGCATGGCGATCTTCATCATCTCGGACGGCTGGATCGGCACGCCGACGTTGAGCCAGCGGCGCGCGCCGCCCTTGATGGTCCCGAACAGCATCACGGCCACCACCAGCGCCACGCCCAGCACGTAGATAGGCACGGCCATGCGCATGAGCGCCTGGGGCGGGATATTCGCGGCGAACCACATCACCAGGAAGGCGAACAGGATATTGCGCACCTGGCCTTCGACGCGGCCGGGAAAGTCGATACCGGCCGAATACAAGGTGACCAGGCCCGTGCACAGCAACAGGCCCATGAACAGCAGCAGCGGCCCGTCGAACACCAGCACGAAGGGGCGCACCAGCTGCCAGATTGAACGTCGTTCGTTGATCGGCATCGCCGTTATTCCTTGTTGCCGGGAGTTTCACCACCGGGCTTGTGTTCATCGGGGATGCCCGCTTCGCTCTTGACGTCTTCCACCGAGCGCAGTTCGGCATCTTCCTTCGGCACCTTGGTCGTTTCCTTGCCTTGCGGGCGTTTGCCCAGCAGGTAGTAGTCCATGGCCTTGCGCACGATCGGCGCTGCCGCCGCGCCGCCGAAGCCGGCGTTTTCGACAACGATGGCGATGGCGATGCGCGGCTTGTCGGCTGGCGCGAAGGCGATATACAGGGCATTGTCGCGCAGGCGTTCGTTGATCGCGTTGGCGTTGTATTTCTCGTTCTTCTTGATCGCCACCAGCTGCGCGGTGCCGGTCTTGCCACCCGAGGTATAGGCGGCGCCGGTGAAGGCCGGGCGCCCCGTGCCTTCCATCGTCACGCCAACCATGGCGCGTTTGACGAAATCGACATTTTCCTGCTTGAGCGCGATGCGCGCGCTCTCCTTGGCCACCGTCAGCGTGCGCTTGCGCGTGCCGCCGTCTTCGATGATCTTGACCAGGTGCGGCTTCATCACGACGCCATCGTTGGCCAGCGTGGCCACGGCGTGCGCCATCTGCAGCGGCGTGTAGCTGTTGAAGCCATTGCCGATCGAGACCGAGATCGTGTCGCCGCCCACCCACTTCTGGGCCGCCTTGTTCTTGCGGAAGCGCTCGCGTTTCCATTCCTGCGAAGGCAGGATGCCGGTCTTTTCGTGTTCGAGGTCGATGCCGGTGATCTGGCCGAAACCGAAGGGCTTCATGAAGGACGAAATGGCGTCGATGCCCAATTCGTTGCCAAGCATATAGTAGTAGGTGTCGCAAGAGATGACGATGGAGCGGTACAGGTCCACATAGCCGTGGTCGGGTTTATCGTCGCGGAACTTGTGCCCGCCCAGCATGAAGTAGCCAGGGTCGTTGATGCCGGGCGAGGTGGGCGTGCGCTTGCCCAGCTCCAGCGCGGCCAGCGCCATATAGGGCTTGAAAGTCGAACCGGGCGGATACGTGCCCGACAGCGGACGGTTGACCATCGGCCGGTCCAGCGAGGTGTTCAACTCGTTCCAGCTTTGCGCGTCGATGCCGTCGACGAACAGGTTGGGGTCGTAGCCCGGCTTGGATACGTAGGCCAGGATGTCGCCGGTGGACGGCTCGATCGCCACCATCGCGCCGCGGTATTCGCCGAAGGCTTCCTCAACGACTTTTTGCAGCTCGATGTCGACCGACAGGATCAGGTTGCTGCCTGGCGTCGCCTCGGTGCGCGAGAGGCTGCGGATGGCGCGCCCGCCGGCCGTCTTCACGACCTCTTCGTAGCCGGTCACGCCGTGCAGCTGGCGCTCGTAGCTCTTTTCCAGGCCTTCCTTGCCGATATGGTCGGTGCCGTTGTAGTTCGATTCGTCATCGCCCGTGAGCGCGTCGGACTCGCTCTGGTTGATGCGGCCGATATAGCCAATCACGTGCGAGGCCACTTCGCCCAGCGGATACTGGCGGAACAGGCGCGCCTGTACTTCCACGCCGGGGAAGCGGAAGCGCTGCGCCGTAAAGCGTGCCACTTCGTCGTCGGTGAGGCGCGTGCGCAGCGGGATCGATTCGAAATTCTTCGATTCTTCCATCAGGCGCTTGAAGCGCTTGCGGTCTTTCGGCTCCACTTCGATCAAGGTGGACAATTCGTCGATGACCGAGTCGAGGCTGTTCTTCAGCTTCGAGGGATTGATCTCGAGCGTATAGGCCGAATAGTTGCGCGCCAGGACCACGCCGTTGCGGTCGACGATCAGGCCGCGGTTGGGCACGATCGGCACGATGGCGATGCTGTTGCCGTTGGCCAGGGCCGCGTAGTCGCTGTGCTTAACCACCTGCAGCCACACGAAGCGCACCACCAGCAGGCCAAAGCAGATGAACACCAGCGCCGCGGCCGCCGTCAGACGGCTACGGAACTGGAAGATCTCCCGTTCGTTGTCTTTGAATTCGGTCATGGCGCAATCAGATCGGGCGGGTGTGGTCGCGGTCAACCGCGCGCCGCTGCGGTGCCAGCAGCAGCCAGGTCACGACGGGCCACAGGGCGACGGCGATAAAGCTTTCAAAAAAGTGCAGCCAGCCGGCGAACTTGCCCGACACGAGCACCCGCACCAGCACCTGGATCGCCTGCGTAAACAGCAGCAGCGGGAACACGTGCAGGGCCTGCGTCATCACGGGGAACCACAGCACGCGGCGGTGGATCATGATGGCCAGGTAGGACAGCAGCGTGTAGGCCAGCGCGTTCTCGCCCAGCAGCGACGCCTCATGCACGTCCATCAACAGGCCCATGAAGAACGCGAGGCCGATGCCGACCTTGCGCGGCTGGTGGATACCCCAGAACACCAGCACCAGCGCCACGAAGTCGGGCGCGCCGACCCATTGGCCCCAGGGCAGCATGTTCAGGATAAAGGCGCAGGCCAGGCTGAAGGCGATGAACAGCGGGCTGACCGGCAGCAGGATGTAGTGTGGGCGGTTCATTGTGCGGCGTCCTTGGCCGGCTCTTTGATCGGCGCCATCTTCGGCAACTGGTGCTTCTTGCCGGCCGCGGCGGCGGTCTTGCTGTCGTCGTCGAGCGGACGGGCCGCGATATCGGGCAGTTCCATCAGGACCAGGAGCTGGCGGTGGCGGTCGATGCCGGCCAGCGGCTGGCAAGCGAAGCGGCCGAAGGCGCCGGTGGCACTCGTCTCGACCTGCACCACCTTGGCCACGGCCAGGCCGGCCGGGTAGACGCCGTCCATGCCGGACGTGATCAGGATGTCGCCGACCTGAATGTCGGCGTTGGGCGCCATGAAGCGCAAGTCCAGCAGGCCCGATTGGCCGCGCCCGTAGGCCACGCTGCGCAAGCCGTTGCGCAGCACCTGCACGGGAATGGCCTGGTCCTTGTCGGTGAGCAGCGTCACTTCGGAGGTGAGCGGGAACACGCGCGTGACCTGGCCGACCACGCCGGCATTGTCGATCACGGGCAGGCCAAGCTGGACGTTGTCGCGCGAGCCGCGGTCAAGCACGATCTTGCGCGTGGCAGGATCGCGCGCGTCGTACAGGATCTCGCTCATCATGGTCTTGACGGGCACGTGCTCCTTGGCGTCCATGAGTTTGCGCAGCTGGGCGTTTTCCGCCGTTTGCAGGCGCGCCAGCTGCATGGCCTGGGCATTGGCGATCTGTTGCGTCTTCAGCTCGCGCACCTCTTTTTGCAGCGCCGCCAGGGAGGAGAAGTAGCTGCCCATGGAGCCGAGCGCATCGCGCGGCATCAAGGCTGCCATTTGCAAGGGATAGAGGATGGTGCCGGCGACCTGGCGTACTGTCGCGAGCGAATGCATGCGTGAATCGACCATCAGCAATGCAATCGAAATCAATGCGAAAACCGTCACCTTGACCCGCGCGGGGGCGCCTTGTTTGAAGAGCGGCGGAGGACTGTATTCCATGACTTCCAATGTCAGATGGTGGGTATCGCTCCGCTCGCCCACCCTACGCGAAATTTACCTGTAGGGTGGGCGAGCGCAGCGATACCCACCACGAGCAGCAAATAACTTATTCGTACGAGAAGATCGAGCCCAGCTTGTCCATGCGTTCGAGCGCCATGCCCGAGCCACGCACCACGCAGGTCAGCGGATCTTCAGCCACCAGCACCGGCAGGCCCGTCTCTTCCATCAGCAGGCGATCGAGGTCGCGCAGCAGTGCGCCACCACCGGTCAACATCATGCCTTTTTCTGCAATGTCGGCGCCCAGTTCGGGCGGCGTCTGTTCCAGCGCGTTCTTCACGGCCGAGACGATGTTATTCAGTGGGTCGGTCAGCGCTTCGAGGATCTCGTTGGACGAAATCGTGAACGAGCGTGGAATGCCTTCGGACAGGTTGCGGCCCTTGACTTCCATTTCCTTCACTTCCGAACCAGGGAAGGCCGATCCGATGGCCTTCTTGATCGCTTCGGCCGTCTGCTCACCGATCAGCATGCCGTAGTTGCGGCGGATGTAGTTGACGATCGCTTCGTCGAACTTGTCGCCGCCCACGCGCACGGAGCCTTTGTAGACCATGCCGCCGAGCGAGATGATGCCAACTTCGGTGGTCCCGCCGCCGATGTCGACGACCATCGAGCCGGTCGCGTCCGACACCGGCAGGCCGGCGCCGATAGCCGCGGCCATTGGTTCTTCAATCAGGTAGACCTGCGAGGCGCCGGCGCCGAGCGCCGATTCGCGGATCGCGCGGCGTTCCACCTGGGTCGAGCCGCACGGCACGCAGATGATGATGCGCGGCGAAGGGCGGAAGAATTTCGAGTCGTGCACCATGCGGATGAACTGCTTGAGCATCTGCTCGGTGACGGTGAAGTCGGCGATGACGCCGTCTTTCATCGGGCGGATCGCTTCGATATTGCCAGGCACTTTGCCCAGCATCTGCTTGGCTTCCTTGCCGACGGCCTGGATGGTCTTCTTGCCGTTCGGGCCACCTTCCTGGCGGATCGCCACGACGGAAGGTTCATCAAGCACGATGCCCAGGCCACGGACATAAATCAGGGTATTAGCGGTGCCAAGGTCGATGGCGAGGTCATTGGAAAAATAGCTGCGTAAAAAACCAAACATGAGTGTCCTGATGCGCCTGTGCGCGATTAGCTATTAAAAGGGTCCCACACCGCGCACCAAAATCGGGCGCTGGCGTACTGTATTCACTGCGGCGGCAGCCCGGTTTCGGCGCCGACAACGCATTAGCCCGCCATTCTACCTTATAATTTGAACGTTATTTGCTGAAAAACCGTTCAATTGCGCGCCGCCCGCCCCCGAAAGATGGACGGCATTGCGCCGGAGTTGCCGGAAAAAGCGCGCTGTTATCCAAGTTTCATCCTTTTCCACCCTTAATTTGCCTGCGGCCCGTACCGCGCCCCCTGCCATGTCCCTGACCCTTTCCGACGTAAATCGCATCGCCCACCTGGCCCAGCTGGAGATGGCTCCGGCCCACGCCGAGACCGCGCTGGGCGAATTGAACGGCATTTTCGCCCTGGCCGAACAGATGCAGGCCATCGACACGGAAGGCGTTGAACCGCTGTCGCAGCCGCTGGCGACCATCATGGACATTGCCTTGCGCCTGCGCGAAGACGCCGTCACCGAAGAAAATCAGCGTGAAGCCTACCAGAAATGCGCGCCCGCCAGCCAGGATGGCCTGTTCCTGGTGCCGAAAGTAATTGAGTAATCAAGTATCTGATGACTATGCACACCAAGACCCTGAAACAACTGTCCACCCTGCTGCAAGCGAAGCAGGTGTCCGCCACCGAGCTGGCCAAGCACTACCTCGAGCGCATCGGCGCGAGCGACTTGAACGCCTTCCTGCACGTCGATGCCCAGGCCACGCTGGCCCAGGCCGCCGCCGCCGACGCGCGCATCGCCGCCGGTTCGGCCGGCGCGCTGACGGGCGTGCCGATCGCGCACAAGGACATCTTCGTCACGCAGCAATGGCGCTCGACCGCCGGCTCGAAGATGCTGGCCAATTACACCAGCCCCTTCAACGCCACCGTCGTTGCCGCCTTTGGCGGCGCCGGCATGGTCACGCTGGGCAAGCTCAATTGCGACGAATTCGCGATGGGTTCCTCGAACGAAAATTCGGCCTTCGGCGCGGTGAAAAATCCCTGGGATACGCTGGCCGTGCCGGGCGGCTCCTCGGGCGGTTCGGCCGTGGCCGTGGCCGCGCGCCTGGCGCCGGCTGCCACCGGCACCGACACCGGCGGCTCGATCCGCCAGCCCGCGTCCTTCTGCGGCATCACCGGCATCAAGCCAACCTATGGCCGCGTCTCGCGCTACGGCATGATCGCCTTCGCCTCCTCGCTCGACCAGGGCGGCCCGATGGCGCAGACGGCCGAAGACTGCGCCCTGCTGCTCTCCGAAATGGTGGGACACGACCCGCGCGACGCCACCAGCCTCACGCCCGACCAGGGCAATGTGCGCGAAGACTTCACGCGTGACTTGGCCAAGCCCCTGAACGGCCTGCGCATCGGCGTGCCGAAAGAGTATTTCGGCGAAGGCTTAGCAAGCGACGTGGAAAACGCCGTGCGCGCCGCGCTCGAGCAGTTCGTCAAGCTCGGCGCCACGCTGGTCGACATCTCGCTGCCGAAAACGGCCATGTCGATTCCCGTCTACTACATCATCGCCCCGGCCGAAGCCTCGTCCAACCTGTCGCGCTTTGACGGCGTGCGCTACGGCCACCGCGCGCCCGAGTACAAGGACCTGCAGGACATGTACAAGAAGTCGCGCGCCCAGGGCTTCGGCCCCGAAGTGCAACGCCGCATCATGGTCGGCACCTATGTGCTGTGCCACGGCTACTACGACGCCTACTACCTGAAGGCGCAGAAAATCCGCCGCCTCATCGCCGACGATTTCCAGGCTGCGTTCAAGGACAAGTGCGACGTCATCATGGGCCCGGTGGCGCCGACGGTGGCATGGAACCTGGGCGAGAAATCGAACGACCCGGTGGCCAACTACCTGGCCGACATCTTTACGCTCTCGACCAGCCTGGCCGGCCTGCCCGGCATGTCGGTGCCGTGCGGCTTCGGCCACGCGGGCCGCCCGGTCGGCCTGCAAATCATCGGCAACTACTTCGCCGAGGCGAAGCTGTTGAATGTCGCGCACCAGTACCAGCAATCGACCGACTGGCACACGCAAGCACCAAAAGGAATCTGATATGCAATGGGAAGTCGTTATCGGTCTTGAGAACCACGTTCAGCTCACGACCAACTCCAAAATCTTCAGCGGCAGCTCGATCCAGTTCGGCGCCGAACCCAACACGCAAGCCTCCGCCGTGGACCTGGCGCTGCCGGGCGTGCTGCCCGTGATGAACAAGGGCGCCGTCGAACGCGCGATCCGCTTCGGCCTCGCGGTTGGCGCGAAGATCGCACCGAAGTCCGTGTTCGCGCGCAAGAACTACTTCTACCCCGACCTGCCCAAGGGTTACCAGATCAGCCAGTTCGAAGACCCTGTCGTCATCGGCGGCACCATGACCTTCGGCTTCGAAAAAGACGGCAAGTTCGAAACCAAGACCGTCAACCTGACCCGCGCCCACCTCGAAGAAGATGCCGGCAAGTCCCTGCACGAGGACTACCACGGCATGACCGGCATCGATTTGAACCGCGCCGGCACGCCGCTGCTGGAAATCGTCTCGGAGCCGGAAATGCGCAGCGCCAATGAAGCCGTGGCCTACGCCAAGGCCCTGCACGGCCTGGTGATGTGGCTCGGTGTTTGCGACGGCAATATGCAGGAAGGCTCGTTCCGCTGCGACGTCAACGTGTCGGTGCGCCCCATGGGCCAGACCGAATTTGGCACCCGCTGCGAGATCAAGAACCTGAACTCCTTCCGCTTCATGGAAGAGGCGATCCACTACGAAGTGCGGCGCCAGATCGAGCTGATCGAAGACGGCGGCAAGGTGCAGCAGGCCACGCGCCTGTGGGACCCGGACAAGAAGGAAACGCGCGCCATGCGCAGCAAGGAAGACGCGCAGGACTATCGCTACTTCCCCGATCCCGACCTGCCGCCGTTGATGATTTCGGAAGACTGGATCGCGCGCGTCAAGGCCGACATGCCCGAACTGCCGGCCGCGATGCGCACGCGCTTCGTCACCGACTACGCGCTACCGGAATATGACTCCCTGATTTTGACGCAGTCGCAGGCAATGGCGAACTACTACGAAGCCGTCGTCGCCAAGGCCGGCAAGGACAACGCCAAGGCCGCCGCCAACTGGATGATGGGCGACGTGTCCTCGACGCTGAATCGCGAAAACACCGACATCGCCGATGCGCCCGTGGAAGCGTCGCAACTGGCGCTGCTATTGAAGCGCATCGCCGACGGCACCATCTCCAACAAGATCGCCAAGGAAGTGTTTGCGGCGATGTGGGAAGCGAAGTCCGCCGACGAGAACATCGCCGACGCCATCATCGACCAGAAAGGCCTGCGCCAGATTTCGGACACGGGCGCGCTGGAGAAGATCGTTGACGACGTGCTGGCGGCGAACGAGAAATCGGTCGAGCAGTACCGCGCCGGCAAGGAAGCGGCGATCAACGCCCTGATCGGCCAGGCCATGAAAGCCTCGCGCGGCAAAGCCAACCCGGCCCAGCTGACCGAGCTGCTGAAGAAAAAACTCGCCGGTTAATACAACCGAAACTTCGGGGTCACATCTGACATTCGGACACGGGCGTAATCGGGGACAGACCCCG
>JAZJYP010000241.1:0-1677 GCA_040390345.1 Pseudomonadota bacterium | reverse complement strand
CCCGATTACGCCCGTGTCCGAATGTCAGATGTGACCCCGAAGTTTTTTACCGCGCCGCCTGCCACTGGCCATCGGCCAGGCGCAGGCGTTGTTCCATCTTCAGCTTGCCCTGGCCCTGCACGATGTAGTCGACCATCGGGAAGACCTTGCGCGCGGCGGGGTCCTGCATCCAGGGCGCGACGTCGAGGCGATAGGTGTAGCTGACCGTGCTGCTGGCCTGCGCCCACGCCATCACTTTATCGAGCTGCAGTTTGCCGACGCACAGGTCGCCCTCGCGCACGATCGGCTTGCCGTCCGGCGTGAGCGTCGTCATCGGACGGCGCACATAGTAGCGCTTGCCCATCTCGGTCAAGGCATAGCGCTGCACCGGCACCAACGCACCATCCTTGCGCTGCACGCTGCCGCTGGTCGCGGCCACCAGGCCAAGGCGTTCGAGCACCGGAAGTTGTACGGCGTCGCGGCTGCCCGCTTCAGCGTCCCCCGGCGCCACGTCGATCGGCCACTCGAATTTGCCGACGCAAAGATCGCCTTGCTTGCCCAGATAGTTGCGCAGCGCCTGTGCCATCGTTGCCTCATTGGGTCGTTGCAGGTCGCGGTCGGTCAGCGTATGGAGGAACGCTTCGAGGTCGCGCATGTCCTGCTCCGTCATCGGCGCCTTGCTGCCCGGTGCACGGCCATCGAGCGGCATCTGCTTGTCCACATTGGCGCGGTAGCGCACCGGCAGGTCATTGAATTTCTGGACCACGCCCTTCACGCTCGGATACCAGCGCTCCGGTTCGGTGTCGCGCGTGTTGTAGAAGCGGATCACGTCGGCGAGCGACTTGAGCGCGCCATTGTGGAAAAACACCGAGCGCGTCGCCACATTGCGCAAGGTCGGCGTCTTGAACATGCCGCAGTACTGCGCGCTGGCCGGGCGCGGATGGTCGGGCCGGTTGCACAGGCCCAGGTCCGCGTAAGCCGCCTTGCCGTTGGCGGGAATGTCCGGATTGCGCGGCACGCCGATCGCGGCATAGGTGAAATCGGTGAACAGGCGCACACTGCCATTCATGCCGGCGCCGTTGTAGTGGCAGGCGAAGCAGTTGCCCTTGTTCGGGTCGTTGTAGACGGCGAAGCCGCGCAGTTCGGCCGGACTCAGGTCGCCGCCGATCTTGTTGCTCGCATATAGGTCGTACTTGCTGCTGTAAGGGTGAAAAGTGGCGTCTTCCAGCTGGTAAGCCTGCAATGCGTCGAGCGCACGCGCGAAGGCCGCCTTGGGCGTGTGGAAGATGCCCTCGCCAAAGGCCGCGCGGAACTGCGCGGCGTAAGGCCCGGCGGCGATCTTGCGCACCACTTCATCGGGACTGCGGTTGGCCATCTCGTGGCGCGCCAGCAGCGGGATGCGCGCCTGCGCGGCCAGCGTGGCGGCCCGCCCGTCCTGGGTGTGGCCGCCGCCAGGTCCCGGCGTGCTGATGCCGTCCGGGTTGTCGAGCATGTCCGCGTACGGCGGCGTGTATTCCTGGTAGCGCAGCGAAGGCACGGCGCGCGTGCCCGCCTGGTCCATGTGCGCCCCGCCCAGTTGCACGGCCAGGCTGTTGGCCGGCGCGTGGCCGTGGACGGGATCGTGGCAGCTGGCGCACGACAGCTTGCCCGACGCGGACAGGCGCGCGTCGAAGAACATCAGCTTGCCCACGTCGGCCC
>JAZJYP010000240.1:0-17953 GCA_040390345.1 Pseudomonadota bacterium | reverse complement strand
GCCGACCTGTCGCACTGGTGCTGCGCCTGCGAGTCGCTGCTGGAAGACCAGCCGGCCACGCTGGCGCGCACGCTGCCGCACGTGCGCCATGTCCACGCGCGCGTGGGCCACGCCCAGGGCCCGCAAGTGAACGACTTCCGCGCACCCGAGCACGCGCACGCGCTGGCCGCCCACCTGGCCTGGTGGGACGATATCGTGGCGCTGCGCCGCTGCAGTGGCGCCGCCCGCATGACGTTCACGCCGGAATTCGGCCCCGCGCCGTATGCCCAGACCCTGCCCGGCACGCACCAGTGCGTGAGCGACAGCTGGGAATTGAACGTGGCCATGCTTGGCCTGCTGCGCCAGCGCTACCTGGCCTGAAGCGCCGACAAGTCCGCGTCCTCGTCGCTGCGGCGCGGCGCCGTCATCGGCATCGTGATCGTCACGCTGGTGCCCTTGCCCGGTTCCGAAGCGAGGGCGATCTGCCCGCCCAGCATGCCCGTGACGAGGTTGTAGACGATATTCATGCCCAGCCCCGAGCCGCCCTGTCCCATCTTGGTGGTGAAGAAGGGATCGAACACCTGGTGCAGCACCTTGGACGACATCCCCACGCCATCGTCGGCGAACGTCAGCAGCACCTGCTCGGCTTCCAGCTGGCGCGCCGTGATCGTGATGCGGCCGCTGGCGCACCCTTCGAAACCATGCAGGACGGTGTTGTTGATCAAATTGGTCAGCACCTGGCTCACGCTGCCCGGGTAGGAATCGAGGATCAGGGCCGGCCCGACATCGACCTCGGTCTCGCAATTGGCGCGCCGCAGCTGGGCCGCATACGTGGCCAGCGTATCGTGCACGACTTCGGCCAGGTCGAAGCGGCGCCGCTTGTCGCTGGTCTGGTCCACCGCCACCTGCTTGAATGAAGTGATCAGGTCGGCCGCGCGGCGCAGGGAACTGGTCATGATGGTGCACGCCATGCGCGTATCGGCCAGGTGGGTCTCCAGCGCCGAGCGCTTGATGCCGCCGCTGGCGTAATGCTGCTCGAAGTCGGCCACCATGTCTTGCAGCGCCGTCGCCGTCAGCAGGCTGTTGCCGATCGGCGTATTGAGTTCGTGCGCGATGCCCGCCACCAGCGAGCCAAGCGAGGCCATTTTCTCCGACGTGATCAAATTGGTTTGCGCCTGCTTGAGCGTTTGCAGCACCGACGACAAGTCCTTGTGGGCCAACTCCACGCTGGCCTTCTGCTTTTCCAGTTCGGCCAGGCTGTGCTCGAGGCCATCGCGCGCGTCCACCAGTTCCGCCTCGGCGGTCTTGCGGTCGCTGATGTCCTGGACCACCCACACGCCGGACTCGGCCAGTTCGCTCGTCGCCAGCGCCTTGCCGCTGACCAGGCAGGCGATCAGGGTGCCGTCCTTGCGCAGCAGTTCGAGCTCGCCCTGCCAGCGCCGCCCGCTGCGCGCCGCCACGAAAGGATCCGCGCCTTGCGCCAGCTTGGCCGTCGGGCGGCCCGACAGCTCGCCCGGCCAGTAGCCCATCACGTCTTCCATGCCGCGGTTGCAGCGCACGATGGTGCCGCCCGCCACCAGTACCAGGCCCACGCTGGCGCTGTCCTGGAAGGCGCGCTGCTCTTCGAGCGCCACGCGCAGGCGCTCGGCCAGGGTATGGCTGCGCGCCAGCGACAACAGCACCGCCGCCAGCAGGGCGCTGATGACGATGCCGCTGGCACCGATCTGGACGATGGGCACCAGGTCGCTGCTGTAGCGGCTGCCCTCGAGCGCACCGAACTTGACGACCCAGTGGCGCTGTCCCAGCTGGATGCGGCTGGTCGCCTCGAGCCCCGGCAGCAGGCGCAGCGCGCCATTGCCGCTGTCGTACATGGTGTTGTTCTTGTCGGCGGGCGGCTCGCTGCCGTACGCCAGCGTGCCGCCATCGTGGATCCGCAGCGCCAGCTGGCCACGCAGGCCGGGATCGATCACTTCGTTCATCAGGTTCCCGACCCGGAACACGATCGCCACCAGGCCCACAAAAGCGGCGCGCCGCTGCGCCACGGTGTCCGTTGGCATGCCGTTGCGGTAGACCGGCGCGCGCGCCACGAACCCGGCTTCGCCGCGCGCGTCCTGTACCAGCGTGATGCGCTCGGTGGCGACGACCAGGTCGCTGTCGCGCCCCGCTTCGATGGCGCGCAAATGGGGCGCGAGCGCACCCAGGTCCAGGCCAAAGGCGTTTTCGTTGCCGCGCATTGGCTCGTTGTAGTCGATGATGTAATGGTCCTGCCGCGCCGCCTGCGGATGGATGGCAAAGCCCGGATAGCCGATCGCCACCAGCGACCGGTCGCCATGCACGCGCGCGGCAAACTGCTCCAGCTCGCCCGCCGGAACATAGCGCACGAACTGGATCGCCTGGAAGCCCGGATAGCGTTCGGCCAGGTTCAGCGCCTTGACGAAGCGCGCGAACTGCGCGCGGTCGATCTGGTCGCTGAGGGTGAACATGCCCTTCATGCTGAGCAGCATGTCGAAATAGGTTTGCAGGCGCACCGCCGTATCGCTGCCGACCTTGGCCGCGTCGCGTTCGAAACTGGCGCGGATCTGGCGTTCCTGCGCATGGTGCACCAACTGGCAAGTCCAGCCGGTCAGACCCAGGCCGGCGAGAAACGCCAGGTAGCCGAGGGTCCGCATCGGGACCTTGCGCAGGAATGGCACTAGTGGTCCGGGAATTGCGCCGCGATGGCCAGGAATTTCTCTTCAACGACGAGCATCGCGTCGACCACGTCCGGATCGAAATGCTCGCCGCGGCCCTGGCGGATCAGCTCCACCGCTGTCTCGTGGGTGAAGGCCGGCCGGTACAGGCGCGTCGAGATGAGCGCGTCGTAGACATCGGCCACCGCCATCAGGCGTGCCGCCAGCGGGATCGCCTCGCCGGCCAGGCCCTCGGGATAGCCGCTGCCATCCCACTTCTCCTGGTGCGAAAAGGTGATCTCGCGCGCATAGCGCAGGAACGGTGTGCTCATGCCCAGCGTTTTTTCCACGCCGAGGATGGCGTCGCGTCCATACACGGTGTGCATCTTCATGGTCGCGAATTCGTCGTCGGTAAGACGGTCCGGCTTGAACAGGATCGCGTCGGGCACGGCCACCTTGCCAATGTCGTGCAGCGGCGCGGCCTTGGCCATCAGCGCGATGTTTTCGTCGTCCAGTTCGCTGGCGAAGCGCGGATGGAAGCGCAGTTCGCGCGCCAGTGCGCCCACATAGAGCTGGGTACGGCGGATATGGTTGCCGACGTTTTCGTCGCGCGCTTCGGCCAGCGCGGCCATGGCCATCACGGTGGCGTCCTGCATCTGGACGGCGTCGCGAATGCGGCGCGAAACGAGCATCTCGAGCCGCGCGTTCTGTTCCTTCACTTGGGAGCGCGCGGCGCGCAATTCAAGCTGGGTCGCTACGCGCGCGAGCAGGGTGATCGGGTCGCCGCCGGCGACGAGGAAATCGGCCGCGCCATCGCGCAGCGCCGACGGGCCGTCCTTGACGCGCGCCACCATCACCAGTACGGGAATGCTGGCCGTGAGGAAGTTGGTCTTCAGGTCGCGGCACAGTGAATGGCTGTCCATGTCGGGCAGGGCGGCGTCGAGCAGCACCAGGTCCGGGCGCGGCACCTGGTGCACCAGGGCCAGTGCTTCTTCGCCGCCGGTGGCGACCTTGATGTTGTAGCGCTCGGCCAGCAGCTTTTCGGCCTGGGCGCCGCCAGCGCCACCATCGACGATCAATACGGTTGACTTTTCGTTCACATCCATCCGGCTATCCCCCCAATAGCAGCATACCAGCCCATCATAACCCGGCGCTGCACCATGTTTCAGCTTTTTTACAAAACGCTCCAACCCGGCTCGAGCAGTGCGTTTAGAATGGGCGCTTCGTTTTTTTCACCTCGCCAGGAGCACCATGAGTCGACTGCCGTTTGCGATGGCCGCGCTGTCCTTCGCCCTCTCCGTTTCCGCCGCTGAACCGTTCGACGACAAGTTCCGCCAGCTCGACGAACTCCTGCCTACACCGAATACCATCCGCACCGCCTCCGGCGCCCCGGGCCACGCCTACTGGCAGCAGCGCGCCGACTACACCATCCGCGCCACCCTGGACGAAGCCAAGCGTGCCATCACGGGCTTTGAAACCATCACTTACCACAATAATTCGCCCGACACGCTGAACTACCTGTGGGTGCAACTGGACCAGAACATCTACAGGAAAGATTCGGACGCCGTGCGCGCCTCCACCGTCGCCTCGCGCGAGGCTTGGGCCAGGGCCAAAAGCGACGAAGACGGCATGAAGTTCGAAGGCATGCGCTCGATCCTCGAGAGCCGCAGCTTCGACGGCGGTTTCGACATCAAGGCCGTCAAGGGCGCCGATGGCCAGCCGCTCAAGTTCACCATCAACCGCACCATGATGCGCATCGACTTGCCTCAGCCACTCAAGCCTGGCGTGCGCGTGGCCTTCTCGGTCGAATGGCACTACAACATCAATGAACAGAAGGTGCTGGGCGGGCGTTCCGGCTACGAGAAGTTCGACGAAGACAAGAACGACCTGTTCGAGATCGCCCAGTGGTTCCCGCGCATGGCAGCCTACTACGACGTGATGGGCTGGCAGCACAAGCAGTTCCTCGGTTCCGGCGAATTCACGCTCGAATTTGGCGACTACGACGTGCAGCTGACCGTCCCGGCCGACCATATCATCGCCTCCACGGGGGAACTGCAAAACCCGGACGCGGTATTGACGGCAAGCCAGCGCGCGCGCCTCAAGCAGGCCCGCACGGCCAGCAAACCGGTCATCATCGTGACGCAAAAGGAAGCCGAGGCGGCCGAAAAAGCGCACGCCAGCAGCACCAAGACCTGGCACTTCAAGGCAAAAAACGTGCGCGACTTCGCCTGGGCCGCGAGCCGCAAGTTCATCTGGGATGCGCAGGGCTACAAGAAGGGCGGTACCGACATGCTGGCCATGTCCTTCTACCCGAAGGAAGGCAATCCCCTGTGGGAGAAGTATTCGACCCAGGCCATCATCCACACCGTCGAACAGTACAACAAGTATTCGCTCGACTTCCCCTACCCGGTGGCCATTTCGGTCAACGGCCCGGTGGGCGGCATGGAATATCCGATGATCTCGTTTAACGGCCCGCGCCCGACCAAGGACAAGAAGACGGGCGAACTGACCTACTCGAAACGCACCAAGTACGGCCTCATTGGCGTGGTGATCCATGAGGTGGGCCACAACTACTTCCCGATGATCGTCAATTCCGACGAGCGCCAGTGGACCTGGATGGACGAGGGCCTCAACACCTTCGTGCAGTACCTGGCCGAACAAGCGTGGGAAGAAGACTTCCCGGCCCCCCGTGGCGACCCGCGCCGCATCGCCGACTACATGAAAAGCCGCAACCAGGTGCCGATCATGACGAACTCGGAGTCGCTGGTCCAGTTCGGGAACAATGCCTACGCCAAGCCGGCGGCGGCCCTGAACGTGCTGCGCGAAACCATCCTCGGACGCGAGCTGTTCGACTTTGCCTTCCGCGAGTATGCCCAGCGCTGGAAGTTCAAGCGCCCCACCCCGGCCGACTTCTTCCGCACCATGGAAGACGCTTCCGGCACGGATCTCGACTGGTTCTGGCGCGGCTGGTTCTACACCACCGACGCGGTTGACATCAGCATCGACGGCATCACCGAATACGGCGTCTCGAGCAAGAACCCGGAACTGGAAAAAGCCTGGAAGAAGGCCCAGCACGACGCCGAGCCGGTGTCGGTGAGCGAGCAGCGCAACAAAGGCATGGCCCGCCGCGTCGACGCCCACCCGGAACTGAAAGACTTCTACAACGAGCACGACGACTATACCGTCACCAACAAGGACCGCAACAAGTACAGCGAAGCGCTCGAAGGCCTCGACGACTGGGAAAAATCTCTGCTCGCGCAAGGCAAGCACCTTTACCTGGTGGACTTCTCCAACCTGGGCGGCCTGGTCATGCCCCTGATCCTGGAGATTGAACTCAAGAGCGGCAAGAAAACCATGGAGCGCATCCCGGCCGAAGTGTGGCGCTATTCGCCCAAGAAGATCACCAAGCTGATCGTGACAGACGAGCCGATGGTCGGCCTGGTCCAGGACCCGTACTGGGAAACGGCCGACACCGACACCAGCAACAACGCCTGGCCGCGCAAGATCACCCCTTCGCGCCTGGAACTGTTCAAGGCCGAAAAAGGCAAGGACGACCTGATGAAGGACTACGCCACGCCGCTCAAGTCCAAGGACGCGAAGAAGTGATGCGCCCGCGCGCCCTGGCCACCGGTGCGCTGCTCGCTGCGAGCACGCTGGCCTGGGCGCACCTGTACCACGTGGGCTTGACGGAAATCAGCCACAACGATCGCAGCGGCAGCGTGGAAGTCGTGCACACCCTGATGACGCATGACGTCGAGGCCCTGCTGTCCGATCTTTACCAGCGTCCGCTCGACCTGGCGCAGCCGGACGACGAAGCGGCCCTGCGCAAGTATGTGGAAAAGCAGTTCTATGTGCTTGGCCGCGACGGCGCGCGCCTGCCGCTGCGCTGGGTCGGCATCGACGCCGGTGCCGACCAGGTCGTCATCTACCGCGAGCTCGAACGCACGCCGCTGTCGGCGGTGGCGCGCGTGCACGACGCCATCCTGTCCGATTTCATCGCCGATCAAAAGAACACCGTCAACGTCAAACAGACTGGCGCTGTCCATACCTTATCATTCGACGCTGGAAAAACCGAAACCAGCGTGCCGTGATCAAAACCGCTGCGGCCCTTGCCGCGCTTTGCTGCCTGCCCTGCCTTGCCGACGACCTGGTGATCCAGCGCGTGCTGGTCGACGGCGCGCGGGCGAGCCAGCTTGGCGTGGCCGATTCGGCCGACAGCGGCACCGTCAGCGCCGCACAACTGGCCGCGCGCAGCGCCTATCGCCCCGGCGAACTGCTCGAAGCGACGCCCGGCCTGGTGGTCTCCCAGCATAGCGGCGAAGGCAAGGCCAACCAGTTCTACCTGCGCGGCTTCAATCTCGACCATGGCACCGACCTGCGCACCACGCTCGACGACGTCCCCGTCAACCAGCGCAGCCACGCGCACGGCCAGGGCTGGACCGACCTCAATTTCCTCATTCCCGAACTGGTGGGCCGCCTCGATTACGGCAAGGGCCCCTACTCGGCGCGCGCCGGCGACTTCGCCTCCGCCGGGACCGCCTCGCTCAGCTACGTCAACCGCCTCGTCAAGGGCGTGGCCGGCAGCACGCTCGGCCAGGGCGGCTATGCGCGCGCGCTGCTGGCCGATTCCCCCGAGGCCTTCGGCGGCAACTTGCTGTATGCGCTCGAAGTGCTGCACAACGACGGCCCCTTCACGCGCCCGGACGACTACCAGAAGCTCAGTGGCGTGCTGCGTTTTAGCCAGGGCTATGCCAACAACGGTTTTTCCGTCACCGCCATGGCCTACCGCGGGCGCTGGAACGCCACCGACCAGGTCCCGCAGCGCGCCGTCGGCGCCGGCACGCTGGGCCGCTTCGATGCGGTTGACCCCAGCGATGGCGGCGCAGCGCGCCGTGTCAGTCTCTCCGCCGTGTGGCGCGAAACCAATGCCGGCAGCGCCTCGAAGATCAGCGCTTACATCGTGCGCAACGAGCTCGAACTGTATTCGAATTTCACCTACTACCTCGATGACCCGGTCCATGGCGACCAGTTCGCCCAGCTGGACCGGCGCGTCACCGCTGGCCTCGATGCCAGCCACACCTGGCATGTGCACGCGCTCGACACTGACACCGTCGTCGGCCTGCAACTGCAGAACGACAATATCTTCAACGGCCTGGAAAAGACCGAGGCGCGCCGCGTCCTGGCCGTCACGCGCGCCGACCACCTGGTCGAATCGAGCGTGGGCGTGTACGCCGAAAACCACACGCGCTGGACACCCTGGCTGCGCACCGTGGCTGGCCTGCGCGCCGACGCCTACCGCTTCGGCAGCAAGGACGCGCAGCTGGCCAGCCCGTCCTTCGGCGTGGCCTTCGGTCCCTGGGCCCGCACCGAGGCCTACCTGAATGCCGGTACAGGCTTTCACAGCAACGACGCGCGCAGCGCCAGCCTGGTGCGCACGCGCGGGCTCGAAGCTGGCCTGCGCACCGAGGCCGTGCCGGGCCTGCAAACGTCGCTGAGCCTGTACCGCCTCGACGTCGACTCCGAATTGGTCTACGTGGGCGATGCCGGCACCACCGAGGCCGGCCCCGCCAGCCACCGGCGCGGCATCGAACTGTCGAACTACTACAAGGCCAAGCCGTGGCTGGCGCTCGAGCTCGACCTGGCCTATGCGCGGGCGCGCTCGGCCGATGGCAGTTTCATTCCTGGCGCCGTCGAAGGTGTGGCCCAGTTGGCCGCGACGATCACCAGGCGCGGCCCCTGGAGCGGCGCGCTGCGCCTGCGTTACTTCGGCCCGCGCCCGCTGGTGCAAGACAACAGTGTGCGCAGCCGCGCCAGCGCCACCGTCAATGGCCGCATCGCTTACCGCATCAGCCCTTCCCTGCTGCTGGAAATGGAAGCGTTCAACCTGGCCAACCGCACTGCGTCCGCGGTCGACTACTTTTACGCGTCGCGCCGCAAGGGCGAAGCGGCCGCCCACGACGACATCCATTTCCATCCGCTCGAAGCGCGTTCGCTGCGGGCCACGCTCGTGAAAAACTTTTGAGGGCGTGCTACGCTAGCCGGATCATCCACCGCCCGCAGCCCCAATGACCACGCCCGCAACACCGTTCAACGATCCCACGCTTCTTGCCACCGACCTGCGCGAGGCCGGCTACACCCTGTTGCGCCCGCAAGACGTCGCCGCCCTGGCCGGCCTGACCCTGGACCAGCTGGACAGCCTGGCCCCGGCCTGGGACCGGCTCGCACCGGACAACTACCTCAAGGACGGTGGCCGCTACCGCCACCGGCGCCATTCCTGCTTCATCGACGATGGCCAGGCGCTGGTGCAGGTGCCGCACCGCGCCCACTGGCAGCCGCTGGAATACAACGCCCTGCACGGCGGCATGCACCGCCTGTTCGAGCCGATCGAAGCGGCGACGCTGGCCAACCCGGCCTGGACGCAGCTGCTGCGCGCCCTTGGCCAGGCTTGCACGCGCGTGCGCCCCAGCCTGCCCTGGTATGTCGAAGCGCACCAGTTCCGCATCGATACCGAAGGCGGCATCGGGCGCCCCACGCCGGAAGGCGCGCACCGCGATGGCGTCGATTTTGTCGCCGTGCTGCTGGTGGGCCGCCACGGCATCAAGGGCGGCGAGACGCGCGTGTTCGAAGCGGCTGGCCCGAACGGCAAGCGTTTCACGATGAGAGAACCATGGACCCTGCTGCTGCTCGACGACGCGGCCGTAATCCACGAATCGACACCGATCCAGCCGCTGGCCGGCCATGGCCACCGCGACACCCTTGTATTGACGTGGCGCGCCCACGCATTCCAGGGCGACGCAGTGTGAGAATGCGTGAAATTTGCTTGACTTGAAATTTTACTTTTGCCGGAATAAATCCGATATAGTCTTACTCAACACCGCCATTGGCCGGGCCCCACCGAGGAGCGCGCGTTGGACACGACGTACGAAATCCACCCCGAAGAAATCGAGATCCTGATCGTCGAGGACAGCCCTACCCAGGCGGAGCGCCTGCGCCGCCTGATCCAGTCCAAGGCTTACCGCGCGCGCGTTGCCGCCAACGGCCAGCTGGCACTGACGGCGATGCGCGAACGCAAGCCCCAGCTGGTGCTGTCCGATATCGTGATGCCGGAAATGAACGGCTACGACCTGTGCCGCGCCATCAAGGCCGACCCGGACCTCAAAGAGATTCCCGTCATCCTCGTCACCTCGCTCAACGACCCCAAGGACATCATCCGCGGCATCGAATGCGGGGCCGACAATTTCATCCGCAAGCCTTACGCCGAAGACTACCTGCTCAACCGCATCGGCTATATGCTGATGAACCAGAAGCTGCGCCGCAACAACAATGTTGAAATCGGCATCGCGCTCTACCTGGGCGACCAGAAGCACTTCATCAATGCCGAGCGCCAGCAAATCCTCGACCTCTTGATCTCGACCTACGAGCAGGCCGTGCAGGTCAATGGCGAACTGCAGGCGCGCGAACGCCAGGTGATCGAACTGAACATGCGCCTGGCCCACCACGCGGCCGAGCTGGAAACGATCAACCGCGAAATCGCGCTGAAGAACCTGGAACTGGCCGAAGCGTCGCGCATGAAGTCGGCCTTCATCGCCAATATGTCGCACGAGCTGCGCACGCCCCTCAACGCCATCATCGGTTTCACCGGCGCGCTCCTGATGAAGCTGCCCGGCCCCCTGACGGTGGAGCAGGACAAGCAGCTCAATACCATCCGCGGCTCGGCGCGCCACCTGCTCTCGCTCATCAACGACATCCTCGACGTGGCCAAGATCGAGGCGGGCAAGGTCACGCTCTCGCTCGAACCGGTGATCTGCCAGCAACTGGTGGTGGAAACGGCCGACAGCCTGCGCCCGATGGCGGCGCAAAAAGGGCTGGACCTGACGCTCGACTTGCCGCCCGAAGACATCGTGCTCGACACCGACCGGCGCGCGCTCACGCAGATCATCCTCAACCTGCTCGGCAACGCCATCAAGTTCACCGAGCGCGGCGCCGTGCGCGTGACGCTGTCGCAGCGTGTCGACGCCGATGGCCACACGGTGACGGAATTTTCCATCGCCGACAGCGGCTCGGGCATCCGCCCGGAAGACCAGGCCAAGCTGTTCCAGGCCTTTTCCCAGCTCGACGCGACGTCCACGCGCCACGCCGAGGGCGCCGGCCTGGGCCTGTACCTGAGCCAGAACCTGGCCAACCTGCTCGGCGGCACCCTGTACTTCGCCAGCGATTTCGGCTCCGGCAGCACCTTCACCCTGGCCCTGCGCAAGCGCCGCTGAGCAAAGCGCGCAGGCAAAAAAAACGCCCACTTCCTTGCGGGGCGGGCGGGAATCCAATTTTGGAGAAAATTGGAGGAGACAGTTCTAATATACCCCCATTTTTTGTGCGGTGCAATACGGTATATCTACTATATTCACGCACCAAAAAGGTGAAACGACGGTGTTTTTTGCGGCATTGCGGGAAAAAGGCGGGACAATTGCTCATCGCGCACGCCGAGGTGCTGCTCCGCCACTTGTGCCAGCACTGCACGAAAGTCCGTCGTCACCGGCAAATCGCGCCCTTCGTTGAGGGCCGCATCGCCCACGCCCTGCCAGTCGCCCAGCACGCGCCCGCCGGCCACGCCGCCGCCGAGCACCCACATCACATTGCCATGGCCGTGGTCGGTGCCGCCGTTGCCGTTCTCGCGCGCGGTACGCCCAAACTCGGACATCACCACCACCGTGGTATCGGCAAACATCGGGCCCAGGCGCTGGGCCAGCGTGGCCAGGCCCACGCCCAGCGGCGCGAGGCGGTTGGCCAACTGGCCCTTGTCGGCGCCCTGGTTGGCGTGCGTGTCCCAGCCGCCGAGGGCGACGAAGGCCAGCTGGATCTTCGGGTCGCCCCGCATCAGCTGGGCAAGGCGCGCCGCGTCGTCGGGAAAGCCGTTGGGCAGTGGCGCGCCGCCGTCGGCCGCCATCATCTCCTGCCCGGCCATTGAATCGAGCACTTCCTTGTGCGCGTTCTGCCCGTCCTGGTAGGCCTTGCCGAAGCGTTCATTGTTCGCATACAGGCGGTCGAAGGCGGCGCCCACGGCCGGGCGGTCGAGCACATTGGCGCGCGTGGCGGCGGCGCCGTTGGGCAGGTTCATCGCCTGCGCGCTGCCCGAGAGGATGCGCGGCATCACCGGGCCGATCGACATCAGGCGGCTTGGCGTGGGCGTGCCGGGCAAGAGCAGTGCGAGGCGGTTCATCCAGCCGTCGGGCGTACTCTTGCGGCCTGGCGTGGCCGATTCCATATAGTCCTGCGCATCGAAGTGCGAACGCGTGGCGTCGGGCGAACCGCTGGCGTGGACGAAAGCGAGCTTTTTCTGCTGCCACAGGGGCAGGATCGGCGCGAGCGCCGGGTGCAGGCCGAAGTAGCCATCCAGCGCCAGCGCGCCGCCTTCCTGGCCCGGCATGGCGAGACCGATGTTCGGGCGCAGTACGCGATAGTTTGCGTCGCCCACGGGCGCCACCACGTTCAGGCCGTCGACGGCGCCACGCAGCATGATGACGATCAGTTTCTGTTTGGTCGGCGCGGCCGTGGTAGCGGCCCAGGCCGAGCGGCCCAGCGGCAGCAGCAGGCTGGTGCCCGCCGCCAAGGCTCGTACAAAATTCCTGCGGTCCATGGTCATTCCTTCAGGGTCAGTGCTGCATGAAGTCGGGACTGCCGAGCAGCATCGCCGCGCGCAGTGGCTCCGGCTGGGCGGCAACGGCGGCCAGCGTACGTTCGCTCACGGCCGGCCCCAGCGCCGCCTGCAGTTGCGGGGCGCTGGCCGTGGCCGCCGGCAGCGCCAGCTTGCCCGCCGCCAGCGCCGTGGCAAAGCCGATGCGGCGCGACAGCGCGTCAGGACTGAGCCACGCCGCCTGGGTGTTCTTGTAGCCGTCCGGGGTCTGGCAGCCATACAGCGGCATGCCCAGCTGGTTCAGGGTCTGCACCAGCGGCGCCACATTGGCCACCGGCGTGGCCGACGCGCGCACGCTGGAAACGACGAACTGGTAAGGCGTCTTGAATTTCGCGCCCTGCGCTGCCGGCGCCATGAACTCTTCGCTGGCGAACAAGGTCGCCAGTACGCTGCGGATATTGCCGGCGCTGTCGGTCCACGTGCGCGCCATACGCTCGACCAGGGCCGGCGGCGGTTCGTCCTGCACAAAATACTGGGCCAGCTGGTAGCTGACGTGGCGCGCCGTCTGCGGGTGCACGGCCAGCACATCGAGCGCCATCTCGCCTTCGCGCTGGCCGGCGGCCGCCACGCTGCGGCCGAGCCACAGCTTGCTGCCCTGGTCGTGGCGCGCCGGCTCGAAGTGGAAGGACTCGCCCTTGCGCACCAGGGCGCGCGGGTCGTAGGTCCAGCCAGTGAGCATGCGTGCCAGTTCCGTCACGTCCTTTTGCGAATAGCCGCCGTCAACGCCCAGCGTGTGCAGCTCCATCAGTTCGCGCGCATAGTTTTCGTTCAGGCCGCGCGCCTTCGACTTGTCGCCGCGCGGCGTGTAGCCATTGGCCGTGGACAGGTGGTTATCGAGGTAGTACAGCATGGCCGGGTGTTTGGCGGTGGCGCCGAGCAGGTCGCGGAAATTGCCGAACACATAGGGACGGATCGCGTCGCGCTCGTAGCTGGCCACCAGCGCGCGGTCGAGGCCTTTGCCCGAAAAGACATTGAAGTGGTTGAACCAGAAGTCGACCATCACTTCTTCAAGCTGGCGCGGGCTGTCGATGGCACGCGCCAGGCGCGCCTCGTCGGCTTGCAGCTGCATGTGGACGACGGCGGCACGGCGTTCTTTTTTCGCGTCCTCGCCCTCATCCTTGACCTGCTTGCGCAGTTCGGCGAATTCGGCCAGCGAAGCGCCGGCGCCGCGGTTGACCGTCTCGAGGGCCGCCAGGCGCGCTTCCAGCGCCGCCGGGAGGGGGATCGACTCGGGGTGCAGCTGCTGGTCGATATAGCGCGCCACGCCCATCTGGGCCACGCGTTCAATATCACCCGGGCGCGGGCCGTAGGCGAGTCGGTTCAGCACGTGGCTGGCCTGTTGTTCGGGAACGCTGGCCGCCTGGCCCAGGGTAGCGCACAGCAGCAGGGCGACGCCGAAGGGAAAGCACGGTTTCATACCAGACCTTTCATCGCAAGCAGCCCGGTTGGCCGCACTCCGCATTTATAACGCGAACTGCAGTGGCGCAAAAGCGCTGCCATGTTTCAACAGTAAGCAAATGTAAGCCGGGCGAAATGATTCCTGCAGAGCATCAAAAACGCAGGAATTATTTCCTTATTGCATTTTTTGTTGCAAAAACAGCGCATTGTGCGTTCCTCCTGGACAACTTAACTTATACTTATTGCACAGCTCGTATTGCTGTGTTACCTTAGCTTCACTGTCAGAAAAATCCCAACGCAACTGAAGTACGGGCAACGTAAAAATTACGGATAAAAAATGAAAATCTCGGCCAAACTTTCTGTTTTCTTCGCCAGCCTTTTGATGGCGTCCGCCGCCATGGCAGCCGGCACCACTGGCATCGGCGGGGCGACCCCGGACGACGTCAAGCTCGGCACCGTCACGCTCAACAATGCCAACTGGGCTGATGCGCTGGCCTACTCCGGCGTCAATCCGGTTTCCGGCCCCAATGGCGATACGTCGGGTTTTGCCAACGTCGCGGCCTTTGCCAACAGCGGCACCGGCAGCTGGACCTTGTTCGGCAAAGTCGAAAACACGGGCACCGCCAGCGCCCCGGTGTTTGGTACGACCTTCGACAAGGCAGGCGACTCCCTGACCTTCTCCTGGGCGAAGTCGACTGCCACCACCGGCACCTGGTCGATCACCAATACCAATGCAACGCAGGACATCACGATCGACCTGGTGTTCGACATGCATGCCGCGAACGCCAGCACCGCCTTCCTGTTTGACGACCAGAAAATCCTCAAGGGCGAGACCCTGACTGGTACCTGGTCCGTCGAATGGCTCAAGAGCGGCAACAACCCGGCCTTCTCCAACCTGGCCCTGTTCGACCGCAATGCGCGTTTCGCAACGCCAGTGCCGGAACCAGAAACCTACGGCATGATGCTCGCCGGCCTGGGCCTGATCGGTTTCGCCGCACGCCGCCGCCAAGCCAAGTAAGCGCTTCGCCGCACCATCAAACGCCAGCCTCGCGCTGGCGTTTTTTTTGCGCCGGGCGTTTGCGCAGGCTGCTTGACAAAAGCAGGCGTGCGGCTGACGCTTGCTGCATGAACGCTCCAATCACCCGTGAGGAACTTGACGCCAGGATAAACCTTGGCGATGTGAGCCTGCGCGCCATGATTGCCGAACAAGGGCTGCGCCTGGAGGCCGCGCTGGCTGCAATGCACGAGCGCGACCGCCAATACGAATTGCGGGAGGCGCAAGCGCGTCACGAGGCCGAACGACGGGAGCAGGAAAGGGATCGCCACCAAAGGGAGCGCATCGCGGTCTTTGAACGCGAATCGATGGAAACGCGGACGGAAATTCGCAGCCTCAGGCGCACCGTCGTCGTCACTGCCATCAGCTCGACCCTGGCGACGGTGCTAGGCGTGGCCAGTTTTAATGCCGCATTGCTGTCGAATATGCAGGCGTCCTATGATTCCGGACGCGGTACGGGCGGCCTGCTGGCCCAAATGCAACAGCAGATCAGCAATACCCAGCAACAGATCAAGGAAATCCAGGTTCAGGTCAAGGACATGCAGGTCAGCATCAAGGACATCCAGAACCGCCTGCCGCCAGCGCCGCCCAAAAAGCAAAAAGCCCAACCGTGAGGATGGGCTTTCTACAGGACTTCTGGTGCCGCTTGCCGGAATCGAACTGGCGACCTTTTCATTACGAATGAACTGCTCTACCAACTGAGCTAAAGCGGCGAAGACCCGCATTCTATCAAAGGTTCCTGCTTGCGCGCAAGGGCGCCTGTCATTTATTCAAGATGGTAGGACGTCACGCGCTCCACTTCGCTCTTCGAGCCAAGGAAAACCGGGACGCGCTGGTGCAGCTTTTGCGGCGGAATGTCGAGGATACGGCCGCGCCCGTCGGTGGCAGCGCCGCCGGCCTGCTCGACGATGAAGGCCATCGGGTTGGCTTCGTACATCAGGCGCAGCTTGCCCGGCATCGAGGTGTCGCGCTGGTCGGCCGGATACATGAAGATGCCGCCGCGGTTGAGGATACGGTGCACGTCGGCCACCATCGAGGCGATCCAGCGCATATTGAAGTCCTTGCCGCGTGGGCCAGTCACGCCAGCGAGCATTTCGTCCACATAGCGCGCGACCGGCGCATGCCAGTGGCGCTGGTTCGACATATTGATGGCGAATTCCTTCGTCTCGGCCGGAATCTTCATGTCGCGCTGGGTCAGCACCCAGGAACCCATTTCGCGGTCCAGCGTGAAGCAGTTCACGCCATTGCCGGTGGTGAGCACCAGCATGGTCTGCGGGCCGTAGACGGCGTAGCCGGCCGCCACTTGCTGGGCGCCCGGCTGCATGAAGTCCGCTTCGGTCGGCTTGCCCATGCCTTCCGGGGCCTTGAGGACCGAGAAGATGGTGCCGATCGAGACGTTGACGTCAATGTTCGAGGAGCCGTCGAGCGGATCGAACAGCAGCATGTATTCGCCCTGCGGATAGCGGTTCGGGATCGGGTGGATCGATTCCATCTCTTCCGACGCCATCGCGGCCAGGTGGCCGCCCCATTCGTTCGCTTCGAGCAGGATCTCGTTGGAGATCACGTCGAGCTTCTTCTGCACTTCGCCCTGGATGTTCTCGGTATGCGCGCTGCCGAGGATGTCGCCCAGCGCGCCCTTGCCCACCGAGTGGCTGATGGTCTTGCAGGCGCGCGCCACCACTTCGATCAACAGGCGCAGTTCGGCCGGAATCGAGTTGTTGGTGCGTTGTTCTTCAACCAGGTACTGCGTAAGACTGACGCGTTTCATGAACTTCCCTTTGTGATGATTGAATTTGTTTTAGTTCGACAGCGCCTTGCTGACCACTTCGCGCACGTCGTTGGAGAGCTTGTCCTGCGCCGCCACCTGCTCGAGCGCGCGCTTCATTTGCGCCTGCAGGGCCGGCACATAGCGGCGCCAGCGGTCGAGCGAGCGGGCCAGGCGCGCCGCCACTTGCGGGTTCAGGGCGTTCAAGGCGATGACCTGCTCGGCCCAGAAGGCGTAGCCGCTGCCGTCGCGCGCATGGAACTGGGCCGGATTGCCGACGCAGTAAGTGAAGATCAGGCTGCGCGCGCGGTTCGGGTTCTTCACATTGAAGGCTGGATGGGCCATCAGCGCGCGCACGCTGGCCACGTCGGTAGCCGGCGAAGCACCCTGCATGGCGAACCATTTGTCGATGACCAGGGCTTCGTGTTCAAAGTCCTGGTAGAAGTGGGCCAGCGCCTTGCCCGCGCCTGGCGCGTCGGCGTGGATCAGGGCCGCCAGCGCGGCGACGCGGTCGGTCATGTTGCCGGCGTGGTCGAACTGGACCTGGGCGCGCTCCAGGCCGGCCGCGTCAATGGCTGCGGCCAGGAAGGACAGGGCCAGGTTCTTCAGGCCGCGCCGGCCCGCCGACAGGGCGTCCGGGCTGTAAGGGCCGGGCGTAGCGTTGGCGTCGATTTGCGCCAGCAATTCGCGGCGCAGGCGCGTGCCGATGGTGGCGCGCATGAACTGGCGCGCCACGTGGATCGCCTGCGGGTCAACCGCCCTCACCTGCTCGGCGATCATCGTCTCTGACGGCAGCATCAGGGCCTGTTCGCGGAATGCCGGATCGAGCGTGTCGTCGCACAGGGTCTTGCGCCAGGCTTCGACGAAAGTGTCGTCCAGCGCCAGCGGCGCGCCGCCGGCCACGGCGTCGGTCAGCGTCAGCAGGCGGCCCATGGCCAGGCGCTGGCCCGCTTCCCAGCGGTTGACGGCGTCGCTGTCATGGCTGAACAGGTGCAGCAGCTCGGCGTCGGTGTAGGGATAGTCCAGTACCACGGGCGCGGAGAAGTCGCGCAGGATCGACGGCGTCGGCGTTTCCTTGACGCCCTCGAAGATGAAGGTTTCTTTTTCCTTGCGCAGTTCCAGCACGCGCGTGGGCACCAGGTCGCGGCCATCGGCGCCGAGCAGGCCCACCGCCACGGGAATGTGGAAGGGCAGCTTCTTGTCCTGGCCGGGCGTGGCCGGACAGTGCTGGCTCAAGGTGATCGAAAACGTGCTGGCGCCGGAGTCGTAGTGCGTCGCGGCCGTGACGACGGGCGTGCCGGCCTGGCTGTACCAGCGCTCGAATTGGCCCAGGTCGCGCTGGTTCGCGTCGGCCATGGCGGCGCGGAAGTCGTCGCATTCGACGGCCTGGCCGTCGTGGC
>JAZJYP010000239.1:0-25770 GCA_040390345.1 Pseudomonadota bacterium | reverse complement strand
CTGTGCCGCTGCTGTCGACCTTCCTGATCAACCGCACCTAATGCCCGTAGGGTGGGCCCATGGGCCCACGCCAACGCGTCAATAAACGATCGTTCCCGCTTTTTCCGCCTGATCCGGCTTGGCCGGTTCGGGCGCGCGCATGATCACGGTCAGCGTGGCGGGATAGTCGAACGCGGCGCCGGTCTGCTTGTCCACGACATAGCCCAGGCCGGCGCTGATCACCAGGTTGCCCCACAGGCCGTTGTGGTTGATCTTCGAGGCGACGACTTCAAATCCCGTTCCCACGTCTTCCTTCTTGCAGTCGACCGTCAGGTCGCCGATCGAGCGCTGGATCGTCACGCGCCCCGGCGCCGTCACGAACCAGCGGCCGGCCTTGTTGGCCAGGATGCAGCCGACGCCACCGACTTCGCGGTTGTCCTGCACGGCCTGCACCAGCACCGTTTGCTGGTTGGTGTCGGTGAGGGTGGCGCAGCCGGCCAGCAGGGCCGGCACCAGGAGGAGAATTGAGCGCTGCATGATGACCTCGCCGCCGCAAGCGGAAATGAAAACGGGCCGCAAGGGCCCGGGGAACACTACGCCACTGGCGCGAAGCGCGGCACCTGGGTGCCGCCGACTTCGACCAGCTCGAAAAATACGTTTTTGGGGCGGGTCCAGATGGACCCGTCAGCTGCACGATACACGATCATCTCGGACAAGTCCGATTCGAGTTTCGCCACGCATACCAGCTCATACAAGCCACCCTTGTAGTGCCTGAAACGCATCAACCTTCGGCCTTGTCTTCCACTTTCTCTTCGGCCAGGGCTTTCTGCTTCTTCTTCAGACTCTGAATGACTTTCAGGATGCCTTCGATGCCAGCCGTGTCGTCAAGGTCGCTAAAGGCGTCGAGCACCTCATTGAGTACCTTGTTGCGCACTGCCGCTTCGTCAGGAACGATCGCCGTCACCTTGGGTGCGCTTGCACGCACCGGTTCAGCTGCCGTCTCCTTGGCTACCGTCTTTTGAGCTGCATACTTGGTCGTTGCCGCTGCCGACTTGCCATGTGCCAGAGCCGCTTGCCAGATTACCCAACGGCGTTGCGTCTCAAACACCAGATACTCATCTGGCTTGTCTTCGCGGCGTCGAACGATATGACCATCACGCTGCGCCCACGCTTCAAATGCATTACGCATTTTTATCCTTTACCAATGCTGTTCTCGCATTTCAATCACTATTGAAACTACAACATTTCAAAATAGTACCACCTAACGCTCTGAAAAAGACAACTAATTCTGTCTTTCGGCAACCAATTTTCCATAGTCAAATACTTGGTCTCCAGCGCCAGGAACGCTTTTCTTTCAGTCTAGCCTAGTTATTATAATTCTGCAATTCTTCATTCCCACACAGTAACAATAGACGATTGACGGTCTTTTGTCTCCCTGTTGTTACAGTTAGCTACATTTATATGCTTTTTTAGTCACAATGACAACTATTTTTGGCGCTGAGCCATAAATATTTTGTTAAAGCGTTGCTAATTAGATAAAGCAAGCAGTATTTACCTATCGTGTGCAGCGTTGTCCACCGTTTGCACGAATCACCGTCACAGGAGATACTGTCCCACTCTTACCACTATCGGCAGTGCGCCACGGTTTCTTGAAATGAAAATTGCCACTTGGAATGTAAATTCCCTCAAAGTCCGCCTGCCCCACCTGCTGCAATGGCTGGCCGCCAATCCGGTCGATGTGCTATGCCTGCAAGAAACCAAGCTGACGGACGATAAATTTCCGGTGGCCGAGATCAACGCGGCCGGCTACCAGGTGGCCTTCAGCGGCCAGAAGACCTACAACGGCGTGGCCATCCTGTCCAGGCTGCCGATCGAAGACGTGGTCAAGAACAATCCGCGCTTCGCCGACGAGCAGCAGCGCATCCTGGCCGCCACCATAGGCGGCACCCGTTTCGTGTGTGCGTACGTACCCAACGGCCAGTCGGTCGACAGCGACAAATACCAGTACAAACTGGCCTGGCTGGCGGCGCTGCGCGAATGGCTGGCCGAGGAAGTGGCCACCCACGCTGCCGGTGGGCTGGCCCTGCTGGGCGACTACAATATCGCGCCGGACGACCGCGACGTGCACGACCCGCTGGCCTGGGCCGGCCAGGTGCTGTGCTCGGACCTCGAGCGCGCCGCCCTGACGGCCTTGCTGGAACTGGGATTGACCGATTCCTTCCGCATGTTCGAGCAGGCCGACAAGTCGTTCAGCTGGTGGGATTACCGCCAGCTCGGCTTCCGCCTCAACAAGGGCCTGCGCATCGACCACATCCTGCTCTCGGAAGCGCTGTCCAAACGCTGCAGCGCCTGCGCCATTGACCGCGTGCCGCGCAAGTGGGAGCAGCCGTCCGACCACGCGCCGGTGATCGCCACGATCGATTAGGACAGCAGCGCGCGCGCCTGTTCCAGTTCGACCGGCTGCGAGAACAGGTAGCCCTGCACGTACTGGCAGCCCTCCGATTCGAGCAGCTCGAACTGCCCTTCCGTCTCGACGCCCTCAGCCACCACCTTCAGCTGCAGGCTGTTGGCCAGCGCCATGATGGCCGCCACGATGGCGCGATCTTCGGCGCTCGCTTCGAGTTCGCGGATGAAGGCGCGGTCGATCTTGATCTTCTTGACCGGGAAGCGCTTCAGGTAGGCCAGGCTCGAATAGCCGGTGCCGAAATCGTCGATCGACATGCGGATGCCCATCGCACTGATCTGCCCGAGGATTTCGAGCGTGTGCTCGCCATGCTGCATCAGCGCCGTTTCGGTGATTTCAAATTCGAGCAGGGCCGGATCGATGCCCGTCTCGTCGAGGATGCGGCGGATCGATTCGACCAGGCCGCGGTGCATGAACTGGCGCGGCGACAGGTTCACCGCCAGCGGCACGGCCGCCAGGCCGGCACTCTGCCAGGCGACGATCTGCTCGCAGGCCTGGCCGATCACCCATTCGCCGATCGGCACGATCAGGCCATTGTCTTCCAGGATGGGGATGAAATGGTCGGGCAGGATCAGGCCCGTGTGGGGGCGGCGCCAGCGCAGCAGCACTTCCATCGTGTGCACGCGGCGCGTGCGCAGCTCCATGATCGGCTGGTAGAACAATTCGAACTCGCCACGCGCCAGCGCACTGCGCAAACTGCTCTCGATTTCGAAATGCTGGGCCGCGGCCTGGTTCATGCGCTGCGTGAAAAACTGGTAGTTGTTGCGCCCGCTCGCCTTGGCGTGGTACATGGCCGCGTCGGCGTGGCGCATCAGGGTTTCGACATCGCCGCCATCGTCGGGGTACATGCAAATGCCGATCGACGGCGTGATGTGCAGCAGGCGCCCTTCAAACGGGAAGGGATCGGCCAGCGCATCGATGATCTTTTGCGCCACATGCGTGCATTCATCGTCGCTGCGGATGCCCGGCACCAGCACCACGAATTCGTCGCCGCCCAGGCGCGCGACGGTATCGCTGGCGCGCACGGCGCGGCACAGGCGGCTGGCCACTTCGCGCAGCAGGTGGTCACCCGTCATATGGCCGAGCGAATCGTTGATGGTCTTGAAGCGGTCCAGGTCGAGGAACATCACGGCCAGCTTGCGTTCGGAGCGCTGCACGGCGAGCATGGCGCGGTCCAGGCGGTCGGCCAGCAGCGCGCGGTTGGGCAGGCCGGTCAAGGTGTCGTGGTAGGCCATGTGGTGCACGCGCGCTTCGGCCTGGCGGCGCTCGGCGATTTCGCCCTGCAGCAGCGCGTTGGCGCCAGCCAGTTCGGCCGTGCGCTCGAGCACCCGCACTTCCAGTTCGTCGCGCGCGCGGCGCACCGTTTCGGCCGCCTCGCGGCGCACGGTCACGTCGTCGACCAGCCAGACCGAGCGCCCGAAGGGCTGGGCCAGGTCGAAGGGACGGCCCGACAGGCGCGCCCAGAACGTCGAGCCGTCCTTGCGCACCAGCTGGTACTCGCCCATATTGATGCGTCCCTCGCGGAAGTCCTTGCGGGTCTCGGCGCGGGCGTGTTCCCAGCCGCTCTTGTCCGGATACAGGGAGCTGACGGGCAAGCCGGCGATCTCGCCCGGCGCATAGCCGAACAATTCTTCCATCTTGGTGTTGCAGCGCAGGTTCTTGCCCTGTTCGACGACCGCGATGCCCAGCACGGCCGAATCGAGGATGGCCTGGTTTTCCAGCAGGGCGTTGCGCAGGGATTCTTCGGCGCGTTTGTGCTCGGTGCGGTCTTCGATGATCCAGATGGTGCCGGCGGTCGGGTCGTCCGGATTGACCACGTAGGCGATCAGCTGCGCCCACATGAGCGAGCCGTCCTTGCGCGCCATATGCACTTCGGTCTGGAATGGTTTGCCGACCGAGAGCAGCGGGAACGCGCCCTTGCCCACCTGGTCGTAGACTTCGTCCGACGGATACAGCGCGCGCCCCGGCAGGCCAAGGGCTTCGTCGCCCTCGTAACGGAACATGTCGCCGAAGCCGCGGTTGTAACGGGTGATGACGCGGTTCTTGGTAAACAGGATACTGACCGAGGCATTGGTCATGATGGCCTGCACTTCCACCAGGGTCTGGCGCGCTTGCGTCACGTCTTCCAGGATCCAGATCGTGCCGCCGTCGCGGTTGTCGCGGTCGAGCGCCTGGGCGCGCACGCGGCACCAGATCAAGCTGCCGTCGCGGCGCATGAAGCGCGCCTCTTCCTTTTCAAACAGCAGGCCGGCGGCGAGGAAAGGCTCGGCTTCGGTGGCGAAAGCCAGGTGCGCTTCGGGCGAAGGAAAAACGCTGACCGCTTCCAGGCCCGTCATCTCCTCACGTGCATAGCCCAGCATGTCGGCCAGGCGCGGATTGCAAGAGGCCATCAGGCCGCCGCGCGTAAACAGGATGCCGATGGACGCGTTGTCGAGAATCGCTTTCTGCTCGAGCATCAACTGGCGCGTCGACGCTTCCGCGGCGCGCTGGGCGCTGCGGTCGTCCAGGATCCAGATCGTGTCCTGCTGGTTGCGGCCGGTGTTGATAACGTAAATATAGGTATAGGCCCAGAAGGTGCTGCCATCGACACGGCGCAAGGCGATCTCGGACTGGTAAGCCTTGCCCTCGGCCAGCAGGGGCGCCATCGCGCTGACCGTTTCGGCAAAGGCCTCGCCGGAAGCGAACAGGCTGGCCGTGGCGTGCGGCGCGCTGGCCTCGGGCGCAAACCCGAAGAACTCGGCGAAGCGATGGTTATGGCGCACGATGCAGCCGTCGCGCTCGAAGCCGATGGCCAGCGGCGCGTTGTCCATGATCGCTTCCATCTCGAGCACGGTGCGGCGCAGCTTGCCTTCACTGTTGTACTGTTCGTCGACAACGTTCAGGAAGGCACGCAAGTCGCCAAATGTAAACGACATGCCCGCCACGCCGGCATAGGCAGGCAGCGGTTTGGCGCGCACGCGCACGGGGATGGCGTGACCGCCGATGCGTACTTCGTCTTCCCACACGCGCGCATCGGCACGCGCGGTCTGCTCGGCCAATGCGGGACAATACTGGCCCACGCTGGTGCCGGTGATGTCGGCACCAATCAGCTCGATGAGTTCGGGATTGACGGCGATGATCAGGCCATGCTGGTCGCACACGCACGCGGGAGCGCCAACGAGCCCTATTGCCTGAGCGACGAATTGCGGTAAAGTTGGCACTCGATCCATGTCCCGATCAAAAAACTCGGCCTCTATGACGGGCCGCTCTGTGAGCCATGATCATAAACCACAACGACTGCCGGTAACAGAAAAAAGGCGGCGCATCGCTGCGCCGCCTTGTCTTTTCAACTACCTTGCCGGGAAGGCGTCGCCGGGAACCCGCACCCAGCCCTCCATCAGCACGCGCGCGCTGCGGCTCATGATGGCCTTGGTGACGCTCCACTGGCCATGTTCCTCGGTCGCCTCGGCGCCCACGCGCAAGGTGCCCGACGGATGGCCAAAACGCACGGCGCTGCGCGCACCGCCGCCAGCGGCGAGGTTGACCAGGGTGCCGGGAATGGCCGCCGCCGTGCCGATGGCCACGGCGGCCGTGCCCATCATCGCATGGTGCAGCTTGCCCATCGAGAGCGCGCGCACCAGCAGGTCCACGTCGTCGCTGGCGACTCGCTTGCCGCTGGAAGACACGTAGGCCGCCGGCGGCGCCACGAAGGCCACCTTGGGCGTGTGCTGGCGCTGGGCCGCTTCGTCCAGGCTCTTGATCAATCCCATGCGCAGCGCACCGTGCGCGCGGATGGTCTCGAACATCGCCAGGGCTTTCGCGTCGCCGTTGATGGCGTCCTGCAGCTCGGCACCGGTGTAGCCAATGGCGTCGGCATTAATGAAGATGGTCGGGATGCCGGCATTGATCATGGTCGCCTTGAGCGTGCCCACACCGGGCACATCCAGCTCGTCGACCAGGTTCCCGGTCGGGAACATGGCGCCGCCACCGCCCTCTTCTTCCGCGGCCGGATCCATGAATTCGAGCTGCACTTCGGCCGCCGGGAAGGTCACGCCATCGAGTTCGAAGTCGCCAGTCTCCTGCACTTCGCCCGCCGTCATCGGTACCTGGGCGACGATGGTCTTGCCGATATTGGCCTGCCAGATACGCACCGTGGCCATGCCATCGCGCGGTGCCCCGTCAACCAGGCCGGCGCTGATGGCAAACGCGCCCACCGCAGCGGAGAGGTTGCCGCAATTGCCGCTCCAGTCGACGAAGGCCTTGTCGATGGCGACCTGGCCGAACAGGTAGTCGACATCGTGGCCGTCGCGGCTGGACTTGGACAGGATCACCGCCTTGCTGGTGCTCGATGTCGCGCCGCCCATGCCGTCGATCTGCTTGCCGTAGGGGTCGGGGCTGCCGATCACGCGCAGCAGCAGCGCATCACGCGCGGCGCCCGCTACCTGGGCCGCTTCCGGTAGGTCCTGCAGCCGGAAGAACACGCCCTTGCTGGTCCCGCCACGCATATAGGTGGCGGGGATTTTCACTTGGGGGACGTGGGCCATCATGCCGCCTTGGTCGATTCGAGGAAGTCCTGGGCGAAGCGCTGCAGCACGCCGCCCGCTTCGTAGATCGAGACTTCTTCGGCCGTGTCGAGGCGGCAGGTGACGGGCACGTCGACGCGCTCGCCGTTCTTGCGGTGGATGACCAGGGTGAGCGTCGAGCGCGGCGTGCGCTCGCCCAGCACGTCATAGGTCTCGCTGCCATCGAGGTTCAGGGTCAGGCGGTTCACGCCGGGCTTGAATTCGAGCGGCAGCACGCCCATGCCCACCAGGTTGGTGCGGTGGATGCGCTCGAAGCCTTCGGCCACGATCGCTTCCACGCCGGCCAGGCGCACGCCCTTGGCGGCCCAGTCGCGCGAAGAGCCCTGGCCGTAGTCGGCGCCGGCCACCACGATTAGCGGCTGCTTGCGTTCCATGTAGGTCTCGATGGCTTCCCACATGCGCGTGACCTTGCCTTCGGGTTCGATGCGGGCCAGCGAACCGGCCTTGACCTTGCCGTCGACCATGACCATCTCGTTTTTCAGCGTCGGGTTGGCGAAGGTGGCGCGCTGCGCCGTCAGGTGGTCGCCGCGGTGGGTCGCGTAGGAATTGAAGTCTTCCTCCGGCAAGCCCATCTTGGCCAGGTATTCACCGGCGGCGCTATCGAGCATGATGGCGTTCGACGGCGACAGGTGGTCGGTGGTGATGTTATCGCCCAGGACCGCCAGCGGACGCATGCCCTTGAGCGTGCGCGCGCCGGCCAGTGCGCCCTCCCAGTAGGGCGGACGGCGGATATAGGTCGTTTGCGGGCGCCAGTCGTACAGCGGGCTCACGGTCAAGCCGTCGTCGGCCTGCTTGGCGAACATCGGGATGTAGACCTTGTTGAAGTGGGCCGGCTTGACGCTGGCGGCGACGATGGCGTCGATCTCGGCGTCCGTTGGCCACAGGTCCTTGAGCATGACGGGCTTGCCGTCCTGGTCCAGGCCCAGGACGTCTTTTTCGATATCGAAGCGGATCGTGCCGGCGATGGCGTAGGCCACCACCAGCGGTGGCGAGGCCAGGAAGGCTTGTTTGGCGTAAGGGTGGATGCGGCCGTCAAAGTTGCGGTTGCCGGACAGGACGGCAGTGGCGTACAGGTCGCGCTCCACTACTTCTTTCTGGATCACCGGATCGAGCGCGCCGGACATGCCATTGCAGGTCGTGCAAGCGTAGGCGACGACGCCGAAGCCCAGCTTTTCCAGCTCGGGCATCAGGCCCGCTTCTTCCAGGTACAAGGTCACGGCCTTGGAGCCGGGCGCCAGCGAGCTTTTCACCCAGGGCTTGCGCAGCAGGCCGCGTGCGTTGGCGTTGCGGGCCAGGAGGCCGGCGGCGATCATGTTGCGCGGGTTGTTGGTGTTGGTGCAGCTGGTAATCGCCGCGATGATGACGGCGCCGTCAGGCATCTTGCCCGCTTCGTTTTCCACCACGCCGCTGATGCCGCGCGCGGCCAGGTCGGAGGTCGGCACGCGGTTATGCGGGTTCGACGGGCCGGCGATGGTGCGCACCACGCTCGACAGGTCGAAGGTGAGCACGCGTTCGTAGTCGGCATTGACGAGGGTATCGGCCCACAAGCCCGTTTCGCGCGCGTACAGCTCCACCAGCTTGACCAGTTCGGCGTCGCGGCCGGTCAGGGTCAGGTACTTGATGGTCTGTTCGTCGATGTAGAACATGGCGGCGGTGGAGCCAAACTCCGGCGCCATGTTCGAAATCGTGGCGCGGTCGCCCAAGGTCAGGTGCGAAGCGCCTTCGCCGAAGAATTCGAGGTAGGACGAGACCACCTTCTGCTTGCGCAGGAATTCGGTCAACGCCAGCACGGTGTCGGTGGCGGTAATGCCTTCCTGCGGCTTGCCGGTCAGCTTGACGCCGATGATGTCGGGCAGGCGCATCCAGGACGCGCGGCCCAGCATCACCGATTCGGCTTCCAGGCCGCCCACGCCGATGGCGATCACGCCAAGCGCGTCGACCATCGGGGTGTGCGAGTCGGTGCCGACCAGCGTGTCCGGGAAGGCCACGCCATCCTGCACCTGCACCACGGGCGACATGCGCTCGAGGTTGATCTGGTGCAGGATGCCGTTCCCCGGCGGGATCACGTCGACGTTCTTGAACGCCTTCTTGGTCCAGTTGATGAAGTCGAAGCGGTCTTCGTTGCGGCGATCTTCAATGACGCGGTTCTTGGCGAAGGCGTCCGGATCGAAACCGCCGCATTCGACGGCCAGCGAATGGTCGACCACCAATTGGGTCGGCACGACCGGGTTGACCAGCGCCGGGTCGCCGCCTTGCAGGGCGATCGCATCGCGCAGGCCGGCCAGGTCCACCAGCGCGGTCTGGCCGAGGATGTCGTGGCAGACCACGCGCGCCGGGAACCAGGGGAAGTCGAGGTCGCGCTTGCGCTCGATCAGCTGGGCCAGCGAGGCGTTGAGCGTTTCGGGATCGCAGCGTCGCACCAGGTTTTCGGCCAGCACGCGCGAGGTATAGGGCAGCTTGTCGTACGCGTCCGGGGTAATCGCATCGACAGCGGCGCGCGCGTCGAAGTAGTCGAGCGCGGTAGCAGGCAGGTTCTTGCGGAAGGCGGAGTTCATTTGCGGTCCTTGAGTGGGACGAATTGCAGGTCTTCCGGGCCGACGTAGTTGGCGCTCGGGCGGATGATCTTGTTGTCGATGCGCTGCTCGATCACGTGCGCGGCCCAGCCGGACGTGCGCGAGATGACAAACAGCGGCGTGAACATGGCCGTCGGCACGCCCATCATGTGGTAGGACACGGCCGAGAACCAGTCCAGGTTCGGGAACATCTTCTTGATTTCCCACATCACCGACTCAAGGCGCTCGGCGATGTCGAACATCTTGGTCGAACCGGCTTCCTGGGACAGCGAACGGGCCACTTCCTTGATCACCACGTTGCGCGGGTCGGAGATGGTGTAGACCGGGTGGCCGAAACCGATCACGACTTCCTTGTTGGCGACGCGGTTGCGGATATCGGCTTCGGCTTCGTCGGCGTTTTCGTAGCGCTTCTGGATTTCCAGGGCCACTTCGTTGGCGCCGCCGTGCTTCGGTCCGCGCAGCGCGCCGATCGCGCCGGTGATGGCCGAGTGGATGTCCGAACCGGTGCCGGCGATGACGCGGGCGGTGAAGGTGGAGGCGTTGAATTCGTGTTCCGCGTACAGGATCAGCGAGGTGTGCATCGCGCGCACCCAGCTCTCGCTTGGCTTCTCGCCGTGCAGCAGGTGCAGGAAGTGGCCACCGATGGAGTCGTCGTCGGTTTCGACGTCGATGCGCTTGCCATTGTGGCTGAAGTGGTACCAGTACAGCAGCATCGAGCCGAAGGAAGCCATCAGGCGGTCGGCGATGTCGCGCGCACCTGGCACATTGTGGTCGTCTTTTTCCGGCAGCACGCAACCGAGCGTGGAGACGGCGGTGCGCATCACGTCCATCGGATGGCTCGACGCGGGCAGCGCTTCGAGGGCGGCCTTGACGGCCACCGGCAGGCCGCGCAGGGCCTTGAGCTTGGACTTGTAGCCTTTCAATTCGGCCGCGGTGGGCAATTTGCCGTGCACCAGCAGGTAGGCGATTTCTTCGAACTCGCAGGTATTGGCGACGTCGAGGATGTCGTAGCCGCGGTAGTGCAGGTCGTTGCCGGTTTTGCCAACCGAGCACAGGGCGGTGTTACCAGCGGTGACGCCGGACAGGGCGACCGATTTTTTTGGCTTGAACGGGACGGCTTCTTGGGTCGATGCGGACATGGTTTTGGCTCCTCTTGGAATGTTGGATTATTTTTTCTGTGCGGCGAACAGCGCGTCGAGGTGCTGTTCAAAAGCGTGGTAATTGATGCGCTCATACAGTTCCATGCGGGTCTGCATGGTGTCGACGACGTTTTGTTGCGTGCCGTCGCGGCGGATCGCGGTGTAGACGTTTTCGGCGGCCTTGTTCATGGCGCGGAAGGCGGACAGCGGATACAGCACCAGGCCCACGTCGGCGCCCTTCAGTTCTTCGGTGGTAAACAGCGGCGTGGCGCCAAACTCGGTGATATTGGCCAGCACCGGCACTTTGACGGCCTTGGCGAATTGCGAGTACATCGGCAGGTCGGTGATCGCTTCGGGGAAGATCATGTCGGCGCCGGCTTCGACGCAGGCGATGGCGCGCTCGAGCGCCGCGTCCAGGCCTTCGACGGCCAGCGCGTCAGTGCGGGCCATGATGACGAAGCTGTCGTCGGTGCGGGCGTCAACGGCGGCCTTGATGCGGTCGACCATCTCCTGCTTGCTGACGATCTCCTTGCCCGGACGGTGGCCGCAGCGCTTGGCGCCCACCTGGTCTTCGATGTGCATGGCGGCGGCGCCAAACTTGATCATCGACTTGACGGTGCGCGCGACGTTGAAGGCGGAGGAACCGAAGCCGGTGTCAACGTCGACCAGCAGCGGCAGGTCGCACACGTCGGTGATGCGGCGCACGTCGGTGAGCACGTCGTCAAGGTTGGAGATGCCCAGGTCCGGCAGGCCGAGCGAACCGGCTGCGACACCGCCACCGGACAAATAGATGGCCTTGAAACCCGCGCGTTTGGCCAACAGGGCGTGGTTGGCGTTGATGGCGCCGACCACCTGCAATGGCGATTCTTCCTGGACGGCTTTGCGGAACAGCGCACCGGCGGTTTGTTTCATGTTATTCCCCTGGGTTCAATTGGCGATGCTCCACCATTGCAAGGGTCATGCCATCCGCGCCTTCATAGGGAAAAACGCGTGAATTCAAAGACATAAGCCCAGCTTATCAAAACGCAAACCGATCAGTTTTGTTTCATTTATGTTTCATTTTGAAACACTGAAACGCATATGCACTATAATTGAAACATGGCCACCCTGCTCCCCGACGCCCTCGACAAACCGGTTATCTGGACGGTGTCGGTGTCGCGCCTGTCCGACCTGTTCCGCGACATCACACTCGAATACGACCACCTGGCCACGATCGAGCCGATCAACCTCGGCTTCGACGAGGCCGCGCGCCATATCCGCGAGCGCATGGCCAGTGAACGCTGTGACGTCGTCATCGCCGCCGGCTCCAACGCGGCCTACCTGAAGGGGCGCGTATCGGTGCCGGTGGTGATCGCCAAGGCCAGCGGCTTCGACGTGATGCAGGCGCTGGCACGCGCGCGCCGCGTGTCCGAGCAGATCGGCGTGATCACCTACCAGGAAAAGCTGCCCGAACTGGCCGAATTCACCAGCACTTTCGGTTTCAAGGTCGCGCAGCGCACCTATGTGACCGAAGAAGACGCACGCGCCCAGATCAATGACCTGAAAGCGGCCGGCATCGAGGCCATCGTCGGCGCCGGCCTGGTGACGGACCTGGCCGAGGAAGCCGGACTGACAGGCGTTTTCATTTATTCGGCCGCCTCGATCCGCCAGGCCTTCGACGATGCCCTGGAAATGGCCCGCCTGACCCAGCTCGAATCGAACCGCGCGCGCCGCACCGTCGTCGCTGACACGCTGCGCGCCAAGCACGGCCTGAACGACTTGCGCGGTGTCTCGCCCGCCATGGAAGCGCTGCGCCAGTCCGTGGTGCTGTATGCGCGCTCGCCGGCCACAGTGCTGATCCACGGCGAAACGGGCACCGGCAAGGAACTGGTGGCGCAGGCAATGCATCGCGAGAGCCCGCGCAGCCTGGGCGCCAACCGGCCCTTCGTGGCCGTCAATTGCGGCGCGATCGCCGAGTCGCTGCTCGAATCGGAATTGTTCGGCCACGAAGAAGGCGCTTTCACCGGCGCGCGCCGCGGCGGCCACGCCGGCCTGTTTGAAGCGGCCAACCGCGGCACGCTCTTCCTCGACGAGATCGGCGAGATGCCGCTGACGCTGCAAACGCGCCTGCTGCGCGTGCTCGAAGAGCGCGAAGTCGTGCGCGTGGGCGGAACGCGGCCCATCGCCATCAGCGTGCGCGTCATCAGCGCGACCCACTGCGACCTGGAGCAGCGCGTGCGCGAAGGCCGCTTCCGCGCCGACCTGTTCTATCGCCTGGCCGTGCTGCGTGTGGCCATCCCGCCCTTGCGCGAACGGCTGGCCGACGTCAGCGGCCTGGCCGAATGGTCGCTCAAGAACGCCCTGGCGGCGTTGGGCGCGCGCCCGCATCCCAACCTGCACGCCGAACTCAATGCCTGCCTGCCGCTGCTGGAAAGCTACCAGTGGCCGGGCAATGTACGCGAGCTGCGCAACCTGATGGAACGCATCGCCCTCTACCTCGCGGCGGAACCGCTGCAGGCGCTCACGCCAAACTACGTGCAGATGGTCGCACCGGAATTGGCGCGCATGGTGCCGGCCGCAACCCCGGCCATCGCGCCCGTGCGCAGCGAAACCATGGCACAGGTACTCGAACGTTTTGGCGGCCGCCGCGACGAAGCGGCCAACTATCTCGGCATCAGCCGGACAACACTGTGGCGCAAGCTGCGCAAGGAGGAAACCGCATGACACCCTGGACTTCGCTGTTGGGCGGCCTGTTGATTGGACTGGCCGCCGCCATGCTCTTGATCCTGAACGGGCGTATCGCCGGCATCAGCGGCATCGTCGGCGGCATGCTGCGGCCAAGCTATGGCGACATCAGCTGGCGCTATGCTTTTGTGGGCGGGCTGGCCGGGGCACCTTTGGTCTACAGCCTGTTTGCGCCGCTGCCCGTGGCGCAAGTGGACGCAAGTCTTCCGCTACTGGTCGTTGCCGGTTTGCTCGTTGGCGTCGGTACGCGCTTCGGTTCCGGCTGCACCAGCGGCCACGGCGTGTGCGGCATCTCGCGCCTCTCGCCACGCTCCATGGTGGCCACGGCCTGCTTCATGGCAACCGGCTTCGTCACCGTTTTTGTGCTTCGCCACGCCTTCGCCTAGGAACCGCCATGCGCATTTTCACCGCACTTCTCTCCGGCCTGTTGTTTGGCATCGGCCTGATCGTATCCGGCATGAGCAACCCGGCCAAGGTCCTCGCCTTCCTCGACCTGGCCGGGCATTGGGACCCGTCGCTGGCGCTGGTGATGGTGGGCGCGATCATCCCGTCCGCCCTTGCCTTCCGCTTCAAGCGCCAGGCGCCGGCGACTGGCGGCATCGATCGCCGCCTGATACTTGGTTCCCTGGCCTTTGGCGCTGGCTGGGGCCTGGCCGGCTACTGCCCCGGCCCGGCTATCGCGTCGATCGCCACCTTCACCTGGCAGCCCATCGTGTTTGTGCTGGCCATGCTGGCCGGGATGGGCATCTACGAATTGAGCGTCTACGGATTGCGCCGCACCGAAATCGTCGGCTCGTAAGGCTTGCTGGCGTCGAGGGTGAAGGTGAAGCTACCTTCACCCTCGACCTTCAGAGCGACATTGGCGCCACCGGGCACGAGTGTTTTGTCCGCACCGCTGAAAACCTGCTGGCCGGCCAGCGCGCCAAAGTCCACGGTCTGGAAGTCTTCCGATCCGACCTTGAATTCATACTGCCCGGACTTGAGCGAGAGCGTCACGGCATAGCGGTCGCCGTCGCCGCGCATTGGGTTGGCGATGCCCCAATCGTTCATCGAACCACGCAGGTAGATCGGCTGGGCGGCGATGCGGGACAACTTGGGCGCGCCCCTCAGGGCCAGCGCTGCCATCTTGTTGGCGCTGATGCGCACGACGTAGGCGCCTGGTTTGGGCACGTCGAGCGTTTCGTTCAAGCCGCCCGCACTGATCGTGTGCCGGCCCGCGCCCAGCGCGACATCGCCGAGATAGGTACCCACGCCAACAAAATCAATTTCTTTTGGCAGGCCGTCGACCAGCACCGGCGTCGCCAGCGGGCCTGGGCCGAGTGGGAAGAACCGGTCCAGGGCTTCATTGGCGGCCGCCAGCGCCACCGAATTGTGATCGTCGTCGACAAGGTCGATCATGGCCAGGTGCAGACCGCGGAAACCCAGGCGGCGCAGGCGTTCGTAGTTCTGGCGCACGTCGACGCCGTTGCCATGCCCTGCCCCGGCAAGCACGATGGTGGCGGGCAGGCGCACGTCCTGCGCGCGGCGCGCGTCCATCAGCGCATGCAATTCATACGAGGCGGCGGTAAAGCTGCCGTCGGTGGAGAGGTAGTGGACAAAGTGCGGCTGCTCAGGCGAATCCAGCAGCGCCGCCACCAGCACGAAATTGCCGCCCATCGAATGACCATTCAGGATGCGCCGTTTGGGATCGACGCGATAGCGCGCCTCGAGCTGCGGCATCACCTCCTCGACCATGAAGCGGAAGTATTTTTCCGCACCCGGTTGGATCAGGTTGATCTCGCGCTCTTCAAAACCGCCAAGGCCAAAGACGACCGCTTGCACCTTCTTTCGCTCCAGCAGCGCAATGGTCGACTCCATGTATTCGCCGTCCGTTTGGTAAATCACGGGATAGCTGGCCGCATGGTCGGCATAGCCCGGCGGCAGGTAGACGCAGATCGGCAGCGTCTGGCCAAGGATGGCCGATTTGACGTTGTCGACAGCGAGGAAGGTGCCATGCTCCAGGCTGGCCGGCGCGTTGCTTCTGCACGCCTTGGGACCGGTATTGGGTGGCACCTTGGCCACGTAGCCCTCTGGCTGGCGCTTCAATACTGAATCGGTGCCGTTCATGAACCAGCGGATCTGGTCCCCTTCAAACGTCAGCTCCATTGGCGCGAGGCGAATGAAGAAATGGTTGGGCGACTCCGGAAACAAGATGAACTTCGGGCCCTCGCTTGGTCGCGCCGTCAAGTGGCCGCCCTCGAGCTTGACCAGGACATCGAAATTCGGATTGGCCTGGTAGGTGCCGACGAACTTCTTCAGGGCGAGCTCGCCAAGCTTGATCTCCTTCGGCATCGGCGGCAGGTCCAGCGTCGCGGACTTGCGCGCCAGGTGCAGTGTCGTGCCAAGCGGATGGGCAAACACGGCCGCGCCCTCCTTCTGGATCATGACGACTTCATTGGACTTGAATTCGAATCGGATATTCACGGCATCGAAGGTGAAGACGCCGTCGCCGCGCGGCGTCATCGGCACCCACTGGTGCAGCGCCATGCGCGAAGCGGGCATCGGGCAGTGCGCCTTGCGCACCTTCTTGTCCATCAGGTAGCAGGGATGCTGGCCCGCGAGCATATATAGCTGGCCGCCATCGTCGCGCATCCAGACCTTGAAATCGTCGTCGAGGGCATAGGTGCCAACATATTTGTCGAGCAGGCCGGCATTGGCCAGCGACGAGACGCACAGCAGCAAGGCGCACAGTGGTCGTTGCATCGGCATTCCCCTTGGTGAAAGGAGCGCCCATTATGCCCGCCTGCGACGCGTTTGCGCGATCCGGTGCATACTATTTGCAGATCGGAGGTCACCATGTCACAAGCTGCGTTGTTCTCATTGATCGGCAATACGCCCTTGGTCGAAGTTACCCGCCTCGACACCGGTCCTTGCCGTCTATTCCTCAAACTCGAATCGCAAAATCCTGGCGGATCCATCAAGGACCGCATCGGCTTGTCGATGATTTCGGCCGCCGAAGCCGACGGCAGCCTGAAACCCGGCGGCGTCGTTGTCGAAGCGACGGCCGGCAATACGGGCCTTGGCCTGGCCCTGGTGGCGCGCATCAAAGGCTACCGCGTTGTATTGGTCGTGCCGGACAAAATGGCGATCGAAAAAGTGCTGCACCTCAAAGCCCTGGGCGCGGAAATCCACCTGACCCGTTCCGACGTTGGCAAAGGCCACCCGGAGTACTACCAGGACTATGCGGCCCGCCTGGCGCGCGAGATTCCCGGTGCCTGGTTTGCCGACCAGTTCAACAACCCGGCCAATCCGCTGGCCCACGAAACGGGCACCGGCCCCGAAATCTGGGAGCAGGCGGGCCATGACGTCGACGCCATCGTCGTCGGCGTCGGCTCGTCCGGCACGATGACGGGGCTCACCCGCTACTTCCGCACGGTGCAGCCCAAGCTCGCATTTGTGCTGGCCGACCCGGCCGGCTCCATCCTGGCCGAATACGTCAACACGGGGCACGTGTCCGACACGTCCGGCTCATGGGCGGTGGAAGGCATCGGCGAGGACTTCATCCCCGGCATAGCCGATTTTTCGCAGGTGCGCAGCGCCTACACCATCACCGACGAAGAAAGCTTCAACAGCGCGCGCCTGCTGCTGCGTGAAGAAGGCATCCTGGCCGGTTCCTCCACCGGTACGCTGCTGGCCGCCGCGCTGAAATACTGCCGCGAACAAACGACGCCCAAGCGTGTGGTGACCTTCGTCTGCGACACCGGCACCCGCTACCTGTCCAAGGTGTTCAGCGATGGCTGGATGGCCGACCAGGGCTTGCTGCACCGGCCAAAACTAGGCGATTTGCGCGACCTGATCGGGCGCCGCTTCGACGATGGCGATGTCGTCACCGTGGCGCCATCGGACACCTTGCTCACCGCTTTCAACCGCATGCGCAGCGCCGACCTGGCCCAGTTGCCGGTGATGGAAGACGGCCGCCTGGTAGGCATCCTCGACGAGTCGGACCTGCTCGACCATGTCACCAGCGCGCCGGACAAATTCGCCAGCCAGGTCAGCGCCTCGATGACGATCCGCCTCGAGACGCTCGCACCGTCGGCGAACATGGCACAATTGCGTGAAGTGCTTGACCGCGGCCTGACCGCCGTCATCAAGCAGGACGGCCATTTCTACGGCCTCATTACCCGCTTCGACCTACTTAACCACTTGCGCAGGACTCTCTCGTGAAAAACAAACAGCATATCGCCACACGCGTCATCCACGCAGGCCAGTCGCCCGATCCTGCCACTGGCGCCGTGATGCCGCCCATTTACGCCACGTCCACCTTCGTGCAGGAGAGCCCGGGCGTGCACAAGGGCCTGGACTACGGTCGCTCGCACAACCCCACGCGCTGGGCGCTGGAGCGCTGCGTGGCCGACCTCGAAGGCGGTTCCCAGGCGTTTGCTTTCGCTTCCGGCCTGGCCGCCATTGCCACCGTGCTGGAACTGGCCGACGCCAATTCGCATATCATCGCCGGCGACGACATGTATGGCGGCACCTACCGCCTGTTCGAGCGCGTGCGCCGCCGCAGCGCCGGCCACAATTTCGACTACGTCGACCTGACCGATCCGGCCAAGCTGCTGGCAGCGATCCGGCCCGAGACCAAGATGGTGTGGATCGAAACGCCAACCAACCCGATGCTCAAGCTGGCGGACCTGAAGGCGATTGCGCAGATCTGCCGCGAGCGCGGCATCATCACCGTGGCCGACAACACCTTCGCCAGCCCGATCGTGCAGCGCCCGATCGAGCATGGCATCGACATCGTCGTGCATTCAACCACCAAGTACATGAACGGCCACTCGGACGTCATTGGCGGCGTGGCCGTTGTCGGCGGCGAGGAGCACCAGAAAGGCTGGCGCGAGCAGCTCGGCTTCCTGCAAAATTCTGTCGGCGCCATCCAGGGGCCGTTCGACAGCTTCCTGGTCCTGCGCGGCATCAAGACCCTGGCCTTGCGCCTCGAGCGCAGCTGCAGCAATGCGCTGGACCTGGCCCAATGGCTCGAGCGCGAGCCGAAGGTCAAGCGCGTGTTCTATCCGGGGCTCGAATCGCATCCCCAGCACGCGCTGGCCAGGACGCAGATGGAAGGCTTTGGCGGCATCATCTCCATCGACCTCGATACCGACCTGGCCGGTGCGCGCCGCTTCCTCGAAGCCTGCCATGTGTTCACGCTGGCCGAAAGTCTCGGCGGTGTGGAAAGCCTGATCGAACACCCGGCCCTGATGACGCACGCGACCATCCCACCGGCCCAGCGCGCGCTGTTGGGCATCGGCGACGGCTTGATCCGCTTGTCGGTGGGGATTGAAAACGTCGAAGACCAGCGCGACGACTTGCGTGCCGCGCTGGCGGCAATCGGTTAAGGCGCTCGCGTGGACCCGTGGGCCCGCGCGCACGGTAGGGTGGGCACAAGTGCCCACGCGATGACCGTTTCAGTACTTTAGAACCGGAATTGGCGCCGGCGAATAGGGTTTTACCGGCGCTTCCTTGAGCTTCTTCTGCAGCATTTCCAGCGCCACGTCCAGCTGGCGGTCCTGGCCTTTGAAGGTGGCGTTGGGCAGGTTGTCCACGTCAACGTCGGGCATGACGCCCACGCCTTCGATCAGCCACTGGCCGTCGGTGCCAAACTGGCCGTTCTCCGCCACGCGCACCATGCCATTGTCGGCCAGGCGATTGCGATCGCTCAGCCACACGCCGGCGCCCGCCGTGCGCTTGCCCACCAGCGGCCCCAGTCCCAGTGCCTTGACGCCGGCAGCAAAGGTCTCGCCGTCCGAATAGGTCAGTTCGTCGACCAGCACCACGAGGTGGCCGCGGAAGGTGTTCTGCATATTCCCTGAAGGCTGGTTGCCGTTCGACGCCCAGAACGCCCACGCCTTGCGCAGCAGCTTCTCGATGATCCAGCTGTCGATATTGCCGCCGTTATTGCGCCGCACGTCGATGATCAGGCCGTCGCGGTTGATGTTGGCGTAGAAGTCGCGCGCAAACGAGGCGATGTCGCGCGGGCCCATGGCGCGCAGGTGCAGGTAACCGATGCGTCCTTTCGACGCCTGGTCGACAATCTGCGCACGGCCCTGCTCCCAGTCGCTGTAGCGCAGCGCGGCCTGCTTGGCCATCGACACCGGCGTCACGATGACCGAGCGCGGCGCAGCGGCAGCGCTCTTGACCTGCATGAGCATCTGCTTGTCCGCCTGGTTGAGCAGCAGGTCGGCGATGTCGCGCGCCTGTGAAGTTGGCTTGCCGTTGATGGAAGTGATGATGTCGCCTTCTTTCACGTTCACGTCGGCCTGCGCCAGCGGACCACGCTCGGACGGCAGCTCTGGTTCGCTGCGGTAGATGTGGTCGACCCGGAAGCCGTCGGCCGTGCGCGTGAATACGGCGCCGAGGCCAGATGGCGATCCTTCCGGCGACGGCCGACGCAAGTCGCCCGGCGCCACCTGCGAATGGAGTGCGCCGACTTCGCTCACCATCATGCCCAGAACATCGTTCAATTCCGCGCGGTCGGTGACACGTTCGAGCAGCGGCGCATATTTTTCATGGATGCCGTTCCAGCTGACGCCACGCATGTTCACGTCGTACAGGAAGTCGCGGTGCATGCGCCACGCGTCATTGAACATCTGGCGCCACTCCAGGCGCGGGCTGGACACAATGGCCCAATCGTCGATGCGCACATGCGCTTTGCTCACGTCGGTTGGCTGTTTGGCGCCCGCTTCAACAATCCAGATTTCGCCAGGACCAGCCGGCGTATGCGTGCGGTAGTAAACATGCTTCATGTCGGCCGACAGGTCGAACTCGCGGATGCCGGTGACGAAGACCTCGGGCTGCGGGCCGTTGCGTGCGATGGCCAGGGTCTTGAGCGTGTTGCGGCCGTCGTTGCTGTCTTTCTCGAGCAGGTACAGGCGCTTCTCGTCAACGGCAAGCGTTTCGTAGCTGCCGGCGGCAATCGGCACTTCGTACAGGCGCTCGGCCAGGCCAGCGTAGGCGATGGCTGGCAGCGTGGGTTTGACCGGCTTGGCGTCGGCCTTGGAATCAGCTTTTGCGTCGGCCTTGGCTTCGGCGGGCGCCGCGCTCAATTCGTCGTCCGGCTTGAAGGGGAAGCGGTTGCCTGGCTGGAGCGCCAGCGCAAACACACCAGTGCGCTTGTCGAATACCGGGCCCATATTGCGGTCACCCCAGGGCGAGCCGTTCGCCAGTTGGAAGTTACGCGCCGAGAGGAAGTAGAGCCAATGCCCATCCGGCGAGAACACCGGCGCGCTGGCAGTATAGCGGTCGCTCGTCACGAATGCCTGCTGCTTCGATTCGATGTTGTACAGGCCAATCTGTTCGCGTGCCTCGGTCGAGCCGACGCGCACGAAGGCGACGTTCTTGCTGTCGGGCGACCACAGCACCGTGTCGTAATAATCAACGCCGCTCTTGTGGGCGTCGTCGATGATGACGTTGCTGCGCGTGGTCAGGTCGAGCATCCAGGTGCGCCCGCGCTTGTCCGTGTGGGCCAGGTAGCGGCCATCGGGTGAGGGATAGATCTTCAGGCGGTGGTTGTCGCCGTTTTTGGTCAATTGCTCGCCGGGGCCGGCGCCGTCGGCGGCAAAGCGCCAGATCTCGTTTTCGCCCGTCGAATCGACGATCGCGTAGACCCATTTGTCGTCGTGGCTGAACACGGCCTCGCGTGCACGTGCGCCTTCGGGAATGGCGATATCGATGCGCCGCTGCTTGAGCGTGCCGGCGATGCTCACACGCCCGCGTGCCGTGAGTACGACGCGCTCGCCCTTGCCTGCCAACTGCACGCTGGTCAGGTTTTCCAGCGGCGCGCGCACCTGGCGCGTGCGCTGCTGGTCGAAGTCCGACACCAGGTTGATGGCCAGCGTCTTGTCGGCATTGGCGGCGAGATCGAACACATGCAGGTCGGCGCCCATCTGGTAGACCACCTTGCCGTCGCCCAGCGCGGCATTGCGCACGTCCCAGTCGCGGTTGGACGTGTGGGCGCGGCGGTCGCTGCCATCGGGCTGGGACGAGCACAGCTTGTCGGCACCATCGGCGTCGCTGACGAAATACAGGCGCCCCTGCCACCACATGGGGCGCTTGTTGTTGGCAGCGTCATTGGCAAACACGGGCTGCGCCTCGTGAGCGCCAGCGAGGTCGAAGCGCCATAGCTGCGCATGCGCGCCACCGCGGTAGTGCCGGACGTTGTCGTTGGTGAGGGTCAGGCCGAAGCGCGTGAAGTACAGGGTCTTGCCGCTGTCGTCGAGGACGGCGTCGTTGGCGTCGGCCACGGGGAAGACGCGGCGCTTGAGCGTTTGCGGGTCCAGCGCCGCGACGACGCGGTGCGCATTGGGGCCGGTGGAATTCTGGGTGCTGACCAGTACCTCGCCTTGCGCGGTCCAGCCAAGTACCGTGACGGCGCTGTTTTCAAAGGTCAGGCGCTTGGGCAGGCCACCGGCAACGGGCATCAGGTAGGCTTCCTGCGCACCCTCGTAAGCGCCGGTGAAGGCGATCCATTTCCCGTCATGCGACAGCGCCGCATTCGTTTCGGCGGCGGCGTGGGTGGTGAGGCGCTGCGCCATGCCGCCGGTGGCCGACGTCTTCCACAGGTCGCCCTCGGCGGTGAAGACGACCGTGTCGCCACGGATGGCGGGGAAACGGAAATAGGCATCGGCAAGCGCGCTGGCGCTGGCGCCAAGCAGTCCGGCGGCCAGCATGGCCAGCGCCAGGGGACGGGGTAAAGACATGTTCATTTTCCGGTGGTGAGCGAAGGACTGTGAGTGTGTCATAGCTCACAGCGCAGCAACAAGCGGAAGATGATATGCATACTCCTTCAGATGAAGGTGCGCTCGACCACCCAGCCCAGGCCCATCACGATGGCCACCAGCGAGCACAGTTCAACGATGCGCCCGTGCCAGCGCCGGCCGACGTATTGACGGGCCAGGGCCAGCGCGCAAAGCAAGGCGCCGACGAAGAGCAGCTGTCCCATCTCCACGCCAAGGTTGAAACCGGCCAGGCTGAGGATGCGGCCATTGTCCGGCAGCCCCAATTCCACCAATGCCGACGCGATGCCCAGGCCGTGCAGCAGGCCGCAGGCAAACACCAGCGCGGGACGATGGCGCAAGGCCGTGCGGCCGCGCATCAGGTTATCGAGCGCCATCAGCACAATGCTTGCCGCAATCAGTGGCTCGACGATGCGCGGCGGCGCTTGCAGCCAGCCGAAAGCGGCACAGGCGAGTGTGATCGAATGGGCCAGCGTGAAGCTGGTGACGACCAGCAGCCAGTAGCGCCAGCTGGCGCCGACCACCAGCACCGTCAACAGGAACAGCAAATGGTCGGCACCGAAGAGGATATGCTCGGCACCACTGGCGACGAAATTGGCGAAGCTGGTCCAGCGGCCGACAAAGTAATCGTGGTGCGGGCTGTGGCGCGAGAGCAAGGCCAGCTCGCTCTTGTCGCCGTCAATGGCGCGCACCAGGAGCTGGGCATTGCCGCTCGCCTGCGTGTCGAAAATGTGGACGCCGAGATTGAACGCGCGCAGCGGCGCCGCCCACTGGTAGCGCCGCATGACGACCAGCTCAGCTTCGCCGGTCGAATCGCCATGTGCCAGCAGCAGGTCTTCGAAGACGACCGAGCCGGCCACGTCACCGTCGCGGCACTCGAGCAGCTGCGAAACCTGGCCGCTGATGCTGCCGCGGTGGGCCGCCAGTTCGGTGGCGTCGAGCAGGCCATCGCGGTTGTCGTCGAAGCCGGCCAGCGCCGCCACCGGCAGCGAGACGACGGCGAAGGCCGAGTCGCCCACCAAGCGCACCGCGCCCTGCCCCGCCGCCATCAGGTGCGCCTGCGCGGGCAGGCACAGGATGCAGGCCAGCAGCCAGGCGGCGCGCATCATGGCTGGGTGGACGCGGGCGTCCCCTTCACGCAGCGCTGGATGTAGGGATAGCTGTCGGTGATGTAGTAGTGGTAGATCCCGCCCGGGAACTCCGGCGTGACACCGGTGCGGCCATTGCATTCATCCAGGTCGCCCAGGCCCGCCACGTATTCATAGTCCTGGGTGAAGGTCCCCATCGGCACGGCGCTCGTCGACGGCCGCCCGCTGGCAGGCGAAGACTTGAGACGGTAGCTTGACGTCATCACCTTCAGCGCGCTCGATGCACTGGTTGCCGTCGTGTAGCCGTAGCGCGCGTAGATCGGGAAGCCGTCGACGGCGAAACCGACCAGCGTCATGGCCTGGCCCTTGCCCAGGCGCGTCATATACCCCTCGGGCATGCCGTGGTAGTGGTAGGCGCCGTCCGGCTGCACGTGCGCATTGCTCGCATCGACGCCGAAGGGGAAGTAGCTCTGGTTGAGCGCTTCGATTTTCCACACACCGGCGTTCTGGTAGCTCTCCGCCGTCGAAGGGTCGAACTTCACGCCGTTGTTGGCAAAGCCGAGGATGTGCGCCACTGCCGTGCCGCTCGCGCTCACGAGCGCCGGATTGAGCGTGTTGGTGAAGCTGACGTTGACGGCCTTGATCGTATTCGGATTGCCCGAATTGGGGAAGGCGCCGGTGGTGTGGTCCGGCACCCCATTGCCGCTGAGCGCGCGCGAGCTCGTCGTGCACGTCATGGCCACGGTGCTGGTCAGGTTCAGGCCCGTATTGAGCACGCTGGCGCTGTAGGGGCAGAACAGATGGCCCGTGATCGACGACGACAGGGCCACCGGCGTCACCAGCACGGCATTCGAGGCGGCGCTGCTGCCGATGGCATTGGTGGCTTTGACGGTACAGCTGTATTGCGTGCCGTTGGACAGGCCCGACACGGTGATCGGGCTCGCGCTGGCACTGGCGCTCTGGGTGCTGGCGCCGCTGGTGCAGCTGGCCGTATAGGCGGTGATGGCCGAGCCGCCATTCGACGACGGCGCCGCAAACGTCACCGACGCGCTGCCGCTGCCGGCAATCGCACTCGAAGCCACCGGTGCGCCCGGTGCGCTGCTGGTGGCGATGCGCGCGGTGGGCACATAGGCGATGCCGTTGGCAATGGCACTGGCCACGAGCGCCTTGTTTTCCGGGCTTTCGCTGAAGCCGGCCAGCACGTCGGCGCTGGTTGCCGCCTTGGTATTGAGGACATTGACCCAGAAGGCCTGGCCGGCCGCGTCGGCGGCGCGGTGCAGCACATTCTGGTAGAAGGCCGTGATCAGCGCATCATTGCCGGGACTGGCGCCATACAGGGCCTTGAATTCGGCCGAAGCGATGAAGCCGGCCGCCACGTCTTTCAGCGCGACGCCGCCATCGACAGCGTTGATCCAGAAGCCCAGGCCAGCCGCATCGGGTGTGCGGTCGAAGGCGGCCTGGTAGACGCGGTAAACCTCGCCGGCCGTCCCTTCGGTGTCGAAGGCCACGGTCACGTCGGCAAACTGCACGCGCGCGCTGGCGCTGACAGCGACGCTGCCGCCCGCATCGCTGATAGTGAAGCCGCTGCCCGATGCGGCGATCGTGTAGTCGGCGCGATTGCCGTAAAAGGCGATGGTATTGCCGCTGCTGCCCGCGACCACCGCCGAGCGGCTGGCCGAGGATCCGCCCTGGCCCGCCGTCGTGGATTGGTCGGCGCCGCAGGCGGCCAGCAGCAGGGACAAGCTGATGCACAGTGCACGTGGTTTCATGATTCTTCCTCCTACCACCACTGTAGGGAAGAATTGTGCAGGAATTATGCAGGCGCCCGCGTGGGCGCATGCGCCGCCAGCGCCACAAAAAAATTGGCCACCTCGGGGGTGGCCACTGGCTTACTCGATTTCCACCGTCTCCGGTGGACTGGTCGGCGGCAAGGCGTCGGACTCGGGGAACTCGAGGCGGACCTGGTCCTTCTCGTCCATGTCGACCGTGACCCGTCCACCCGCAACGAGGCGGCCGAACAGCAGTTCGTCGGCCAGCGCCTTGCGGATCATGTCCTGGATCAGGCGGGCCATCGGACGGGCGCCCATCTGCGGATCGAACCCCTTCTTGCCCAGGAACTTGCGCAGCTTCTCGGTGAAGATGGCTTCGACCTTCTTCTCGTGCAGCTGTTCTTCGAGCTGCATGAGGAACTTGTCGACCACGCGCAGGATGATCTCTTCGTCGAGCGCACGGAAGCTGATGGTCGCGTCGATGCGGTTGCGGAACTCCGGCGTGAACATGCGCTTGATGTCGGCCATCTCGTCGCCCGCCGCCTTCGTTTCGGTGAAGCCCATCGAACGCTTGGTCAGGCTTTCCGCACCGGCATTGGTGGTCATGATGATGATCACATTGCGGAAGTCCGCCTTGCGGCCGTTGTTGTCGGTCAGCGTGCCATGGTCCATCACCTGCAGCAGGATGTTGAAGATGTCCGGAT
>JAZJYP010000238.1:0-10055 GCA_040390345.1 Pseudomonadota bacterium | reverse complement strand
CTGCCGGCAACTTTTTGCGCGCAAAAAGTTGCCGGCAAATCGTGGTCTGACCCCGGTTGTCAAGTTGCCGGGTTTGACCCCAATTTAATAAACGTCGAGGGCGGCGGAGACGTAGACCAGCGGGGCGTTCCAGTTGATGGCCACTTCATTGCTGGCGTAGCTGCATACTTCGTCGAGATACGATGTGGCGGCGAGGATGGAAGGGTAGGGCATCTTGCAATTGCCTTTGTCCTGCTGCCCGGGCTGCGGGCCGCCCACCACGAAACCGGGCACCGGCGCGGCCACCGCGTCGGCCTGGGACTGGCGGTGGTGCGGGTGCTGCGGCGTTTTGCTGCCAAAGCCAGTGACGAAACTGTAGCCGGTCGCATTGCGGCCCATCACGTAGTCGAAGGCGGCTTGCGCGGCGTCGAGGTAGTCGCGCTGCTTGTTGATGCGGTAGGCGTGCAGCAGCATCATCGCCTGGTTCAGGGCGACGGCATTGCTGCCCCAGACGAAATCGGCGTGCTGCATCGGCACGCCGTAGGCCGAAGCCTTCCATGCCTGCACGAGCGACCTGGCCAGCGCCTCGATGCGCGCCGCCCCCAGCGGCGGACGGTGGAAGGCCAGCGACATCCAGGCCAGACTGGCCACATCGTCCCACGTTGGCACCGTCGCCGCTCGCGCAGTCATGGCGTGGAAATACTTGTGCTCGCCGGTGGCGATGAATAGCTCGGCGCCGGCCCAGGTGAATTCGTCAGTGAAATCGTTGTCGCCATATTCGCCTGTCACCACGTCGGGCGGCTGACGGTAAGCCACCTTCGGATGGGCCTTGGCCCAATTCCACTCTTCCTGCGCGCTGGCGAGCATGCGCGCGGCAAGGGGCTTGTTGACGGGCGCATAGACGCGGCTGGCCGTGGCCATCACGGCGGCAAAGTCGAGCGTGGCGGCAGTCGTTTTCTGCACGACGTAGCGCGCCGTCGTGGCCTCCCCGGGCATCACCATGCCGTCGAAGCGCAGGTTGGTCAGCTTGTGATACACGCCGCCGTCATTGGGGTCCTGCATCGTCAGCAGCCACTCGATATTCCACAACGCTTCGTTCAGGATGTCCGGCATCCCGTTTCCCGTTTCGGGGATATTGGTGTGCTGCTGCTTGAAGTAGGCGGGGAAGTGCTCGTACGCGGACAGCAGCGTGTAGGTGGCGATGCCGGAATTGACGACATATTTGTTGTAGTCGCCGGCGTCGTACCAGCCTTTGGGGCTGGCGATGATGGTGCCTTCCGGCCGCGCAGGGCTGGCGGCGGAGGCGTGCACGATCACCTGCATGTCCGGGTGGCCGGCGGCGCGCGCGTAGGGGCCGGCGAATTGCGCGGGCAGGGCGGTGCTGGCGCGATTGAAGTAGTAGGCCTTCAGGGCGGCGGCATTGACTTCGCGGTAGGGCATGCGGGCAATGCTGAAGGGGGGCGAGAGTTCGTCGCCTGATTTGATGCGGTAGCTGCCTTCGGCCTTCAGTGCGGAGAAGTCGAGCAGGCGCACCGCTTCGCCAGACGGCTCCCAGCTGCGGGCGCGGCTGGCCGTCCCGTGCAGCACGGATGTTCCGGCTTGGTCCAGCACGTCGAAGGTGTCGGTGGTGCTGGCCGACACGGCGACCTTGGTGGCAGCCGGCGCGTAGCCCAGCTGGTTCACCAGGGCGCCAGCACACAGGAGCAGGGCCACTGCCGTCATGCCACGGCCATCGCGTCGGGCGCGCCGTCGCCGTTGTCGCCTTCGGCATGGTGGAAGGGCGCGAACCAGCAGGCGAGGAAGGAGGGGATCGTGGCGACCATCACGAAGACGAAGTAGCTCACATAGCCCATCGCCTCTTGCAGGTGGCCGCTCACCACGCCGGTGAGCATGCCGCATAGCCCCATCAGCCCGGTGCCGAAGGCGTAGTGCGTCGTTGTGTATTTGCCGGGCGCGAGCTGCTGCATCAAATAGATCATGAAGCCGACGGAGCCAAAACCGAAGAAGAACTTCTCGATCACCACGCCGGCGCCGATCGCAAACAGGCTCGTTGGCATGGCGACGCTCATGATGAGGAAGGTCACGTTCGGGATATTCACGGCGCAGCACAGCAAGAACAGTGTGGACTTCAGCCCGCGCCTGGCCACGAACAGCCCGCCCAGCAGGGAGCCAAGCAGCACCGCGGCCAGGCCGTAGGTGCCGTAGATGATGCCAAGGAGTTCGTTCGACAGGCCCAGGCCTCCCTTGGCCGCCGGATCCACCATGAAGAAGGGGCCGATCTTTTCCAGGAAGCCGATGCTAAGCCTGAACAGGAAGGCAAAGGCCACCATGCGCCATACGTCGCGCTTCTGGAAGAAGGTGACGAAGGAGTCGAGCAGGATGCGCCAGGCGTCGGCCACGCTGGCCGGCGTGTCCGTCGCGCGGGCGCCGTCGGGCATCACGCGCGCGTGCCAGGCGGCCATCAGCAGCGTGATGGCGGCGACGATGAAGAAGACAATGCGCCAGGCGTCGATCCATTCCGGACCGAACACGGTGGGGTCGTGGTGGAAGACCTCGGCGTGCAGCTTGCCGCTCAGGTACACCAGGCCGCCCGAGGCGACGATGGGGCCGATGTTCCACGACAGGCTCTGGATGCCGCAATACAGTGACTGCGTGCGCTGGTCCAGTGACGTCACGTAGACGCCGTCGCTGGCGATGTCCTGCGTGGCGCCGATGAAGGACATGGCCCAGAACAGCGCCATCAGCATAGCCATATAGCCAGGCAAGGACATGGCCAGCGCAATGCCGGCAAAACCCAGTCCCACCAGCGTTTGCGCGCACAGCACGAAGAACTTCTTGGTGCGGTACATCTCGACAAACGGCGCAAACAGCGGCTTGATCGTGTAAGCGAGGATCAGCATCGACGAATACTGCGCGGCGCGGCCATTGTCCATGCCCAGGTTCTTGAACATGATGGCGGTGACGCTGGTGAGCATCACATAGCCCAGCGCCATCGTGAAGTAGCCGGTGGGGACCCACAGCAGCGGGGACTTAGAGACGCGCATGGTCTGCATCCAATTGATTGTTGCGGTGGGCCAGATGGTCGGACAGGGCCATCGTGAGGGCGGCGAATTCGTTCACGACCAGTAGTGTATCGAGGCCGAGCGCAATGCGGGTGGCTTCCACCGAAATTTGCCACGCATGTTCGCCCATGTCCAGCACATCTCCATCAACGGGCGAGGCGATGGCAATTACAAAGTGGCTCACCACGCTGTCGGCATGGCGCGTGAGGTAGGCGCGCACGGCGTCCACAAAGCGCGGGTAATCGGCGCAGGCGAGGGTTTGCGCGCGGCCGATGCGCCCCGGCCCGTGTTCGAGGGCGAAACGCACGTAGCCGTGGCCGATGTCGGCCAGCAGGCGCGGGCCGTCGCGGTAGCTCTGGCCAAAAGCGAAGCGCGCGTTCATCTTTGGCGCCCGCTGGAGATGAAGTCGCGGTACCAGATGGCGCTCTCCTTCAAGGTGCGCTGCTGGGTGGCATAGTCGACATGCACGATGCCGAAACGCTTGGCGTAGCCGGAGTTCCATTCGAAGTTGTCGAGCAGGCTCCAGAGGAAGTAGCCGCGCACGTCCACGCCTTGCTGCATCGCGTTCAAGAGCGCTTCCAGGTGGCTGCGTACATAGGCGATGCGGGCGTGGTCGCTCACCAGGCCGTCCTCCACCTGGTCCACATTGGCCATGCCGTTTTCGGTGATGTAGATGGGCGGCAGGTCGTATTCGGCCTTCAGGTCCAGCAGCAGCTCGGTCAGGCCCTGGGGGTAGATTTCCCAGCCCATGTCGGTGAAGCCGTGGTCGCCGGGCGGCTGGCGCGGCGGGTCTTCGGCGCTGCAGAAGGAACGGAAGTAGTAGTTCACGCCCAGGAAGTCGAGTGGCTGGGCGATGTTGCGCATGTCCCCTTCCAATACTACTGGGGCGTTGGCGCCGTGGGCTTGCAGGGCCAGTTCAGGGTAGCGGGCCTTGAAGATCGGGTCCATGAACCACTGCACCGAGCGGGCGTATTCGAGGTCGGCCATGGCCTGGTCGGCAGCGGAATTGGTGGCCGGGTCGGCGTTCCACTGATTAAGCACGATGCCCAGGCGCGCCTTGGCGCCGGCCGCGCGCATCGCCTGCAGCGCCAGGCCGTGCGAGAGCAGCAGGTGGTGTGAGACCTGGATGGCGGCCTTGGCGTCGGCAAAACCGGGCGCGAATTGCGCGTTGCCGTAGCCAAGGTTGGCCGTGCACCAGGGCTCGTTGTGGGTGGCGATGGCGTCGATGCGGTCGCCGAAGCGGCGCGCCACCTCAAGCGCATAGTCGGCAAAGCGCAGCGTGGTGTCGCGATTGAGCCAGCCGCCTTCATCCTGCAAGGCCTGCGGCAGGTCCCAGTGGTAGAGGGTCAGGTGTGGCGAGACGTTCTTCTCGTGCAGTTCGTCGAGCAGGCGGTCGTAGAAGTCGAAGCCTTTCTCGTTCCACGCGCCTTTGCCGGCCGGCTGCACGCGCGGCCAGGACATCGAGAAGCGATAGGCATCCACATTGAGGGAGGCGATCAGCTCCACGTCCTCGCGATAGCGGTGGTAATGGTCACAGGCGATATCGCCGGTGCTGGCGTCCTTGATATTACCGGGCACCTGGCAAAAGGTATCCCAGATCGACGGCCCTTTGCCATCGTCCCGGGACGCGCCTTCAATTTGAAAGGCGCTCGTCGCCACGCCCCACGTAAACGCGGGCGGAAAAATTCGTGAATCAGTCATTGTGTGAGGAGGTAAGGTGGGCGCACGCGCCCACCGTGTAAATCAGAAGTCGAAGCCCGTGTTGATACCAACCGTGCGCGGTGGCAGGTACTGCGCCACCCACGGCCCGCCGCTGTTGCCGGCGCTGGTCTTGATCATGTTGTCGGCCACGTTGCGCACGTAGGCATCCACCCACCACTTGTTATGCGCGTAGCGCAGCCCAAGGTCAGTGCGGGTGTAAGCCTTCTGCTTGTCGCCATCGCCCAGGTTGAAGACCGACAGCCAGGTCTCCGTCTCATAGTGGGTGGAGAGCCGCGGCGTCAGCGTCGCCCCGCCAACGAGGTGGAAGGTGTGCTGGTACTGGAACTGTGCCGAGAAGCGCGGCGTGTGCGGCATGGTATTGCCGGTCACGTCCAGGCAGGTGGCGATGCCGGGGACCTTACAGGCGGGCAGCGTGTAGTCGTTGGTGCCGCCGATCAGGTGGCCCAGTTTCGCATGCGTCAGCGCGAGCGAGAGCTGCAGCTTGTCGTCTGGCGTGACCTTGGCGGCGATCTCGGATTCGAAGCCATAAATCGTCGCACCTTCCGCATTATTGGTCGCCAGGCCGCGCGTGCCGTCCGGGTTGGTGATCGGTGCGCTGAACTGGAAGTCCTTGAACTTCTCATAGAACAGGGCATTGTTCATCTTGACCGAACCACCCGCCAGCGAACTTTTGGTGCCGAATTCGAAGTTGGTCAGGGTCTCGGCGCCGTAAGGGCGGCCGCCATCCTGCAGGCCGCCGGACTTGTAGCCGGTGGAGACGCTGCCATAGACCATATTGTTGCGGTCGATGTCGTAGCCGATGCGCGCCAGGCCCGTCATCTTGCTGCCGCTGAAGGTGCCGTCGTTGGTCGGGCTGCCCGGGCTGTAGCCCTGGCCGGGAATGCGCGGGTCGATCGAGCCATTCAACGGCACCTGCGCCACCGTCGCATCATAATTCCAGGTGAAGGCATTGCCGCCCACGTTGGTGCGCTTGTCCGAGGTGTAGCGCAGGCCGCCCGTCACATGCAGGGCCTCGCCCACATTCCAGGTGGCCTGGCCGAAGGCGGCGCTTGAGGCCACGGTTTCCTTCGGCTGGATGAAGGAACCCTGCCAGCCCACGGTGCCTTGCTGGGTGCCGTTGAAGATGGGGATATCGAAGCGGATGTCGTTCTTCTCGGCCGCGTAGTACAGGCCAAGCTGCCAGTCGACGTCGCGCTTGCCGGTCGATTGCAGTTCCAGCTCGTGGCTGTAGTTCATATAGTGCGACGAGACGGTATTGTCGGCCTGGTAGCCACCGCCCGTGGCGAAGCTCGTCGGCACATTGGCGCCGCCGTCCTGGTCGAAATTGGACGAGCCGCTGAAGCGCGAGTAGCCGGCGATATAGGTCAGCTGCATCGTGTCATCGATTGCATACTCAAGGCGGCTGCGGATCGAATCGCTGTCGCGGTGCAGGAACGGCGCCGTGTCGATCAGGGCGGACCAGGCCTTCTGGCCGGCGCGCTGGGTTTGCAGCAGGTTCATGCTCGGCGTTCCGCGGTCGGCGAACTTCTCGTAGGAGACGTTCCACTTCACGGAGTTCGACAGTTTCCATAACAGGCTAAGGCGCAGCGCGGTCTGATCCTGGGCGCTGTATTTTGGCCCGCCCGTGACGAACAGGTTGGGATTGATCGGCTGGAAGGCCGCTGCGGCGCCGCCGCTTGCGGCCCACGCGGCCTTCTGGCTGGCCAGCGAAATGACAGGCAGCTTCTGGTAGTCGACATAACCGTCGTGCTGTTCGTGGACCACTGCGATGCGCAGTGCTGCGTTGTCGGACAGCGGCACATTGAAGGCGCCGCGCGCGCCAAAGCGCTTGTAGTCGCCAAGGCCGCCTTCCACGCTGCCGGAGCGGTCGCCCAGCACCGGCTTGGCCGTCTGCATATTCACGGCGCCGACGGAGGAGTTGCGGCCCCACAGCGTGCCTTGCGGTCCGCGCAGCACTTCAATCGCGTCGAGGTCGAACAGCAGGGCGGTGGCGCCTTCAGGGCGCGGCGAGTAGATGCCGTCGACGAAGGAAGCGACTTCCGGATCGGCATATTCGGTCTTGGCGCTGTCGTTGCCGACGCCGCGCAAGGTCATGGTGATCACGCCATGGTCGCCCTGGCCGGTGGCCTGGAAGCCCGGCACCAGGTTCACGACGTCCTGGATGGTTTGCACGTGGGCGTCGTCGAGTGCGGCGGCGTTCAGCGCGGTGATGGCAACCGGCGTCTTTTGCAGGGAGGTGGAGCGCTTGGTCGCGGTGACCAGCACTTCGGGGATGACGCTCGAGTCGCTCGTTGCGAGGGCCTGGGCTGGCGCCTGGGTCTGGGCGTGTGCGCCGTTCATGCTGGCCAACAGCGCCAGGACAGCCAGGCGAATCGGGGAGCCCAATTGCTGCCGGGCCTTCGGTACGGAACTTTTCATGCTGTCTCCTAATTGGAATTATGGGTGTTTTTGTGTTTCCGTCGTTAAATCTTTGTTGTGTAATCGATTTCACGTTATATGAAATCGATTTCATGGTACATTTTGGTTTATCGTGATGTCAAACGATTTTTAGAAAAAAATGGAGACGCGCCATGCAAGCGACAAAAAGTGTACTCATCGTCGGCGGCGGCACGGCCGGCTGGCTCACCGCCGCTTTTCTCGCGAAGACGCTGGGCGCGGCCCATGGTGGGGGCGTCTCCATCACGCTGGTGGAGTCGAAGGAGATCGGCATCATCGGTGTGGGCGAGGGTACCTTCCCCTCGATTCGCGGCACGCTGGCCGCCATCGGCATCGACGAAGCGCGCTTCATCCGCGAATGTCACGCCACCTTCAAGCAGGGCATCCATTTCAAGGACTGGGTGCGGGCGCCCGGCAGCAAGGGCGCCGACCATTACTTCCATCCCTTCAGCCAGCCCAGCCAACGGCCCGGCGGACCGGAGCTGCTGCCTTACTGGATCCGCGGCGCGGCCGGAGCAGGCGTGCCTTTCGCCCAGGCGGCGACGATGCAAAAGCGCGTGGCCGATGCGTCCCGTGCGCCAAAGCGCAAGGGCGACGCCGACTTCATGGGGCCGATGAACTACGCCTACCATTTCGATGCCGGCCGCTTTGCGACGCTGCTGGCGGAGCATGGCCGCTCGCTCGGCGTGCGCCATGTGCTGGCGACGGTGGAGCGGGTCGCGCTGGACGAGGATGGCGCCATCGCCGCTGTGCACACGCGTGAGCAGGGCGCCTTGCGCGCCGACCTGTATGTCGACTGCACGGGTTTCCGCGCCGCGCTGATCGGCGATGCGCTCGGCTCGCCGTTCAAGAATTTGAATGACGTGCTGTTTGTCGACCGCGCGCTGGCCATGCAGGTTCCATATGCGAGCGATGATGCGCCCATCCCGTCCTACACCATCTCGACCGCCCACGAAGCCGGCTGGACCTGGGACATCGGCCTGCAGCAGCGGCGCGGCATCGGCTACGTCTACTCGAGCCGCCACACTGACGACGCGCGCGCCGAGGGAGTGCTGCGCCAGTACATTGGGCCCGCCGCCGAAGGGCTGGCGCCGCGCCAGCTCACGCTCAATGTGGGCTACCGCGAAACGCAATGGATCAAGAACTGCGTGGCCGCCGGCCTGTCCGGCGGCTTCCTCGAGCCGCTCGAATCATCCGGCATCGGCCTCATTGAAACCGCGGCTTACCTGATCGGCTACCTGTTCCCCTTCAATGGCGACATGGCGCCCGTGGCCAAGACTTTCAATGAACATATGCGCGCCCGCTATGAGCGCGTGGTCGACTTCATCAAGCTGCACTACTGCCTCACGCAGCGAACCGACAGCGCCTTCTGGCGCGACAACGCCGATGCGCGCAGCATTCCCGAATCCCTGCGCGACAAGCTGGCCATGTGGCGCGGCCGCCCGCCGGGTCGGCTCGATTTCATCACCGACCTCGAGATGTATCCGCCATCGAGCTGGCAGTACGTTCTTTACGGGATGGAGTTCCAGACCGCGCTGCACGCCAGCGCCGCCGGCCCCGAACGCTGGGACGAAGCGCGCAAGGAGTTCGCCACCATCGCCCAGGTGGCCGGACGGGCGCTGGCCGATTTGCCTCCGCATCGTGCTTTGGTTGAGCACATGGTGGGTATCGCTGCGCTCGCCCACCCTACATGAAGAGGCGTAGGGTGGGCGAGCGCAGCGATACCCACCAAATTGTGATCGTTTCAGAAATCGATTACATGCTATACTCGGGCCATGAAAAAAGCCCCCGGCAGCAGCATCCACGAAGTCGCGCGTGAAGCAGGCGTGTCCGCCGCGACCGTGTCGCGCTTCCTGAATGGCACGGCCAAAGTCTCGGAAGACAAGCGCAAGATCATCGAAAGCGTGATCGAGCGCCTCAACTACAAGCCCAATGTGCTGGCGCAAAGCCTGAAGATGGGAACCTCGCGCACCATCGGCGTGCTGACCCAGTCGCTGGTATCGGGCTACTTCAACGAAGCGATGACCGGCATCGACGACGCCATGAAGGCCGCCGGCTACGCGCCCCTGATCATGAGCGGCCACTGGCACGCCGACGAGGAAGCCGAGCGCGTCGAACTGCTGATCGCCCGCCGCGTCGATGGCCTCGTCATCCTGACCGGGAATATGACGGACGCGCAGATCCTCAAGTTTTCGCAGCGCGTGCCTATCGTGGCCTTCGGCCGCAAGTTAGAGGGCAAGCACGCCTTCGGCTTCTGCCTCGATAACTACAGCGCCGCCTGCGATGCCGTTGAATACCTGATCGAGCAGGGCCACCGCCGCATCGCCTTCATCGCCGGCCCGCCCGACCAGGAAGATGCGCGCGCCCGCCTGGCCGGCTATCGCGATACGCTCAAGAAGCACAAGATTCCCGTCGAAGCGGGCCTGATCGTGCCTGGCGACTTCCAGGAATCCGGCGGCGTGCTGGCCGTGAACCAGCTGCTCGAAGCGGGGCAGCGCTTCACCGCCATCTTTGCCGGTAACGACTTGACGGCGTATGGCGCGCGGCTGGGGCTGTACCGCCGCAGCATCCGCGTGCCGGAAGATATTTCGATCGTCGGCTTCGATGACCTGCACAGCTCCATGTGCACCACGCCACCGCTGACGACGGTGCGCCAGCCGCTGTTCGACGTGGGCACCTGCATCGGCCAGATCATGCTCAAGATGATCAACCACGAAAAATTCACCGTCGACGTGCCGCCATTGAGCCTGGTCGTCCGCGAGTCCGTCCGTCGCCTGGGCTAGTGTAAAAATTGGGGTCAAGTCTGTCATTCGGACACGGGCTCAACCGCAGCGCGGGTGAGCCCGTGTCCGAATG
>JAZJYP010000237.1:0-12940 GCA_040390345.1 Pseudomonadota bacterium | reverse complement strand
TGAAAGTGAACCTGCTGGTGTCGCGCGACGAGCGCTTCCACGTCGATACCTTCGACCTGTACCAGGCCAAGGCGCGGTCCGCCTTCATCAAGCAGGCCGGCATCGAGCTGGGCGAGGCCGAGGACGTGCTGAAACACGACCTTGGCCGCGTGCTGCTGAAACTGGAGGAACTGCAAACGGCCAACCTGCAAGCGGCGCTCAAGAAGGAAGACGCCGGGCCGGTCCTGACCGACGCCGAGCAGGCCGCCGCCCTGGAACTGTTGCAGTCGCCCGAACTGCTGGCGCGCATCCTGGCCGACTTCGACGCCTGCGGCGTGGTGGGCGAGGAGACCAATAAACTGGTGGGTTACCTGGCCGCCGTGTCGCGCCAGTTGGACAAGCCGCTGGCCGTGCTGATCCAGTCGTCTAGCGCCGCCGGCAAAAGCTCGCTGATGGACGCGGTGCTGGCCCTGATGGCCGTGCAGCCATCCTTGGCGAAGGTGCATCTCACTCATCAAATTGTAAAAAGCCGCGATCGCCTACAAACAATCGAGTTTGAAATCAGGGCCAGTTTGTAATAGTTGGATGCGGTGAATACACAGATTTTTCTCTATTATACGGAATGTAGGCGCTTTTGCCCCGTAGGGTGGGCGAGCACGCAGTGCGATACCCACCAAATGCATGCCAAGAGTCAATTGGTAGTTCTCGGCCCTGCGGCCTCGCCCACCCGGCGTTCATCCTTCGTCATGCTTGAATTTCCTGTCAATTTCGGTTAGAATCTCGGGTTGCTTGAATTCGTATTCGGGCAATGTTGTCAAATATTTGTTTAAATCGCGAATCCGGTCGCAAAGGGTGCCCTCGAGGTGACTGACCGGATTCCAGACCCCAACCCTGGAGAACTACATGTCTGTAACGATGCGTGAAATGCTGGAAGCCGGTGTCCACTTTGGCCACCAAACCCGATTCTGGAACCCAAAGATGGCACCGTTCATCTTCGGTCACCGCAACAAGATCCATATCATCAACTTGGAAAAGACGATGGGTATGTATCAGGAAGCCATGAAGACGATCAAGCAGGTCGCCTCGAACCGCGGCACCATCCTGATGGTCGGCACCAAGCGTCAAGCGCGCGAAATCATCGCCGCTGAAGCTGCGCGCGCTGGCGTGCCTTTCGTTGACCAGCGTTGGCTGGGCGGCATGCTGACCAACTTCAAGACCATCAAGACCTCGATCAAGCGCCTGAAAGACATGGAACAGCAGATCGAAGACGGTTCGGTCGAGAAGCTGTCGAAGAAAGAAGCCCTGATGTTCTCGCGCGAAATGGTCAAGCTGCAAAAAGCCATCGGCGGTATCAAGGAAATGGGCGGCGTGCCTGACGCGATCTTCGTCGTCGACGTCGGCTACCACAAGGGCGCGATCACCGAAGCCGGCAAACTGGGCATCCCAGTCATCGGCGTGGTCGACACCAACCACTCCCCAGAAGGCGTGACCCACGTCATTCCTGGCAACGACGACTCGTCCAAGGCGATCACCCTGTACGCCCGTGGCGTGGCAGATGCGATCCTGGAAGGCCGTGCCAACGCCTCCAACGAAATCGTTGAGATGGTCAAATCGTCGGGCGACGACTTCGTCGAAGTGTCCGAGCAGGCGTAAGCCTTGCGCGGGGCTTGCCCCGCAGCGAACACAAAAAAGGGGTGGCACTGAGCTCCCCTTTTTTTTAAACAGAATACGGTTAATCTTAGGAGAAACACATGGCAGCGATTACTGCAGCGATGGTAGGCGAATTGCGCGGCAAGACCGACGCACCAATGATGGAATGCAAAAAAGCACTGACCGAAGCCGAAGGCGACATGGCCCGTGCGGAAGAGATCCTGCGCGTCAAGCTCGGTGGCAAGGCTGGTAAAGCCGCTTCCCGTATCACGGCTGAAGGCGTGGTCGCTTCATACATCGCCGGCGGCGTAGGCGCCCTGGTGGAAGTAAATAGCGAAACCGACTTCGTCGCCAAGAACGACGACTTCCTGGCGCTGGCCGGCAATGCCGCCCGCCTGGTCGCAGAACACAACCCGGCCGACGTTGCTGCCCTGCTGGCCCTGCCACTCGATGGCAAGACCCTGGACGAAGTGCGCGCTGCCCTGATCGGTAAGATCGGCGAAAACATGTCGATCCGCCGCTTCCAGCGTTTCGAAACGACAGCCAAGCTGGCCGCCTACCTGCACGGTACCCGTATCGGCGTTATGGTAGAGTTCGATGGCGCGGACGAGCAAGTCGGCAAAGACGTGGCGATGCACATCGCTGCGATGAAGCCGGTGGCCCTGTCTTCGGCTGACGTGCCGGAAGAGCTGATCGCCAAAGAGCGTTCGGTCGCCGCCCTGAAGGCGCAGGAAGATGCCGACAAAGCCGCTGCCGAAGGCAAGAGCGCCCAGTCGCCGGAAATCCTGGCCAAGCGCCTCGAAGGTTCGGTCCAGAAGTACCTGAAAGAAGTGTCGCTGCTGAACCAGGCTTTCGTGAAGAACGACAAGCAATCCGTTGAGCAGATGCTGAAAGCGGCAAACACCACCGTGAAAGCATTCACGATGTATGTGGTCGGCGAAGGGATTGAAAAGAAACAAGACGACTTTGCGGCAGAGGTCGCGGCCCAAATGGCTGCCTCCAAGCAGTAAGTTAGAAAGCGGGCCGAGAGGCCCGTTTTTTTAACCAGAATTACCCAACAACCCGTCTATCTTAGGAGCCCTGCACATGTCGAAACCAGCCTATAAACGCGTACTTCTGAAACTGTCTGGCGAAGCGCTGATGGGCGACGATCCGTACGGGATCAACCGCAGCACGATCGAGCGCATGGTCGCCGACGTGGCGGAAGTGGCGAACCTGGGTGTGGAACTGGCAGTGGTCATCGGCGGCGGCAACATCTTCCGTGGCGTTGCGCCCGGTGCGCAGGGCATGGACCGCGCCACGGCCGACTACATGGGCATGCTGGCCACGGTGATGAATGCACTGGCCCTGGCCGACGCGATGCGCCATGTGGGCATCGTCGCGCGCGTGATGTCGGCCATCGGCATCGAGCAGGTCGTCGAGCCGTATGTACGCCCGAAAGCCTTGCAGTACCTGGAAGAGGGCAAGGTCGTCATCTTCGCCGCCGGTACCGGCAACCCCTTCTTCACCACCGACACCGCAGCGGCATTGCGCGGTTCGGAAATCTCGGCTGAAATCGTCCTCAAGGCCACCAAGGTCGATGGCGTGTACACTGCCGATCCGAAGAAGGATCCGAACGCGACGCGCTATGAGTCGATCACCTTCGATGAAGCCATCGCCAAGCACCTGCAGGTGATGGACGCCACCGCCTTTGCGCTGTGCCGCGACCAGAAGCTGCCGATCAAGGTGTTCTCCATCGTCAAGCCCGGCGCGCTCAAGCGCGTGATCATGGGCGAAGACGAAGGTACACTGGTGCACGTTTAATTATTTATCGAGATACAGGAGAGCAGTATGTCCTTAGCTGATGTTAAAAAGAGCGCCACCGAGCGCATGGCCAAGTCGATCGACACCTTGAAGGCCGACCTGGCCAAGGTGCGTACCGGCCGCGCCCACACCGGCATCCTGGACCACATCCAGGTTGATTACTACGGTTCGCCGACGGCGCTCACCCAGGTGGCCAATGTCACCCTGATCGACGCGCGCACCATCGGTGTGCAGCCGTGGGAAAAGAAGATGTTGAATACGATCGAAAAAGCGATCCGCGATTCCGACCTGGGCCTCAATCCTTCGTCGCAGGGCGATGTGATCCGGGTGCCGACGCCGGCGCTGACCGAAGAGCGCCGCAAGGAAATGGTCAAGCTGGTCAAGGGCGAAGCGGAAGACGCGAAGATCGCGATCCGCAATATCCGCCGCGATGCCAACGAGACGCTCAAGAAGATGGTCAAGGACAAGGCCTGCTCGGAAGACGACGAGCGCCGTTCATCCGAAGAGATCCAGAAGCTGACCGACAAGTGCGTGGCCGATGTCGACAAGCTGGTCGCTGAGAAAGAGAAGGAAGTGCTGACCGTTTAGGTCTGCACGCATTTGGTGGGTGACGCTGCGCTTACCCACCCTACGCCTCTGCAAGAGACGCGTATACTGGTGTAGGGTGGGCGAGCGGCGCCAAGGCGCCGCCCCACCAATTTCAGCCGCCATAAGGAATTATGATTTATAAGAGTTCAACGACAGCGGTTCCTGAAGTCGCCAAAGTACCGCGCCACGTTGCCATCATCATGGACGGAAACGGCCGCTGGGCCACCAAGCGCTTCCTGCCGCGCGTGGCCGGCCACGTCAAGGGTGTCGAAGCGGTGCGCGGCGCCGTCGAGGCCTGCGTCGAGCGCGGCATCGAGTACCTGACCCTGTTCGCCTTTTCGTCCGAAAACTGGCGCCGTCCCGAAGAAGAAGTCTCGCTCCTGATGCGCCTGTTCGTCACGGCCCTCGAGCGCGAAGTGTCGAAGATGCACGCCAATAATATCCGCCTCAAGGTGGTAGGCGACCTGTCGCGCTTCGAGCCGAAGCTGCAGGACATGATCGCCAACGCCGAGCGCAAGACGGCCAACAACACGCGCCTGACCCTGACCGTGTGCGCCAACTATGGCGGGCGCTGGGACATCATGCAGGCCACCAGCAAGATGGTCGCCGCCAATCCCGGCATCACCAATTTCACCGAAGAGCAGCTCGCCGAACACCTGGCCATGGCCTATGCGCCGGAGCCGGACCTGTTCATCCGCACCGGCGGGGAAGAGCGCATCTCCAACTTCCTGCTGTGGCAACTGGCGTATTCGGAGCTGTATTTCACCGACACCTTCTGGCCCGATTTTTCGATCGACAAACTCGACGAGGCGATCGCGTCCTACCAGCACCGGGAGCGCCGCTTCGGCCGCACCGGCGACCAACTCGCTGAAAAGAAGAACTGATGCTCAAGACCCGCGTGATCACGGCTGTCGTGCTGCTGGCAGTGCTGCTGCCGATCCTGTACTTCGCCAACTACATGGCGTTCAGCGTGGTGGCCATGGCCTTCCTGGGCGCGGCCGCGTGGGAAGCGGCGCGCCTGTTCCAGCCGCCCGCCTACATTGCGCTGCTGCGCGGTTTCATCGTACCCATGCTGTTCCTGGTGTTCTTCGTCGCGCCGGCGGTGCCGCCGAAACTGGGCATGCTGTTCGCGCTGTGCTGCGCGTTCTGGGCCGCGGGCTTCGTGCCGGCGCTGAAAACGGGCGCGCCGCCGCTGGCCTCGTTCGGCAACCAGCTGCTGTCCTGGACCTACCTGGTGTCCATCCTTGGCTGCTTCGCCGCCATCGCGGTGCTGTTCCGCCATTCGCCGCTGTACCTGCTGTCGGTGATGGTGCTGGTATGGATTGCCGACATCGGCGCCTACTTTTCCGGCAAGGCCTTCGGCAAGCGCAAGCTGGCGCCGTCCATTTCGCCGGGCAAGTCGTGGGAAGGCGCCATCGGCGGCGGCCTCGCCGTGCTGCTGCTGTCCGCCCTGGCCGTGGCCTTTGGCGGCCCTGCGCTGATGGACACCTTCGGCGCGCGCCTGCAGGCCAAATGGGGCTGGGGCGCCATGTTTGCTATCCTTCTGGTCATTACCGCGGCCAGCGTCGTGGGCGACCTGTTCGAGTCCATGCTCAAACGCCGTGCCGGCGTCAAGGATTCGAGCAACTTGCTGCCTGGCCACGGCGGTGTGCTCGACCGCATCGACGCCCTGATCCCCGTGCTGCCGCTGGCGGCGCTGATTGACGCCTGGCTTTAAGAAGACAAGATCATGCAACGCATTACCATCCTGGGCGCCACCGGTTCGATTGGCGTTTCGACGCTCGACGTGTTGGCGCGCCACCCCGACAAATACAAGGTCTACGCCCTGTCCGCGCACACGCGCGTCGAGGAACTGGCCGCCCAGTGCGTGCAGTTCCGCCCGGCCCGCGCCGTCGTTGGCACGGCCGACGCGGCGGCGCGCCTATCCAAGCTGCTGCGCGCGCAGGACATCGCCACCGAGGTCGACTTCGGCGAAGCGGCGCTGTGCGCCATCGCCAGCGAAGCCGATACCGTGATGGCCGCCATCGTCGGCGCGGCCGGCCTGGCGCCGACACTGGCTGCGGCCCGCGCCGGCAAGAAGGTCCTGCTGGCGAACAAGGAAGCGCTGGTCATGTCCGGCCAGCTGTTCATGGATGCAGCGCACCAAAATGGTGCAATTTTGCTGCCGATCGACAGCGAGCACAATGCGATCTTCCAGTGCCTGCCGGTCAATTACGCCCGCTCGCCGCAAGGCGCCGGTGTGGCCAAGGTGCTGCTGACGGCGTCCGGCGGTCCCTTCCTGAACCGCGCCGTCGAGACGCTCGAAGACGTCACGCCCGACCAGGCCTGCAAGCACCCGAACTGGGTCATGGGCCGCAAGATCTCGGTCGATTCGGCCACGATGATGAACAAGGGCCTCGAAGTAATCGAAGCCCATTGGCTCTTCGGCGCACCGGAACTGGAAGTGGTGATCCACCCGCAAAGCGTGATCCACTCGATGGTCTCCTATGTCGACGGCTCCGTCATCGCCGAACTGGGCAACCCCGACATGCGCACGCCGATCGCCCACGCGCTGGCCTTCCCCGAGCGGATCGCCTCGGGAGTAGGGCAGCTGGACCTGACCCAGGTCGGCACCCTGCAGTTCTACAAGCCGGACTTCGAACGCTTCCCCTGCCTGGCCCTGGCCTTCGAAGCCCTGGCCGCCGGCGGCACCGCCCCGGCCCTGCTGAACGCGGCCAATGAGGTTGCGGTGCAAGCCTTCCTCGAATCGCGCATCGGCTTTCGCGACATCGACCGCGTCATCGCCGACGTGATGCACAGCGTGCCAAATGGCGACGCCGGCAGCATCGAGGCCCTGATGGCGCAGGACGCGCTGGCGCGCGAAGCAGCGCAGCGCTGCGTCGCAGGGCGGGCGCGATGAACCTCATCCAGACCGTGCTCGCTTTCCTGCTGGCCCTGGGCCCGCTGATCGTGTTCCACGAGTTGGGACACTACCTGGTGGCGCGCCTGTGCGGCGTGAAGGTGCTGCGCTTCTCGGTCGGCATGGGCAAGGTCGTCTGGTCGCGCCGCGTCGGCCCGGACCAGACCGAATGGGCCCTCTCCGCGCTGCCGCTGGGCGGCTACGTCAAGATGCTCGACAACCGTGACCCCGAGACGCGCGCCACGACCGAGGAAGAGGCCAGGCGCGAATTCACGGCCCAAAATGTCTGGCGCCGCATCGCCATCATCGCCGCCGGTCCGGCCGCCAACTTCCTGCTCGCCATCGTGCTGTTCGCCGCCCTCTACATGGTGGGCGTGGCCGAACCGTCCTCGCGCCTGCGCTTCACGCCCGAAAATTCGGTCGCCTTCGAAATCGGCCTGCGCGCGGGCGACCGCGTCACCGCCGTCAACGGCAATGCCGTGGGCGCCTGGTCCGACCTGCGCTGGGAGATCATCCACGCCACCGTCGACAAGGAAGACGTGCGCATGGATGTCGAACGCCCCAATGGCGAGCGCATGATCGTCAACCTGCCGGCGCGCGCGCTGGCCGGCATGGACGTCGAAAGCGACCTGCTCACCAAGCTGGGCATGAGCATGGCGCGCCCGAAGGCGGTGCTGGGGCGGGTGCTCGAAGGCGGCCCGGCCGCCCGCGGCGGCTTGCAGGCCGGCGACCTGGTCACCGCAGTCGACGGCAAGCCGGTCGTCGATGGCATCGCCTTCATCGACGCCATCCGTGCCACCCATGGCGAGTCGCTGGCCATCGAAGGCGTGCGCAATGGCGAAGAATTCACCCGCGTGGTCACCCCGGAGCTGGACGCGACCAGCAAAACGCCGCGCATCATGGCCGAAGTGGCCCAGGCCCCGGACATGGTGACCATCTCCGCCGGGCCGATCACGGCCGTGGCCAAGGGCGCGCGCCGGACCTGGGAAACGAGCGTACTGACCGTCAAAATGATCGGCAAGATGATTATTGGCGAAGTCTCCTGGAAAAATGTAACCGGCCCGATCACCATCGCCGACTACGCCGGACAGACCGCCCGCCTTGGCGTTGCAGCCTATTTGAGCTTTATCGCCTTCATCAGCGTGAGCCTGGGCGTGATGAATTTGTTACCAATCCCCGTTCTGGATGGTGGACATTTACTGTATTATTCGCTGGAAGTTTTAACCGGACGCCCCATCCCCGAGCGGGTAGGGGAGTTTGCGCAGCGCGCCGGCATCGGCCTGTTGGTCATGCTGATGGCCCTAGCTGTCTTCAACGATGTCGTGCGCCTGTTATAGTGCGCGCGCTGTCTTTTGATTGAACCACTGATTTAGCCAATGAAATTACACTCTGATCGTTACGTCTTGCCTACCTTTCGTCGCAGCTTAATTGGTGCCGCCGTTCTCGCCCTCTGTGCCGGCCCAGCCTTCGCAGTCAATCCATTTGTCGTGAAGGACATCCGCGTCGAAGGTATCCAGCGTACCGAGGCGGGCACGGTGTTCAGCTACCTGCCCGTGCGCGTTGGCGAGACCTTCAACGACGACAAGAGTATCGCCGCCATCAAGGCCCTGTATGCGACCGGCTTCTTCAAGGACGTGCGCCTGGAAGAAGAAAACGGCGTGCTGGTGGTGCTGGTGGAAGAGCGTCCGGCCATCTCCAATGTGGACTTCACCGGCGCCAAGGAATTCGAGAAGGACGTCCTGATCAAGGCGCTGAAGGAAATCGGCGTCGGCGAAACCAAGATCTTCGACAAGGCTTCGGTCGACCGCGCCGAACAGGAATTGAAGCGCCAGTACCTGTCGCACGGCCTGTATGGCGTCAAGGTCACCACCACCGTCACCCCGATCGAGCGTAACCGTGTCACCGTCATGTTCAACATCGACGAAGGCGACGTGGCGCGCATCAAGCAGATCAACATCGTCGGCAACAAGGCCTTCTCGGACAAGGAGCTGCGCGAAGCGATGCAGCTGTCGACCTCCGGCTGGTTCACCTGGTACTCCAAGGCCGACCAGTATTCGAAGACCAAGCTGACCGGCGACATCGAAGCGATCAAGTCCTTCTACCTGAACCGCGGCTATATCGAAGCGAACGTCGAATCGACCCAGGTGTCGATCACCCCGGACAAGAAGGACATCTACCTGACCATCAACATCACCGAAGGCGAGAAGTACACCGTCTCGGGCATCAAGATGGAAGGCGAGATGTTCGGCCGCGAAGAAGAACTGCGCCAGCTGATCATCCTCAAGCCGGGCAATACCTATTCGGGCGAAGTGCTCACCGAGAGCAACAAGCGCATCGCCGACCGCATGGGCACCTTCGGCTATGCCTTTGCCAACGTCAATGCCAACCCGGAGATCAACCGCGAGAAGCGCGAAGTGGCCTTCACCTTCTTCATCGATCCGGGCAAGCGCGCCTACGTGCGCCACATGAACATCTCGGGCAATACGACCACGCGCGACGAAGTGATCCGCCGCGAATTCCGCCAGTTCGAAGGCTCCTGGTACGACGCCAACAAGATCAAGCTCTCGCGCGACCGTGTCGACCGCCTCGGCTACTTCAAGGAAGTGACGATCGATACGCCGGAAGCGCAGGGCACGTCCGACCAGGTCGACGTCAACCTGACCGTGACTGAAAAACCGACCGGTAACTTCATGATCGGTGGCGCCTTCTCGCAGGCCGAGAAGTTCACCTTCACGGCCTCGGTCCAGCAGGCCAACTTCGCCGGCTCGGGCAATACCGTCGGCATCGACCTGAACACGAGCCGCTACAGCCGCACCATCGCCTTCTCGCAGACGAACCCGTACTTCACCGACGATGGTGTCTCGCGCGCCTTCGAAATCTACCTGCGCACGACCCGTCCGCCGGCACTGAACATCGGCAGCTACACCGTCAAGCAGACCGGTGGCCGTATCAGCTTCGGCGTGCCGTTCTCGGAAGTCGATACCGTGTTCTTCGGCCTGGGCCTCGAACGCACCAGTATCGAGACCGACGAGTCGAGCCCGGCCCGCTTCAAGACCTATGTGGCCACCTTTGGCGGCGACCCAAGCGGTATCGGCAAGGCCGTCACCAATGCCTTCCCGCTGACGGCGGCGTGGGCGCGCGATTCGCGCGATTCGGCCATCACCCCGACGATCGGCGCCTTCAAGCGCGCCAACCTCGAGATGGACGTGTTTGGCAATTCGAAATACTACCGCGCCGTCTACGAGCAGCAGTGGTACAAGCCGCTGACCCAGAAGATCACGCTGGCCCTGAAGGGCGAGGTCGATGTCGGCCACGGCTTCCGCGGCAAGTCCTACCCGGTCTTCAAGAACTTCTACGCCGGCGGTATCGGTTCGGTGCGCGGCTACCTGTCGTCTTCGCTCGGCATCGTCGATCCGTATACGGGCGACGCCCTGGGCGGCGCCAAGCGCCTGTTGGGCAACGCCGAACTGCAGATGCCGTTCCCGGGCAGCGGCACCGACCGCAGCCTGCGCTGGTTCGGTTTCCTCGACGGCGGCCAGATCTACCAGGAAGGCCAGAAGATCCGCACTTCCGAGCTGCGCTACTCGGCCGGCGTGGGCCTGTCCTGGATTTCGCCGGTGGGTCCGCTCAAGTTGAGTTATGCTAAGCCTTTGAATCCATTACCGGGCGACCGCCTGGAACGCTTCCAGTTCCAGATGGGCACGGGCTTCTGATCGAAAAGAGAGCGGAACGACTATGTTAAACACTGCATTTGCCAAGCTGCCCAAGCGAGTTGCCTTGCTGGCCTTGTGCGTGTGCTCGCTGGCCCAGGCCCAGGTGCCGGTGGCGGGAACGCGCATTGGCTGGGTCAGTACCGAGCGTTTGTTCAGCGAATCGAAGCTGGCGCAAGCGGCCGACGCCAAGATCGAAACGGAATTCTCCAAGCGCCAGAAAGCGGTGCAGGAGCAGATCACCCAGTTCAAGACCCTGTCCGACAAGTTTGACGCCGATGCGCCGACCCTGTCCGAACAGGAACGCACCAAGCGCGCCCGCGAGATGATCGACCTGGACAAGGACCTGCAGCGCAAGCAGCGCGAGTTCCGCGAAGACCTCATGCAGCGCAAGAACGAGGAACGCGCGAACATCTCGCAAAAGGCCTACAAGCTGATCCAGCAGATCGCCGAGCAGGAAAAGCTCGATATCGTGCTGCAGGAAGCGGCCTGGTACAGCCCGCGCATCGACATCACGGACAAGATCCTCAAGCAACTCGATAAATAGATATTGGAAGACCACGATGGGCACTCGACTGGGAGAATTGGTCGAACGCCTGGGCGGACAACTGGTCGGTGATCCGAACCTGGAAATCACAGGGATCGCACCGCTGACCGACGCCGGCGTTTCGCACATCAGCTTTCTGAGCAATAGCAAACTGCGCGCACAGGCGGCGCAGAGCCAGGCGGCGGCCCTGATCCTGGCCCCGCAGGACGACGAGACGGTTGGCGCCAGCTACGGCGGCGCGCGCATCGTCACCAAGAACCCCTATGCTTATTTCGCCCGCGCCGCGCAGTATTTCGCGTCGCTCGACGAGATTGTGCCGCCCGCCGGCATCGACCCGACGGCCAGCGTGGCCGCTTCGGCGCGCATCGACGCGTCGGCCCATATCGGCCCACACGTGACCGTGGGCGAGGGCGCCGTTGTCAAGGCCGGCGCCGTCATCGACGCCGGCTGCGTCATCGGACGCGAAGCCGTGGTGGGCGAGGGCACGCATTTCTTTGCCAACGTGACCTTCCATTCGCGCTGCCAGATCGGCGCGCGCGGCATCATCCATTCGGGCGCCGTGATCGGCACCGACGGCTTCGGCTTTGCCAACGAGGGTGGCGTCTACATCAAGATTCCGCAAACGGGGCGCGTGATAATCGGCGCCGATGTCGACATCGGCGCCAACACCACGATCGACCGTGGCGCCCTGGCCGACACCATCATCGAAGACGGCGTCAAGCTGGACAACCAGATCCAGATTGGCCACAACTGCGTGATCGGCGCGCACACCGCCATGGCCGGCTGCGTCGGCGTGGCCGGCAGCGCAAAGATCGGCAAATACTGCACCTTTGGCGGCGCCGCCATGGTGCTGGGCCACCTGACGATTGTCGACCATGTCCACATTTCGTCGGGCAGCATGGTCTCGCGTTCGATCCTCGAAGCGGGCCAGTACACCGGTTTTTATCCACTGGCGAAAAACGCCGAGTGGGAAAAAAGTGCAGCGATCGTTCGCAACCTGGCGACGATGCGGGATAAAATCCGCGCGCTGGAAAAAACTATTAAAACACTGACAGACCCAAAATGACCACTACCGAAAACAAGACCCTCTGCATTTCACAGATCAAAGAGCTGCTGCCGCACCGCTATCCGCTGCTGCTGGTGGACCGCGTGCTGACCTGGGAATCGGGCAAGACCATCACCGCCATCAAGAACGTGACCGTCAACGAAGAATTCTTCAACGGCCATTTCCCGCACAAGCCGGTCATGCCCGGTGTGCTGATGATCGAGGCGATGGCCCAGACGGCGGCGCTGCTGTCGTTCCTGACGATGGGCGTCAAGCCCGACGAGAATTCGGTCGTCTACTTCGTTGGCATCGACAATGCGCGCTTCAAGCGCCCGGTTGAACCGGGCGACCAGCTGAAGATGGACGTCGAGATCCTGCGCGTTTCGCGCGGCATCTGGAAATACAAGGCCGTCGGCAGCGTGGACGGCAAGGTCGCGGTCGAAGCGGAACTGATGTGCACCATCCGCAGCGCCAACGACGCGAGCCAGCCAGCGGGGCAGTAATGGGCATCATCCACCCCACCGCGCTGATCGATCCGAAGGCGGAGCTCGATTCCACCGTCGACGTGGGCGCGTATTCGATCATCGGTCCCAACGTGAAGATCGGTGCCCGCACCGTCGTCGGTCCGCACATGGTCATCGAAGGCCATACGACGATTGGCGAAGACAACAAGTTCTTCCAGTTCTCGTCGATCGGCGCCGCGCCGCAGGACAAGAAGT
>JAZJYP010000236.1:0-25062 GCA_040390345.1 Pseudomonadota bacterium | reverse complement strand
ATCGTGGTCTGACCCCGGTTGTAGGGCAATAGTGTACAATCCGTCCTCCCTTTTTCATTCCCGGCCCCATGCCCACACCCACCCCTGCCGCCGTCAAGGCCTGGCTGATCGACCTGCAAGAGCGCATCGTCACCGCGCTCGAAGCCGTCGACGGCAAGACCTTCCTGCGTGACGCCTGGGACCGCCCCGATGGCGGCGGTGGCATTTCGCGCGTGATCGAAGAAGGCAATGTATTGGAGCGCGGCGGCGTGAACTTCTCGCACGTGCGCGGCGCCAGCCTGCCTCCTTCGGCTGCCGCTGCGCGCCCGGAACTGGCCGGCCGGGCCTGGGAAGCGATGGGCGTGTCGCTGGTGCTCCACCCGCGCAATCCCTACGCGCCCACGGTGCACATGAATGTGCGCTTTTTCACCGCCACGGCCGAAGGCCAGGAACCGGTGTGGTGGTTCGGCGGCGGCATGGACCTGACGCCGTATTATGGATTTGCCGACGACGCGCGCCACTTCCACCAGGTCTGCCATGACGCCGTGGGCGCCGAACTGCACCCGCGCTTCAAGAGCTGGTGCGACGAGTACTTCTACCTGAAGCACCGCAAGGAGCCGCGCGGCGTGGGCGGCATCTTCTTCGACGACTTCAACGCGCCCGGTTTCGGCACCAGCTTCACGATGACGCAAAGCGTGGGCGACGCCTTCCTGGCGGCCTACCTGCCGATCCTCGAGCGCCGCAAGGACATCGGATATGGCGAGCGCGAACGCGACTTCCAGGCCTACCGCCGCGGGCGCTACGTCGAGTTCAACCTGGTCTTCGACCGCGGCACGCTGTTCGGCCTGCAGTCGGGCGCAGGCCGGATCGAAGCGATCATGATGTCGATGCCGCCCATCGTCAAATGGCGCTACGACTGGAAGCCCGAAGCCGGCACGCCGGAAGCGGCGCTCTACACCGATTTCCTGGTCCACCGCGACTGGCTGGCGCCGTGAGCGACACCCTGGCGGTACTGGGCGGCAGTTTCGACCCGGTTCACAAGGGTCACGTAGCGCTCGCAGCACGATTTACCGCATTGCTTGAACCAGCATCGCTGCGCATCATCCCGGCCGGCTGCCCCTGGCAAAAGGGCGGCTTGCAGGCCAGCGCGCAGCAGCGCATCGCCATGCTCGAACTGGCCTTCGGCGCGGCCGGCCTGCCCTGCCAGGTCGACCGCCAGGAAGTCGAGCGCGGCGCGCCGACCTACAGCATCGACACCTTGCGTGCGTTGCGCGCCGAACTGGGCACGGACGCATCGATCGTGTTCCTGATCGGCGCCGACCAGTTGCAGCACCTCGACAGCTGGCGCCACTGGCAAGACCTGTTTGAGCTCGCCCATTTTGGCGTGGCCGCCCGCCCCGGCTTTGCGCTCGACGCATTGCCGCCGGCCGTGGCCATGGAAGTACAGCGCCGCCAGGGCAGCCTGGCGCAGCTCAAGAACACCCCGTCCGGCCACCTCTACCTGGCCGGCGACCTCGCAGTGGATGTCTCGGCCACTGCGATCCGTGCGGCCTTACAACGGGGAGAAGCGGCAAACTCGCTTATCCCGCCGGTAGTGCTAGACTATATTCAACAACATAATTTATACAAAAACTAATGGACATCAAAAAACTGCAATCCCTCGTCATTGACGCCCTCGAAGACGTCAAGGCCCAGGACATCGTCCTGTTCGACACCGTCCACCTCACCAGCCTGTTCGACCGCATCGTCGTCGCCTCCGGCACCTCCAACCGCCAGACCAAGGCACTGGCCGCCTCCGTGCGCGACAAGGTCAAGGATGCCGGCGGCGACGTCGTCGGCGTCGAAGGCGAAGACACCGGCGAATGGGTGCTGGTCGACCTGGGCGACATGATCGTCCACATCATGCAGCCAGCCATCCGCCAGTACTACCGCCTCGAAGAAATCTGGGGCGACAAGCCGGTCAAACTGGGCGCGGCCAAGCGCAAGTCGACGCCGGAAGCGGCCGAAGCGAAGGTCGCCAAGCCGAAGTCGAAGCACCTCGCCTCGACCCAGGAAGCGCCGGAAGTCAAGCCGGTCAAGGAACGCAAGGCACCGGCCAAGAAGGCCGCGCCAGCCGAGAAAAAACCGGCAGCCAAGAAGCCCGCCGCTTCCAAGGCCGTCGGCAAGACCGTCAAGGTCGCGCCGACCAAGAGCGAAGAAGCGGCCGTCAAGGCCCTCAAAGCCCAGCCGGCCAAGCGCAAGGTCGCCAAGCCGGCCGCCGACGAAGCCCCGGTCAAGAAGGTCATCAAGCGCGTGGTCAAGAAAGCTGCCGAGTAAGAATGCAGCTCATCATCGCTGCGGTCGGCCACAAGATGCCGGCCTGGATCGAGGCCGGATTTGGCGAATACACCAAGCGCATGCCGCCCGAGCTGCGCATCGTGCTCAAGGAAGTCAAACCGGTCGAACGCTCCGGCAGCAAGACGGCGGCCACCGCGATGGCGCTCGAACGCGAGCGCATCGAAGCGGTGCTGCCGAAAAGCGTGCGCATCATCGCACTCGACGAACGCGGCAAGGACCTCACTTCCGTGGGCCTGTCGCAGCAGCTGATGGCCTGGCAGCAGGATGGGCGCGACACCGCCTTCCTGATCGGCGGGGCCGACGGCCTCGATCCCGAGCTAAAGGCGCGCGCCGAGGGCCTGATCCGCATTTCCAGCATGACGCTCCCGCACGGGATGGTGCGTGTTATGCTTGCGGAACAGCTGTACCGTGCGTGGTCGATCACGCAAAACCACCCCTATCATCGCGTCTGAGATCCATCGATGAAACTGATCGACAAGAAGGTTTACCTGGCTTCGAAGAGCCCGCGCCGGCGTGAATTGCTGCGCCAGATCGGCGTCGAATTCGAACTCATGCTGCTGCGCAGCGACGGCCCGCGCGGCGCCGACGTCTCCGAAGACGTCATTCCCGGCGAAGACCCGCTGGCCTATGTGGCCCGCGTGGCCAATGAAAAAGCCGCATTCGCCTATTCCATCGTCCAGCAGCGCCGCCTGCCGCCGCGCCCCGTGCTGGCGGCCGATACCACCGTCACCATCGACGGCAAGATCCTCGGCAAACCAGCCAACATGCCCGAAGCGATGGACATGCTCGCGCGCCTGTCGGGACGCACCCACCAGGTGATGACGTCTGTCGCAGTGCACCATACGCACATGGCCGAACAGATCACCCAGGTCTCGGACGTGCGCTTTGCGACGCTGTCGACGGCCACCATCAAGGCCTATTGCTCGACCACCGAGCCTTACGACAAGGCTGGCGCCTACGGCATCCAGGGCCTGGCCGCCCTGTTCATCGAGCATATCGACGGCAGCCATTCGGGCATCATGGGCCTGCCCGTGTTCGAGACGGCCATGCTGCTGCGCCAGGCGGGCTTGCCGCTGATGTGACGCGCTTTGGTGGGTGACGCGCTGCGCGCTTACCCACCAAATGCAGCCCGCGCCCGTGTATGATCTCGGTCATGAACGAAGACATCCTGATCAACATCACCCCGCAAGAGACGCGCGTCGCACTGATCGTGCAAGGCGCCGTGCAGGAACTGCACATCGAGCGCACCCTCACCCGCGGCCTGGCCGGCAACGTCTACTCCGGCAAGGTCGTGCGCGTCCTGCCCGGCATGCAGTCGGCCTTTATCGACATTGGCCTTGAACGCGCGGCCTTCCTGCACGTGGCCGATATCTGGGAAGCGCGCGGCCACGACGGCGCCAACGCCACCCCGACGCCAATCGAAAAGCTGCTCTTCGACGGCCAGGTGCTCACGGTCCAGGTGATCAAGGACCCGATCGGCACCAAGGGGGCGCGCCTGTCGACCCAGATCTCGATCGCAGGGCGCATGCTGGTCTACCTGCCGCAGGACTGCCATATCGGCATTTCGCAAAAGATCGAAAAGGAATCGGACCGCGAACTGCTGCGCAGCCGCCTGCAGTCGCTGTTGCCGGCCGACGAAAAAGGCGGCTACATCGTGCGTACGATGGCCGAAGACGCGTCCGACAGCGACCTGGCCGGCGACGTCGACTACCTGCGCAAAACCTGGAGCGCGATCCTGAACGGCGCGCGCACGCGCCCCGCCACCAGCCTGCTGTACCAGGACCTGAACCTGTCGCAGCGCGTACTGCGCGACTTCGTGCACGACGAGACGGCCACCATCCAGGTCGACTCGCGCGAGAACTACCAGAAGCTGGTGGAATTTGCCCAGGCCTATACGCCGAGCGAACTGCCACGCCTGCAGCACTACACGGGCGAGCGCCCGCTGTTCGATTTATACGGCGTGGAAGAAGAGATCCTGCGCGCGCTGGGCCGGCGCGTGGACTTGAAATCGGGCGGCTACCTGATCGTCGACCAGACCGAGGCGATGACGACGATCGACGTCAACACCGGCGGCTTTGTCGGCGGGCGCAATTTCGCCGACACGATTTTCAAGACCAATCTCGAAGCGGCGCACGCGATCGCGCGCCAGCTACGGCTGCGCAACCTGGGCGGTATCATCATCCTCGACTTCATCGACATGGAGAACATCGAGCACCGCAACGCCGTGCTGCAGGAACTGAAAAAGACGCTCTCGCGCGACCGCACCAAGGTGTCGGTATCGGGCTTTTCGGCACTGGGCCTGGTGGAGATGACGCGGAAGCGCACGCGCGAGTCGCTCGCCCACATCCTGTGCGAGCCCTGTCCCGCCTGCGCCGGCAAGGGCCAGGTCAAGACCAGCCGCACCATCTGCTATGAAATCCTGCGCGAGCTGTTGCGCGAAGCGAAGCAGTTCAATCCGCGCGAATTCCGCATCCTCGCCTCGCAGGAGGTGGTGGACCTGTTCCTGGAAGAGGAATCGCAACACCTTGCCATGCTGGGCGACTTCATCGGCAAGCAGATCTCGCTGCAGGTCGAAACGGCCTACCATCAGGAACAGTACGACGTCATCTTGATGTAGGAAGAAAGCGACGCGGCGACGCCGCCGCTACAGGCGCGCCACGGGCAAGGCGGCAAAGGCCTTCCAGCGGCGCAGCACCAGTGCGGTATCGCGCTGCGCCCGGCCAGCGAGATAGCCCCGGACGAAGGCGGCATCCGGCGCCAGCGCGGGCTCGCAATTGCCCAGTTCATCGAGCAGGCGCGCGGCCACCGACACATCGTTCAACCAGCCCAGTGCATCCTGCACATCGGCCAGCGCGGCCACGTAGCGTGTGGCCTTGCGCTGGCCAAGCAAGGCGACAAAGAATTCGCTGGCATAGCGCACCTTCTTGGCGGCGATGCGGGTACGGTGGCGCGCCGGCGCGCCGGCGTCGCGCAGCTCGGCGCCACGCCGCACCAGGCGCCGCGCGTTGCGCGCCAGGGCGTTGCGCGCAAAGGGCACAATCCCGGCGTCGAAGCAGCAGCGCGGCGCGGCCTTGAATTCCGCGCGCCAGGGAGCATCCTGCAGCCAGCGCGCCAGTGCCTGCATCAGGCGCGCATAACGCAGCGATACGAGCGCGGTCCCGGCCTCGGCGTGCGCCTGTTCGGCGCGCAAGAAAGCGGCACTGCGCAGGGCCGGCGCCAGGTCCTTGCCCTCCTGCTCGCGCGCCACCTGGCCCAGGGTCGACCAGGCCAGCACTTCCCAGTCGCGCGCCTGTCCCAGCAGCGTGTCCAGCCAGGCCAGTTCGCTGCGCAGCGCTGCCGGCGGGCGCAGCACGTCACGGAACAGGGCAAAGGCCGCCGACAGGCGCCGCAAACCAACCCGCATCTGGTGCAGGCTTTCGATGTTCCCGCCCGCCACCGCCACTTCGTTGGCGCGCACCTGCGCCAGGCAGTTGTGGGCAATGCACACAAAGGCCTGCTCCCTGCTCATGCTGCGCACCAATGCCAGCGGTGCGGCTTTGACTGCCTGTGCTTCCATCTCCCTATGCTAACCAACTCCGGCGCCGTGGCGCGCGCGCATCACCGGACCCCGCGCACGATTGAACAGCGCTTGACTGTCCAAATTCGATGCAATATTGCCAAGAATTAAACCACAGTCTACGACGGTCGGCCCGGCTGTCTCGTCGGTGAACAGCGCCCCACGACAATCCCGGCAGCGGCATGCCGGGATTTTTTTTGCCCTAGCGCCGCACCAGCGCGCTGATGTCCACACTCTCGAGCACCGGCTTGGGAGCACCGCGGCGCGCCACGGCCAACATGGCCTGGCCCAGCTGGCGCGTACTCAGCACCATCGTGGGCAGGGCGGCGCGCAGCAGCGGCAGCAGCGGTTTGGTGAGCGCATAAAAAATGCGGTAGGCGTCGGTCTTGGACTTGATGCCATCGAGCGGCTCGATCATGCCGGGCCGGAAAATGTGCACGGCCTTGAAGGGCAGGCGCAGCAAGGCGTTCTCGGTCTTGCCGCGCACGCGCTCCCACATGATGCGGCTTTTCTCGCTGCTGTCGGCGCCGGCTCCGGAAACGTAGATGAAGGTCATGCCGGGATTGAGGCGCGCCAGCGTGCCCGCCGCCGCCAGCGTCAGGTCATACGTAAAATGCGTGTACGCTTTCTCGCCAACGCCCGCCGCAGTCGCGCCGATGCAGAAGAAGCAGGCATCATAGCCGCGCATTTCGTCTTCCACATTGGCGTAGTCCCACATATCGGCGTGCACCACTTCATGCAGGCGCACGTGCCGCTGTCCGGTCGGCGTACGGCCCAAAGTGAGCACCTGTTCCACATCGGGCGCGGCCAGGCATGCGCGCAACACGCCCTGCCCCACCATGCCGGTGGCACCAAAAATCAATACCTTCAATACGACCTCCCTGTCCTTTATGCTGATTGTAATCCAGCGGCCATGCTGTCAGAATCGCCGCATGAGCATCGACACGGCAAACCTGATCGGCATCGGCGTGGCCAGCGCCAGCGGCCTGCTGATCGGGATCGAGCGCGAGCGCCGCAAGGGCAGCGGACCAAACCGGCACTTCGTCGGCTTGCGCAGCTTCACCCTGGTTGCCGTCATGGGCGCACTGGCGCAGACACTGGCCATGGCACTGGTCGTGACAGGGGCACTGGCGGTGCTGGGCCTGACCCTGATTTCGCACTGGCGCGACCGCTCGGGCGACCCCGGCATCACGACCGAACTGGCCCTGTTCCTGACCTACCTGCTGGGTGTGAACGCCATCGATGGCCCGGCCGTGTCGGCGGGTGCTGCGGTCCTGCTGGCGGCCCTGCTCAACCTGCGCGACCCGATGCATCATTTTGCGCGGCACACGCTGCGCACGGGCGAATTGCGCGACTTCCTGATCCTGGCCGGCGCGGCCCTGGTCGTGCTGCCCTTGCTGCCCAACGCACCGAGTGTCTGGCTGCTGGGCGCCAATGCGCACCGCCTGGGCAGCCTGGTCGTGATCATCATGGCCATGCAGGCCTGCGCGCATATCGCCATGCGCCTGGCCGGTGCGCGCTGGGGGCTGGCGATGACGGGCGTCGCTTCAGGTTTTGTCTCCGGCACGGCGACCGTGGCTTCGATGGGTACACGCTGTCACAAGGATGCGGCCTTGCTGCGGCCCTGTGTGGCCGGTGCGCTCGCCTCGCAAGTGGCCAACTTCACCTTGTTGACCGTGATCGCGCTGGCCATCGCGCCCGACCATGCACGCGACATTGCTCCCCTGCTCGCCTCCGGACTGGCGGCAGCATGCATGATCACGGCGCTGGCCATGCTGGGCAAGCCGGGCAAGGCTCCCCACCTCGCCCCACCTGGCCGTGCCTTTGCGATCGGACAGGCGATCGTGTTTGCCGCCATGCTGTCGCTGGCCACAGCGGCTGTCGGCTATGTGTCCACGTTCCACCAGCAGGGGGCGGTTCAGGTGGCGGCGCTGCTGGCCGGCCTGGCCGACATGCACGCCGCTGCCACTTCGGTGATGTCGCTCGCCGCTGCTGGCGCGCTCACACCAGGGCAGGTGGAACAGTTGTTCCTGATTGCGCTGGCGGCCAATATGCTGCCCAAGATCCTGGCGGCGCTGTCAGGCGGGCCACGCTTTTTCCTTCAGGTCTCGTCAGGACTGCTGGCCATACTCGCCGCCAGCGCCCTGCACTGGCTGCTTTCAATGCGCTGAGGGGAAGAACAGCTGCTGGCCGAATGGCTTGAAGCTGGCGATCCGGGCCTGGCCTTCGGGCGAAGTCATCCAGTCGATCAGCAGGAGCGCGCCTTTATAGTTGACGCCTTTGTTGCGCGCCGGATTGACGGCGATGATGCCATAGGGGTTGAACAGGCGCGCGTCGCCTTCCACCAGCACCGCCAAGCCGGTGCGCGCCTTGTAAGTGCTGTAGGTGGCGCGGTCCGTCAGGGTGTAGGCCTTGAGCTGGGCCGCCATGTTCAGCACTTCGCCCATGCCAAGGCCGGTGGAAATATAGCTGGTGCCGCTGGGCGTGACGCCGATCGCCTTCCACAGCGAGCGCTCCATGATATCGGTGCCGGAATTGTCGCCGCGCGCGACGAATTTCGCACCGCTCGTATTGATTTTGCGGAAAGCGGCCAAGGCATCCTTGCCACCGCCGATGGCAGCCGGGTCGGCGCCCGGTCCGGCGATGATGAAATCGTTGTACATCACATCGCGCCGGTCGACGCCAAAACCATCAGCGACAAATTTGTCTTCGGCGGAGCGCGCGTGTACCAGCGTGACATCGACGTCGCCGTTCTTCGCCAGTTCCAGCGCCTTGCCGGTGCCGACCGAAATGACCTGCACGCGCGCGCCGGTTTTCTGTTCGAAGGCCGGCAAGAGGTGGGCCAGCAAGCCCGAATTTTCGGTGCTGGTCGTCGTCGACAGGCGAATCACTTGCTGCTGGGCGAAGGCCGCGGGCGCGGCACAGAGCGTGGCCACGGCGCAAACGAAGAGGCGGCGCAGATGCATGTTCAATCCTTTTCCAGTTCAAAACGGTAGCTCAGTGCACCGTCGCGCAGCTTCAGGCGGCGCACGCCGGGCAAGCCGATCAGGTCGCGGTCATGGCAGGCCATCACGACGCTGCAGCCCGATTCTACCAGCGCCGGGATCATCGCGATGACCTGTTCGCGCGAGGCGCCGTCGAGGTTGGAAGTCGGTTCATCGAGCAGCAGCAGCTTGGGCGCGAGCACGCGTGCGCGCGCCAGGGCCACGCGCTGGCGTTCGCCGCCGGACAGGCTGGCCGGATCGCTGTCGAGCAGGTGCCCCACGCCGGCCCAGGCGATGGCGGCGGCAACGGCACGGTCGACGTCAATTCGGGCAGTGCCGCGGGCCCGCAAACCGTAAGCGATATTCTGGCTCACGCTGGTCGAAAACAAGACCGGGTCCTGGTGCACATAGACGACGTCGCGCCGCATCGCCGGCGAGTAGGGAGACAGGGTCGCGGGCTGGCCGCAAAATTCCACGCCCGCCACCTGGGCCGTGTCCAGGCCGGCCAGGACGCGCAGCAGCGTGCTCTTGCCCGCGCCGTTGACGCCGGTAAGCACGTAGGCACAGCCGGTGTCGAGGCGCAGGCGCGCAATGTCGAACAGCAGGCGTTCGCCATGCAGCTTGCGCAGCTGCGCGATATGCAGCAGCGCCGTCATGGCCGTTCGCGCGCCGCATGCGGCTCGCCCTGCAACAGCATCAATGCGCCATTCATCGCCAGCGCCAGCGTGATGAGGACGATGCCCAGCGCGATCCCCTGGGCGAAGTCGCCCTTGCTCGTCTCCATGGCGATGGCTGTGGTGATGGTGCGCGTTTCGCCGGCGATATTCCCGCCCACCATGAGCGCGCAGCCCACTTCCGAAATGACCCGGCCAAAGCCGCTGATGACGGCGGCCATCACGCCAAAACGCACTTCGTAGAGCACCGTGGCCATCACGCGCAGCGGTGTGGCACCGAGTGCGATGGCCGTTTCGGCATAGCGCGGGTCGGCCCCTTGCACGCTCGCCAGCGTGAACGCCACCAGCACCGGCAGCGCAATGACGACCTGGCCGGCCACGATGCCCGCTTGCGAGAACAGCCACTCCAGCGGACCCAGTGGTCCCTGGCGCGACAGCAGCAGGTATAGCAGCAAGCCAATGAGCACCGTCGGCATCGACAGCGTCGCCTGCAGCAGCCAGACCGCGATGCGCCGTCCGCCGAAGCGGCGCGTGGCCACCAGGTAGCCCAGCGCAATGGCGGGCGGCGTCGCCAGCAGCAGTGCGCCGATCGTGGTCTTGAAAGTGACCCAGACGATTTGCCACAGCACCGGGTCGGCGCCGAACAGCAGCGCGAAAGCGCGGCCAATGGCATCGATCACAAGTCGGCTCCGAATAGCAGGCGTTCGCGCACGGACAGCAGCAGGAAGTGCTTGCCGGTGCAGCGCGCCAGCAGCGACATGCCGACCCGTTCGGCCACCATATGCCCCATTTGCGTGGTGCCCGAGCGCGACAGCAGGAAGGGGATGCCCATCTGCGCGCCCTTGATCACCATTTCCGAAGTCAGGCGCCCGGTGGTGTAGAACACCTTGTCGGCGCCGCTCATCCCTTCGAGCCACATCAGGCCAGCGATAGCGTCGACCGCATTGTGGCGGCCCACGTCTTCGATGAAATACAGCAGTTCGCCCGCGTTCGAAAACAAGGCGCAGCCGTGCACCGAGCCAGCCTGTTTGTAGATCGACTGCTGGATGCGGATCGTATCGACGATGCGGTACACGGTTTCCTGGTGCAGGCGCGCATCGACGGGCAAGGCGATCTTGTCGACTTCGTCCATCAGGCCACCAAATACCGAACCCTGGCCACAGCCGGTAGTGACGACCTTCTTGGCCGTGCGCGCTTCCACGTCGGCGACGCCGTGGCGCGTGGTGACGGCGACCGCGTCGACCGACCAGTCCACCTGCACCGCCAGCACATCCTCGAGCGCATTGACCAGGCGCTGGTTGCGCAGGTAGCCAAGCGTGAGCGCTTCGGGCGCGCCACCGAGCGTCATCAAGGTCACCAGTTCGCGCTTGTCGACGTAGAGCGTCAGCGGGCGTTCGGCAGGAATCGAGATCGTCGACACGCGCCCGCGTTCATCGAGCGCTTCCACCGGATGGGTCAGCGCTGCGCTGGCATTGGTCAATTCGGGCCGGTATCTCATCGATTCAAGCCTTCCAGCACCTGGCCGCCGCCAAAGCTGCTTTGTTCAGCCACCGTGCCACCGGGCGCGACCCGGATTGCGCAGTATTTGAATTCAGGGATTTTGCCAAAGGGGTCCAGCGCCGCATTGGTCAACTTGTTGATGGCCGCCTCGTAGTAGCAGAACGGCACGAACACCGCGCCACGTGGCGAGCTGTCGTCGGCGCGCGCAAACAGGGCCACTTCGCCGCGGCGCGAACTGATCGTGATCACCTCGCCGGGCTGGACGCCCATTGCCGCCAGGTCCAGCGGATGCACCAGCGCGACCGGGTCCGGCTCGATCGCGTCGAGCACCGTCGCGCGCCGCGTCATGCTGCCGGTGTGCCAGTGTTCCAGCTGGCGCCCGGTGATCAGGACCATCGGGTATTCGGCATCCGGGCGTTCATCGGCGGGGATGATGTCAGCCGGGACGAAGCGTGCCCGCCCGCCCTCGCGCGGGAAGGTCTCGGTAAACACCACCGGCGTGCCCGCATCGCCTTCCTGCGCGCAGGGATAGGTGACGGCATGTTCGCGTTCGAGCCGCTCCCAGGTGATGCCGCCGATGCTGGGCATGGTGCGGCGCATTTCGTCGAACACGTCGGCCACATGGGCGTAGTTCCAGTGCAGGCCCATGTGCTTGGCGATCTGCTCGATGATCCACAAGTCCGGCATCGCCTCGCCGGGCGGGTCGATGGCCTTGCGGCCCATCTGCACCAGGCGGTCGGTGTTGGTGAAGGTGCCGGTCTTTTCCGGGAAGGCCGTGGCGGGCAGGATCACGTCGGCCAGGTAGGCCGTCTCGGTAAGGAAGATGTCCTGCACCACCAGATGATCGAGCGCGGCGAGCGACTCGCGCGCATGGTTCGCGTCGGGGTCAGACATGGCCGGATTCTCACCCATGATGTACATGCCGCGGATCTGGCCGCGTTTGATCGCATGCATGATCTCCACCACCGTCAGGCCGGGCTGGTCATCCAGCTTGACGCCCCAGGCTTGTTCGAACTTGGCGTGCGCCCTGGGATTGTCGACGCGCTGGTAGTCGGGGAACATCATTGGAATCAGGCCCGCGTCGGAGGCGCCCTGCACATTGTTCTGGCCGCGCAGCGGATGCAGGCCAGTACCGGGCCGGCCGATCTGGCCCGTCATCAGGGCCAACGCGATCAGGCAGCGCGCATTGTCGGTGCCGTGGACGTGCTGCGAGATGCCCATGCCCCACAGGATCATCGAACCCTTCGAGCCCGCATACAGGCGTGCCACGTAGCGGATGGTGTCGGCATCGATGCCGCAGATCGGCGCCATCAGCTCGGGGCTGTAGCCGGCCACGTTCTGTTCCAGCTCCGCGTAGCCGATGGTGCGGCTGGCGATGAAGTCCTGGTCCACCAGGCCTTCGCTGACGATTACGTGCATCATCGCGTTGAGCAGGGCAACGTCGGTGTCGGGCTTGAACTGCAAGTAGCGGTGCGCCATGCGCGCCAGCTCCGAGCGGCGCGGGTCGCACACCACCAGCTTGGTGCCGCCGCGCACGGCGTTCTTGATCCAGGTGGCCGCCACCGGATGGTTCACGGTCGGATTGGCGCCGATGACGATGACCACTTCGGCCTTCGTCACGTCCATCACCGGATTCGATACAGCGCCGGAACCAATCCCTTCGAGCAGCGCCGCCACCGAGGAGGCGTGGCACAGGCGCGTGCAATGGTCGACGTTATTGCTGCCAAATCCAGTGCGTACCAGCTTCTGGAACAGGTAGGCCTCTTCGTTGCTGCCCTTGGCCGAGCCGAAACCGGCCAGGGCTTTCTTGCCATGGGTGTCGCGGATCGTCGCCAGGGTGCCGCCGGCCAGGGCCAGTGCTTCGTCCCAGCTCGCTTCGCGGAACACGTCCATCACGCGCTCGGGGTCCATGCTGAAGTCGCCGCGCTTGGGCGGGGCATCGGCGCGGCGGATCAGCGGCTTCGTCAAACGGTGCGGATGATGGGCGTAGTCGAAGCCATAGCGGCCCTTGACGCACAGGCGCTCGTGGTTGGCGGGACCGTCGCGTCCTTCGACAAACAGGATCTTGTTGTCCTTGACGTTGTAGGTCAGCTGGCAGCCAACGCCGCAATACGGGCACACCGACTTGACCTGCCTGTCCGGCGCGCTGAGGGCCACCTCGCGCGCAGGCATCAGGGCGCCCGTCGGACAGGCCTGCACGCATTCGCCGCAGCCCACGCAGGTGGAGTTGCCCATCGGGTCGTCCATGTCGAACGCAATCTTGGCCTGGTCGCCGCGCAAGGCCAGGCCGATGACGTCGTTGACCTGTTCGTCGCGGCAGGCGCGCACGCAGCGCGTGCACTGGATGCAGGCGTCAAGATTGACGGCGATGGCGGCGTGCGACAGGTCCGGCGCGGTCGCTGCGCGCGCGGCGAAGCGCGGCTTTCCTACGCCGAGCTTTTGTGCCCATTGGTCCACTTCATTGTGGCGCGTGTAGTCGCGTTCCGGCATATCGGACTGCAGCAGCTCGAGCACCATCTTTTGCGCGGCCAGCGCGCGCGCGCTGTCGGTCGTCACCTGCATGCCCTCGCTCGGATAACGGCAGCATGATGGCGCGAGCACGCGCTCGCCACCAATCTCCACCACGCAGGCGCGGCAATTGCCCACTTCTTCCATACCGGGCTTGTAGCACAGGTGCGGGATCTCGATGCCTTCGCGGCGCGCCGCCTCGATCAGCGTCTCGTCGGCGCGGCCCTCGACTGCACGGCCATTGATCTGGAATTTCATAGCTCGTTCGGAAAATACTTGACGACACAATCAATTGGATTCGGCGCCGCCTGGCCCAGGCCGCAGATCGAGGCGTCGCGCATCACTTGCGACAGTTCGGCCAGTAGCGCCGTGTCCCACTTGGGCTGTTCGATCAGCGCCAGCGCCTTGGCCGTGCCGACGCGGCATGGCGTGCACTGGCCGCAGGACTCGTCACGGAAAAAACGCATCGTGTTGCGCGCCGCCGCGGCGGCCGTGTCGCGCTCGGACAGCACTACCACCGCCGCCGAACCGATGAAGCAGCCATAGGGCTGCAAGGTGTCGAAGTCGAGCGGGATGTCGCCCAGCGCGGCGGGCAGGATGCCGCCCGAAGCGCCACCCGGCAGGTAGCCGTAGAAAGCGTGGCCGTCCTGCATGCCGCCGCAGAATTCGTCGATCAGTTCGCGCATCGTGATGCCGGCCGGCGCGAGCTTGACGCCCGGCTGCTTGACCCGGCCCGACACCGAGAACGAGCGCAGCCCCTTGCGGCCGTTGCGCCCATGCGCGCCGAAAGCGGCGGCGCCCTTTTCCACGATGTCGCGCACCCAGTGCAGCGTTTCGAAGTTGTGCTCCAGGGTCGGGCGGCCGAACAGGCCCACCTGCGCCACATAAGGCGGACGCAGGCGCGGCATGCCGCGCTTGCCTTCGATCGACTCGATCATGGCCGACTCTTCGCCGCAGATATAGGCGCCCGCGCCGCGCCGCAAGATGATCTGCGGCAGCCACGCCACCGGCGGACTGGCACGCAGCTTGTCCAGCTCCGCTTCGAGCAGGGCGCGGCAGCCGTGGTATTCGTCGCGCAGGTAGATGTAGATGGTTTCGATGCCGACCGCCCAGGCGGCGATCAAGGCACCCTCGATAAAGCGGTGCGGGTCGCGCTCGAGGTAGACGCGGTCCTTGAAGGTGCCCGGCTCGCCTTCGTCGATATTCACCGCCATCAGGCGCGGGCCCGCTTCGGCGCGCACGATGCGCCATTTGCGCCCCGCCGGGAAGCCGGCGCCGCCCAGGCCGCGCAGGCCAGAGTCTTCCAGTGCCGCGATCACCGATTCAACCTCGCGCACGCCCTTGACGCAGTCCTGCAGCAGCGCGTAGCCGCCTTCGGCGCGATAGGCTTCGTAGCCCGTGTAGTCCGGTGCCTGCTGGCGCGTCTCCCCTGCCGAAACGGCCGCTTTGACGCCGTCGGCACTGGCAATGGGAATCGCGTTCTGTCCCACCACGGCCACTGGCGCCTGCTCGCAGCGGCCGACGCAAGGCGCTTCGATCACGCGCACGTCCTTGCCCAGCATGGCGGGCAGGCGCGCGAGCAAGTCCTGCGCACCGGCCATCTCGCAGGACAGGCCGGCGCACACGCGCACCGTCAACGCGGGCGGCGCGGCCTGCCCTTCCTTGACGATGTCGAAATGGTGATAGAAGGAGGCGACCTCGTAGACCTGGGCTTGCGGCATGCGCATTTCCTGCGCCAGCGCGGCCAGGTGGGCCGCCGACAGGCTGCCGTAGTAATCCTGGAACTTGTGCAGATGCTCGATCAAAAGATCGGGCTGGCGCGATGCGGCGCCAAGCAAGGCTTGCACCTCGGCCAGCGCTAGCGGATCGACGCGGCGTCCCTTGGGCGCTTGCCGTTTGCGCTGCCGTGTACTGCCTTCAACGGCGATAGGAATGACTGGTTTGTTCATGCTCGCAAATCAAAAAAACCGTGGGGCCGCCAGTTTGGTGAGTGGAGCGTAACACGTATTTGATATTTACTATTATTGCGGTATTGACAGCATCGGCTGGAGTGCCTGCCACACCATCGGCGCTTCCATTTTTTGCATGCAGTTCTGGTGTCCAAGCGGGCACTCGCGCTGCTTGCACGGCGCGCAATCGAGGCGCAACGACAGCGAACGCGCCAGGTCCGAGAATGGCGGCGCGTGATCCGGATCGGTTGGCCCATACAGCGCCACGACCGGCCGGTTCAGGCCCGAGGCAATGTGCAGCAAGCCCGAATCGTTGGCCACCACGCCGGCTGCGCGTCCGATCAGGGCAATGGCCTCATCGAGGCTGGTCACGCCGGCCAGGTTGAAGACGTTTTCCGTGCCCGTGATGGCGGTGATCTCGGCACCGGCTTCCTTGTCCTTGGGCGAGCCGAGCAAGCCTATCTGCACCTGGGAATTCTCGGCGACGATGGCCTGGGCCAGCGCCGCAAAATGGCGCGCCGGCCAGCGCTTGGCCGAACCGAATTCGGCGCCCGGTGCGAACACCACCAGCGGTCGCGCCGGGTCCAGGCCACAGCGTTCGCTAGCGGCGCGGCTGCGCACTGCATCGACAGTCAGCCTGGGGCGCGGCACCGGGTCCGTGGAACTGGCCAGCGCGGCGTAAAACGGCACCATTGGGCGCGGTGGCGTATCGTCGTGGTGCATGACGTTGACGAGGCCATAGCGCATCTCGCCCTTGTAACCGACGCGCTTGGGAATGCCGGCCATCCAGGGAATGAGCGCGTATTTGAGCGTATTGGGCAGCACGTAGGAATCCGCATAGCCACGCGCGCGCAGCACCTTGGCGAACTTGCGCCGCTCGCCCAGTTGCAGGGCGCCGTGGCGAAACGGCGTCTCCAGCACCTCGTCCACTTCGGCCATCGCACGCCACACCGGCGCCACCGAGGGCGGTGCCAGCACGTCGATCGGGCGTTCGGGATGCTGGCGGCGCAGCAGTTGCAGCAGTGGCTGCGCCATGACCGCGTCGCCAATCCAGTTGGGTGAAATGACGAGCGTGCGCAGGCTCATGCTTCGGCCTTGGAGAACTGCAGGCGATACAGATTGGCGTAGATGCCGTTTTGCGCCAGCAGTTCCGCATGGCGCCCGGCTTCGACGATCTTGCCTTGGTCGAGCACGACAATGCGGTCGGCCCGCTCCACCGTCGACAGGCGGTGCGCAATGACCAGCGTGGTGCGGCCCGCCATCAGTGTGTCGAGCGCCGCCTGCACGGCGCGCTCGGATTCGTTGTCCAGTGCCGACGTGGCTTCGTCGAGGATCAGGATGGGCGCGTCCTTGTAGATGGCGCGGGCGATTGCCACGCGCTGGCGCTGGCCGCCGGAGAGGCGCATGCCATTTTCGCCAATGCGCGTGTCCACGCCTTCCGGCAGTGCCGCCACGACGTCGGAAAGGTGGGCGGCCTTGATGGCGGCGCGCAGGCGCTCCTGGTCGACCGTCTCGACGCCGTAGGCGATATTCGCGCCCAGTGTATCGTCGAACAGCACGACGTTCTGGCTGACCATGGCCAGTTGCGCACGCAGGCTTTCCAGCCTGATGTCTTCGTAGGCGATGCCGTCGAGCGTGATGCGCCCTGCCGTCGGCGCATAGAAGCGCGTAACCAGGTTGACGAAAGTCGACTTGCCCCCGCCCGAAGCGCCCACCAGTGCCACCGTCTGACCCGGTGCGATGTCGAGTGAGACACCAGACAGCGCCAGCGGATTGACGTCCGAATAGCGGAACGAGACGTCCTCAAAGCGCAGGTGTCCTTGCGTGCGGCCCAGTTCCATCGTGCCCGGATCAGGTTCAACCGGCGCATCGACCATGGTGAACACCGTCTCGGCGGCGGACATGCCGCGCTGGACCGGTCCGTTCACTTCCACCAGCGACTTCAGTGGCGCCAGCAGCATCAGCATCATCGTGATGAAATTGGTGAATTCGCCCACGCTCATGTCGGCGCGGATGGCCATGACGATCACGATGGACACGGCCACGGCGGTGGCAATTTGCGTGATCGGCACGGTAGCGGCGGCGGCAACGGTCATGCGCTGCGAGAAGCCGCGCAAGGCTTCGCTGCGCGCTTCGAAACGCGCCCGCTCGTAGCGCTCGCCCGAAAACACGCGGATCACCTGGTGGCCGCGCGCCGCTTCTTCGACCACCTGGGTCATCTCGCCGGTCACGCGCTGGTTGTCGCGGTTCAGGCGGCGCAGGCGCGCCGTCGTGGTGCGCACGATCAGCGCCGTCGCCGGCACCACCACCAGCGCCACCAGCGTCAACTTCCAGTTCACGTACAGCAGGCCAATCAACAGGCCCAGCACCACCATGGTGTCGCGCACGAAGGCCAGGAACACGGAATTGATCATGTCCACCACCTGGCGCACGTCGCCGATGACGGTGTTGATGATGCGGCCGGTCGACTCTTCGTGGAAGCGCGCCACCGGCAGGCGCAGCAAACGGTCGAACACCATGCGCCGGATGTCGTTCAGCACGCGGCTGATGACCCAGTTGTTCAGGTAAGCCGTGGTGAAGGTGAAGACGCCGCGCAGGATGAAGATCGACAGCAGGATCAGAGGGATCAGCCAGAGGTTGAAATTGGCCTTGTGGTCGCGGAAGCCATTATCGAGCAGCAGTTCGAGCGCTTTTGAGAGCATCGGCTGGGTGGCGGCGGTGCCGGCCATTGCCAGCAGCGACACCAGGGCGCGCAGGCGGTAGGGTTTGACGATGGCCAGCAGGCGCTTGATGATGACGCTATTTTCCATCACTGTCTTTCGCGTTCAGGCAAAAACCCATCAACATGAAGATCATCAGGGCGTAGAACAGGCTGCCCTTGACCGACCAGAAGATCACCTCCGTCAGGCCAAAACTGAAGTAGCAGGTCACCAGCAGCAGGCCCGCCAGCGACAGCGCGATTTGCTGCCGGCTCGCTTGCGCATGCCCTTTGAGGAAACGGCGGAAGAACGCAAACGGCGCGATCAGTGTCGCCGCCCAGATCGCAAAACCGGCCACGCCTCCCGTCACCAGGATCTGCATGGCATCGTTATGAAGGTGGAGGGACTCGCGCACGACGGGATCGAGTTTGCCTTGCGTGACGTATTGATCGAGCTCGCGCTTGTATTCGTTGCTGCCAATGCCAAACCAGGGATGTTGGCGAATCAGCATCGAAGCACCCTTCCACAATTCGAGGCGAATGCCGACGTTGGTGTTGACGCTGCCGCCATGGAAGTAGGCGTCAATGTCCGCCCGCCCCTGCGCCACGCGTTCGGCCATGCCGGTGGCGGGAATGAAGTAGGTAGCCGTCAGCAATGCCAGGCTGGCCGCGACCAGCGCAGCCATCACCTTGCTGCGCATTACGCGGCTATAGCGGATGAACAGGACCGCCGCGAACAGCAGGGCCACCCAGCCGCCGCGCGTGCCGGTGAAAATGGAACCAAGCAGGCCGGCCAGCGCGCCGATGCAGGGCCAGATGGCGTCGCGTGCGCGGCGAAAGTCGATCGCCGCGGCCAGCGCAATGAGACCGAGGCACAGCGACAAGTCGCCAAAGGTGATGGCGTTGATCAGGCCACCGGGGCGGTCAAGATCGAGTTCCACGCGCTGGTAGCCGACAAACACCACCGCGCCGATGGCCCCGCAGGTCACGCCCCACCAGAGGGCCTTGCGCGACGGACGCGCAACCAGCACCACCACCAGGGCGGCGATCGAAAACAGCATGCGCGAGGGTTTTTCCAGCACGCCCAGCGGCGCATGGTCGCGCAGCTGGAAGCACAGGAAGGCAAACAGGAAGTTGGCCAGGAAGGCGAGCACCACCCAGCGCACCGCGCTCCAGTGGCGCACCAGCGCAGCGCGCCCGTCCTTGAGCAGGAACAGGGAGGCGATCAGGAAAGCGAAGCTGCTGATGCTGACCCCACGCAGCGTGGTGAGGCACAGGAAAGGGAGCAAGAAGACCAATGCGGCGGCCACGACCTGCCTTGGGCTCGTCATTTTGATCATTTATTGTTCATTCATCTTCATGTGAGATATTCTTGCAATCCTGAGCTTTTCGAGGACATCATGCAGCACCCACCTACCATTTCCGTCGTCGTGACGACCTACAACCGCCCCGACGCTTTGTCTACCGTCATCGAGGCGCTTTTTGCCCAGCACGACAAGGATTTTGAAATCATTATCGCTGATGACGGCTCGACTGCCAACACGAAGGCCTGCATCGACGCCCTCGCCGCCCGTGCGCCGATGCCGCTTGCCCACGTCTGGCAGCCCGACGAGGGCTTCCGCGCCGCCATGGCGCGCAACCGCGGCACGCTTGCCGCCAAGGGTGAGTACATCGTCTTCCTCGACGGCGACTGCGTGCCGCAGGCCGACTTCATCGCCCGCCACCGCCGGCTGGCGCGGCGCGGCTACCTCGTCTCCGGCAGCCGCGTGCTGCTAAGCGAGGCCTTCACCGGCCGCGTGCTGGCCGAAAAAATCGACCTGCAAACGCTGCCGCTCGGCCAAAAACTGTCGCTGCGTTCTCAGGGCCACATCAACAAGGTACTGCAACTGCTTGCCAAATGGCCCGACCTGTGGCGCGAAAGCCGGTGTTTTTCCTGGCGCCGCATCAAGAGCTGCAACCTGGGCGTCTGGCGCAGCGACCTCGAACTGGTCAACGGCTTCGACGAAAGCTTCACCGGCTGGGGCCATGAAGACTCCGACCTCGTCGTACGCCTGTTCAACGCCGGCGTGATGCGCAAGGATGGCGCCTTTGCCACCGAGGTATTCCACCTGTGGCACCGCGAAGCCCAGCGCAGCGCCGAATCATCCAACAAGGCCCTCGTGGTCGAACGTGCCGCCAACGGCACCATCCGCGCCATCAAGGGTTTGACGTAAGACGCGTGGGCACATGTGCCCACCCTACGAATGCTCGATAGCCGTAGGGTGGGCACGAGTGCCCACGCGCAAACCCGCGGCCAATTCCAACACCCGCCCCACGGCAAACCCCTCCAGCGTCAACGGGTTCGACGACAGCACGATGCCGTGCGCCTTCGAGCGCGGTCCCCACTGCACCGCCTTGACGCCATTGTCCTGGTAAATCCCGATCACCGGCGTGTCGAAGGCCGAGGCAATGTGCACCAGCGCCGTATCTGGGCTGATCACCATATCGGCCCGTTCACAAAGCCGGAACAGGCGCGCGAGATTGCCATCGCAATTGACCACCTGTGCGCTTGGCGCACACGCGGCCTGCACGGACTGCGCCTGCACTTCGGTGACATCGGTACAGACCAGGCACACCACCGCTGCCGGCGCCATCGCCTGCAAGCCGCGCACAATGCCCACGGCTTGTGCATGGCCGATGTTGCGCTCGGCGTCGGCCGCAAACAGGTTCACGACAAAGACTTCGCCGGCCGGCGCCAGCAGCGCGTCGATCTGCTCGCAGCGCGCTTCCAGCTTGACGTCGTAGGCCAGTTCCGCTGCGCCGCGGCGGTTCATCTGCGCCAGTGCCTCGCCACACGCTTCGATCTTGTGGGTGATCACGCCCTGGTTGAAGGCATGCAGGTCGATCACCGCACCGGGCTTGGCCAGCCACAGCATCAGGCGGTTCTTTTCCTTGCGCATGCGCTGCCACGTGACGATGTAGTCGTAGTGCTCGCGCCGGAACGCGCGGCCCAGGCGCACCGTGTCGCGCCAGCCCGGCTTCTGCACGGTCCAGGTCTTGCTGATGCGTTCATCCTGGGCCCAGAAGGTGGCGGTCACACCGGCCACGGTGGCATGGATCTCGCAATGCGGGTCGTGCTGCTTCAAGCCCGCCACGAAGGCGGTATTGACGATCGCGTCGCCCAGCTTGGAGTCGTGCGAAAAGAACAGGACCTTGAGCGGCTTAGTAGTCAACTGCGACCTCTTTCGCGCCCAGGGTTTGTTCCAGCGCCAGCTGCAGCGCTTCGGACGGCGCCACGCGCCAGTCGTCGCCCAGTTGCAGCACGCATTCCACGCCCTGCGGCTTGACCTTCAGCGCCACCGGCATGCCTTCGTTGTTGCGGTACGGTTGCAGCACTTCGGCGATTTTCGCCGAGCTCACGCCTTCCGGCATCACCATGCCCAGGTGGCGGCCGTAGTGGATGCGGGCCATGGCCAGGTCGTAGACTTTTTCAGCCGTGATGCGCAGGCCGCCGTTGAAGCGGTCTTCCGACACCTTGCCGACGACGACGAGCAGTTCGTCTTCCTTGAAGATGTTCTTGTGCGCTTCGAAGATCTCGCCGTAGACCGTCACCTCCACCTGCGACGATTTGTCGTCAAGGGTAACGATGAGGATCTTGCCGCGCTGGGTCATCTGCGGGCGCGCGCCCGTGATCACGCCGCACATCACGCGCGGCTCGCGCGACGGCTCCAGGTCGGCCAGCTTGGTGCGCGAAAAACGGCGCGCTTCGCCGGCATAGGTGTCGAACATGTGGCCGGACAGGTAGAAGCCGAGCGCGATTTTTTCTTCGGACAGCTTTTCCTTGTCGGTCCAGGCGCGCACCTTCACGTACTCGGGCGGCGCCACCAGGTCCGAATCGTCGCCGCCAAACAGGCTCACCTGGTTGGCCGACGCCGCCGCCTGGTCCGCCACTTCGACGGCGAAGCTGACGGAAGCGAGCAGGATGGCGCGGTCGACCTTGAAGCAGTCCATGGCGCCGGCGCGAATGAGCGACTCGATGGTGCGCTTGTTGATCTGCTTGCGGTCGACGCGTTTGCAGAAGTCGAACAGGTCCTTGAATGGTCCGCCGGTCGTGCGCGCGGCGATAATCGATTCAATCGCGCCCTGGCCCGAGCCTTTGACGGCGCCCAGGCCATAACGAATATTGGTGACGCGCTTGCCCGTCACCGATGGTGCCGGGCCTTCCGGCACGAAGCGGTAGTCCGAATGGTTGATATCGGGCGGCAGCAGGGTCAGGTTGCACACGTCGAGGCAGTCTTCGACGAGGATCTTGATCTTGTCGGTGTCGTCCATCGCCAGCGACATGTTGGCTGCCATGAACGCCGCAGTGTGGTGGGCCTTCAGGTAGGCCGTGTGGTAGGACAGCAGCGCATACGCCGCCGCGTGCGACTTGTTGAAGCCGTAGCCGGCGAACTTCTCCATCAAGTCGAAGATCTCGTCGGCCTTTTCCGCCGTCAGGCCGCCTTCGGCCGCGCCCTTGCGGAAGATCTCGCGGTGCTCGGCCATCTCTTCGGCCTTCTTCTTGCCCATCGCGCGGCGCAGCATGTCGGCGCCGCCCAGCGAGTAGCCGCCGACGATCTGCGCCATCTGCATCACCTGCTCCTGGTAGACCATGATGCCGTAGGTCTCGGACAGGATGCCCTCGGTGCGCGGATCGGGATAGTCGAACTTTTCGCCGTGCTTGCGCTTGCAGAAGTCGGGAATCAGGTCCATCGGGCCCGGACGGTACAGCGCTACCAGCGCGATGATGTCCTCGAAACGGTCGGGACGCGCATCTTTCAGCATGCCCTGCATGCCGCGCGACTCCAGCTGGAAGATCGCGACGGTTTTCGCTTTCGTCAGCAGGTCGTAGGACGGTTTGTCGTTCAGTGGCAGCTTGGCCAGGTCGAAGCCGGCCATGGCAGGGTCGAGTGCGCGGATGTAGTTGACGGCGCGTTCGAGGATGGTCAAGGTGGTCAGGCCCAAGAAGTCGAACTTGACCAGGCCCACGGCCTCCACATCGTCCTTGTCGTACTGCGACACCACGCCGCCCTCGCCGCCCTGCGTGTAGAGCGGGCAGAAGTCGGTCAGCTTGCCTGGCGCGATCAACACGCCACCGGCGTGCATGCCTATATTGCGGGTGATACCCTCGACCTGCTGCGCCAGGTCCAGCAACTGCTTGACCTCTTCCTCGTTTTCCAGGCGCTCCTTGAGCATTGGCTCTTCTTCGATTGCCTCGGCGATCGACACCGGCTTGCCCGGCTTGAAGGGGATCAGCTTCGAAATGCCATCGCAGAAGTTGTAGCCGAAATCGAGCACGCGGCCGACGTCACGGATGGCGCCCTTGGCCGCCATGGTACCGAAGGTGGCGATCTGCGAGACCGCGTCGCGGCCATACAGGTCCTTCACGTGCTGGATCACCTTGTCGCGGTTTTCCTGGCAAAAGTCGATGTCGAAGTCGGGCATCGAAACACGTTCCGGGTTCAGGAAGCGCTCGAACAGCAGGTTGTAGCGCAAGGGATCGAGGTCGGTAATGAGCAGGCAATAAGCGACCAGCGAACCCGCACCCGAGCCGCGGCCCGGCCCCACAGGCACGCCGTTTTCCTTGCCCCACTTGATGAACTCCGCCACGATCAGGAAGTAGCCAGGGAACTTCATCTTGCAGATCGTGTCGGTCTCGAACTTGAGGCGCTCCTCGTAGCGCGGGCGCTGCTTCTCGCGTTCGACCGGATCCGGGAACAGGTGATCGAGGCGCTGCACCAGGCCGGCCTGCGATTCGGCGACGAGAAATTCGTCGATCGTCATGCCCGGCGGCGTGGGGAAGTTGGGCAGCTGCGGCTTGCCCAAGGTGAGCACGACGTTGCAGCGCTTGGCGATTTCAACCGAGTTTTGCAGCGCGGCCGGCATGTCCGCGAACAGCTCGGCCATCTCCGCCTGCGACTTGAAGCGCATCGACTCGTTGAAGCGTTTGACGCGCTTGGCGTTGGCCAGCATTTCGCCTTCCGCGATACAGGTGCGCGCTTCGTGGGCGATGTATTCGTCGGGCGAGATGAACTGGACCGGGTGGGTCGCCACGACCGGCAAGCCCAGTTGGGCCGCCAGCGCCACCGCGTGGCGCACCTGCGCCTCCTGGTTCGGTTGGCCGGCGCGCTGGATCTCGATGTAGAAGTGGCCCGGGAAGATGGCCGCCCAGCGCGCGGCGCAGCGTTCAGCCAGCGCCAGGTTGCCGTTTTCGATGGCCGTGCCGATGTCGCCGAAGTGCGCGCCCGAGATGGCGATCAAGCCATTGGCCTGGTTGGCCTCGGGCTCCAGGGTCGACACGCTGGTGGCCAGCGCTTCGAGCCACTCGATGCGCATTTCAGCGCGGCCCTTGTGCTGGTTGGTCAGCCAGGCGCGCGAGAGCAGGTCGCACAGCTGCAGGTAGCCGGTCTTGTTCTTGGCCAGCAGCAGGATGCGCGAAGGCTTGTCGCGGTTCTCGTCGTTGGTAATCCAGGTGTCGACACCGATGATCGGTTTCACGCCCTTGCCACGCATGCCCTTGTAGAACTTGACCATGCCGAACAGATTGGCCAGGTCGGTGATGGCCATGGCTGGCTGCTTGTCCTTGGCGGCGGCCGCGATGACATCGTCGATACGCACCAGGCCATCGACGATCGAATACTCGGTGTGCAAGCGCAGGTGGACAAAGGCCGGACCGGCCGGTTTGACGGGGGCTGCCACGGCTTCGCTGGCCGCGTCGAGGACTTCCATATTCATGTGTGTAGCGCCTGCTGAGTGAAGCAAAAAGAAGCGCTATTCTACCCCGCTGGCAATCTGTCTTTCGAATTCCTTCCAAATCGGGGACAGACCCCAAATCGGGGACAGACCCCAAGCGCGTCTG